>PAAW01000006.1 GCA_002699515.1 Methanobacteriota archaeon
TATTGAGGGGGACTTCATACCAGTAGAACAAAAAACAGGTAAAATACCTAATGAACCTCATTTAAGTCATAAAATACAATTGCTTGCTTATATTCATCTTATTGAATCATCTACTGGAAGAACACCACCTTATGGAGCATTACGTTATGGTTCTGAAATTGCTTTTCCAATTGAATGGAATGAAGAACATAGAAATTTATTGATGGAACACTTGAAAGAAATTCAAAGATTAACCGTAGAGGGTGGGGCAGAAAGAAATCATCAGCAAATCGGTAAATGTAGAAATTGTTCACGTAAACACGTGTGTACTGATTCCTTGACTTAATTTATTTCTTCAACAACACAATCACTTTCTGTAAAACTAACACATTCAGAAGTAACAGTGATGATCGCTGCAAAATTATCTTTTGCTTCGACAACTTCAAAAATATTAAATCCATAACCTCTTGCTTCCACTTCTAAAGTCCAAATTCCAGGTGCTAAAGGAGGACGATGTACTTCTACAATAGGTTCTATTGATTCACAAGCTTCTTTTTCATAGAAAATATCTCCCACAGAATTAATTATTTTGACATGTACAAATCTAGTAGCACAACTAAATGACGTGATATTCACATCTGTTGTGTCTTCAATAATATCTCGAATCTCTTTAGAAATATCTAAAGGATCTGGCATTGAAACACGTACATAAATAATCAATTCAGAAACACTTTCTGTAACTTCGAAAGTGGATGTATTTTGATAAGATTCTGATTGTGCAGATTGGAATGTATAACTGACATTTGTTTTTTCATCAATTTCAACAATTAAGGGTTCACCCCTCATTAATTCTAGAGATTCTCTCATAGGTACTAGCCCAAAACAACCAGCAGAAGTAGAAACAATTAGTGAAATAAGAATTAACGTGATGACTCTATTTGTTCCTTTCATCAAACTACCCGAATTCTTTCTTATGCTTGAAACCAACGCCTAAAAATTAAAAATTCATACATATAATTGATGAATGATGAATTGTTCGAATATTTTGCTCGAATGAAGCGAAGAGGGTCAGCCGAGCCTTATGGTGATGACGAACCCTATGAGTGCTGACGAGCATTATTCAAACTTTGCTCCACATATTTGACATGATTTTGCATCTATCGGTATGTCTGCTCCACAACCACCACATTCTGCTGTTTTTTCTGTAGATTCTTCCGTGTGTTCTTCTACTTCCTCAGTAATTTCCTCAATCTCTTCTACAGTTTTTTGAACCTCTTTATGGATTACATCATCAGAATCATCAAATGTAAAGTCAGTTTCAATATTTGGTAATTGATTTCCTACAAATTCACCTTTACCTTCAAGGTGTTCTTTATTAGTTCCTAAGCCAATTTTAACATTATCTCCTGGCATAACTCCTTCTTCACCAGTTAATGCATATAGTTCAGCTCTCATTCCAGCATCACTTGCTGTAAATTCCACATCTTCATCCTTAAGTGCCTTTAAATCAGTCTTCGAGGCTAATATGTCATCCATATTTTCAATTTGTTTTCCTCTTTGAGAAATTAATTCGGAATCTTCATCCACTATCCTCATTACAATATCTTCATCTTCAACTGTAATGTCTATAGTTTCATCTTCAAGTAATTCTGCCTCTTGTTTTGAACGTACATTTTCAACCTCAGTTTCAGCTTCAACAATACGTTCATCCCAATCAGATTCTAATTGATCTTCTTTAAAGCCCATATCTGCGATATCTGAGGCAAATTGAGTAGATCCTTTTATGATTACATCTAAGTCTTCATCTTCATCTGTAAAGACATTTACAACACCACTAAATTTTGGATTGTATTTGCAGCCATATTGGAATTTACCTTTAGTATTAAATTCGTGCAAAAATTCATCATGGTCTTCAAGATCACCAGAATGGAATAGTAATTGCCCCTCTTCATCAAGAGACTTAGCAGATACAGTATGTTTGTTTTCTTCATCATAATTTGTCCACATTACTTTGTCTCCAATAGAAATATTCAATTCTTCAGGGTCATATCCATCATTTTCAATATCCACATAGATTACGTTAGACAAATCAATTCTTTGTCTTGTTAAAATCACTCCTGCAACTAAAGCAATAATTAACACAAGTGTAAATGGGATTAATAATTTTAAGAAATCAGTTGAATCTTCAGTTTCAATATTTAATAATGAATCAGGTGGATCAATTTGCAAAGTCATTGTATAATCTTGTCCATTCCCCTCTACAAAAATCAATTTTAATTGATATAGTCCTGTAGAATTTGGAGTAAAATCACATTCAAAAGGTTCTATTTTATCTTGCTCTGTAAATGTCAATATTTCCGAATCAATTAGTACGTCATCATTTCTACATTCAATTGTTTGACTTCCAGAATCTGAAGATTCAACATCGATTTGAAGATTATGATTAGTATCCATGATATATGGTTGACTTGGGGTGATGTTAAGACTATACAAATCAAAATTTACTACAAATGGAATATCTACATTCATTGAAACTTGATCTGTATTATCTAAATTATTAGAATCCATCCAAGCAGTATCTGGTTGCCACAAAACACTAAATGTTTGTTCTCCCTTAGTTAATCCCGTTTCAACTTCAATAGGTATTGTTTCTAAAACATTAGGATTAAGGCTTAGTTCAAAAGGACCATAAGAAGAACCTCTCCAATTTGCAGATAATGTCCCTGATGATACAACTTGACCTGTATTTTGGATATTAACATACCATGTGTAATTACTTTCAATATTTATCACATCATTTGGAGGTTCTTGAATCTCGATAATAATATTTGGTGAATCTGCTAATTGGAATGTAGAACTAATGATGTCGTTACTATTATCCCCATTATGTTCAACATTTGAATCAATAATTAAGGAAACATCATGTGTACCAATTGAAAATGAATTTATATCCTCATAATCAAATTCTAATGTAACTTCTTGTTGATTTGTATCAGAATTCCAAATTATATTTTCAAAAAGATGAATTTCACTTTCATCTGTAGAATCTATAAGTAGAATTTCTATTGGTATAATATTTGTATCTTCTCCAATATTGCTTGGTTCAGTTGCGACAATAATTGTAGATAATGTCCAGGGGCCATTTACAGAAGCATCAGAATCCCCAGTCGTGGTTACAACGAGTTCGTTTAAGAAATACATATCAGGGACATCAGTAATTACTAAATACCCATTCCAATTGTTATTTTGATCACTTAGTTCATCAATTTCATAATTAGAATCAACAGCAATTTGTATTGTCCAAGTGCCTGTTTGTGGAGCTGTAGAATTAAAAGAAATAATTGTAGATAAGCCAGCATCTAGTGATTCAAGTGTACTACTTTTGCTTATTCCACTACCTTCAATAATAAGAGAAACACTATTTGGATTAGATATTAATGTACCTTGATTTAAAATTGAAACATTTACAAAAAACAAATCATTTTCATGAAGATTATCGTTTGGTGAAATCTCAACATTTTCAATAATTAAATCTGGTAATCCTTGAACTGCAAATGGTTTGAAAACAGGATTTGAAAAAGTATCAGATACAGAATCTAATATTTGGACATATATTCCTTGATCATTAATATTTACATCTTGCCAAATTACCGTAATATTTGTTTGAGAGTCTGTTATTCCATCACTTGCATCAAGAGACATGTGTTGGATTTTCCATGGGTTTCCTGCTTCATATGTATTTTTGTAAAAATAGACATCTACTTCTGTAACTTCATTATTACTATTATTCAAAGTTGATTTGATTGAAATTGGTGTACCAGCTACAGGGTTTTCAG
The DNA here is from genome assembly GCA_002699515.1 of Methanobacteriota archaeon. GTDB lineage: Archaea > Thermoplasmatota > Poseidoniia > Poseidoniales > Poseidoniaceae > MGIIa-I. The sequence continues at coordinate 3,816 of PAAW01000006.1, forward strand.
GAGTAATTGTAATTGAATCATTAGTGAAACTTACTCCCTCAACAGTTGCAGCATGAGCAACTGTAAGTATTGTAGATAATAATGGAACTAACATAAAAATTATTACAATTGAACTAAACTTCTTTGGTCCCATAATACCACTAGGTTAAATGTTGCACATTAACCTTGGTAACAATATTTGCATATTTGGTACTGATGATTAAATGTGATTTTTGTATGATAATGCCTTAATTGAACGCAAGTATTGAAGCGGTTGTACGCTCTGGTGTATTTGTTCCGATGTCAAAACATGCGCGTTCACTAGTCCTTTTTTTAGGGATCATTTTATTTTTCAACACATATGCTGGCATGATATCTTTAGAAGAATCATCGAACTTAGATTCGAAATTAGATGCCAATGAAAGTACTTCTGGCCGCTCAAATCCAGTAATTTCAGATTTTTCTGTTCGTAGTCCTCAGTTAGGGGATGGTTTAACACCATCTTCTAGAGCATGGTTTTCATTAGCAGAAAGTGAAACACTTGAATTTTCTTGGGACGCTAGTGATGATAACCTTGATTTTGCCTCATTATCAAATGTACCTGGAGGAAGTCCTTCACCTGATGTAAGCCCATATAATTGGGGATGGGACATTATTGGAGGATTAACAGAGGGAGTTTACAACCCTGTATTGACGGTTCAAGATCAAGATTCTAATGTGGCAACAGCAACAGTATATATTGGAATAGATAGAACAGGGCCAACAATCGGGACTCCAAGTTTAAAATATAATCAGAATGGAATTACTACTTCTATTTCTTCAGGTGAATGGATATCTACAAATGAAGTAAACGTTTCTAATCTCAATGTTGGTGTCACTGATAATGGTGGTGTTGGTGCAGATTCATATGAGTATCAAATATTGCCTGATGGTTTAGGTTGGCAGTCAATTTCCTCATCAGGTAGTGCTTCAATTCCAGTTGGTTATGGAGAATTAATTTTACAATTCAGAGCTATTGATTTATTAGGAAATCAAGGAGATATTGTAAACTTTTCATTAAATGTTGATACTTTAAATCCAAATTTTCATGGTTGGACTATTCCAGAAATAACAACTAGTACTGTTCAAAATATTCCAATTTCGTTTATGAGTTCTGATGTCAATTCAGGAATTGACTCTAGTAACACATTCATCGAATATGGCTTCGATTTAGACGGCACGGGCAATGCTCCCGATGATGGAAATGGATGGACATCACTTTCAACTACAATTGGTGAGGACTTACAAACATTTTCGGCATTACTTTCTGGAATAATTTGGGATTTTAAAGAAAATCAATATTTAATGCTCAGAACAACGATCACAGATAATGCAGGTAATCAGAAAATTACAGATCCGATGTTTGTAACAATTTTACCAGGGGTTGACCTTTCTTGGGACTTCACTCAATTAGATAGATTGATTGTTCGAACTGGAAGTGGACAAGTGTTCACATTATCGTCTTCAATAGTTTCAAATGAACCATTTTCAGATTCATTTGAGGCGATTTTACAAATAGCACCCGCAGATAGAAATTCTGATGTTGAATGGACAACAATTAGTACAGAAACAATACCTATTGGAAGTATGACTGATTTAGTACATGATATTGATTGGACCTTTTCATTGACTAGTGGAGGACAATGGGATGTTCGAGTATTAATTGATTCAAGTGAAATAATTGATGAAAGAGATGAAAGTAATAATGACCGTTATTTGATTGTTGCAGGAGCAGATGGAGAACAAGTTGTAGGAATAGTTTCAAGTTTCACTCCATCATTAATTTCTTTACTAATTAGTGGTTTATGTGTTTCCATAATAATTAATCGGAAAACATCCGAGTGATTATTCTTCAGACCAATCAATATTTTCATCATCACTTAGCGACATTAGTTCTACCAAATCTTCTTCATTATTGATGTCTGGTTGTGAATTTTTATATTTACGATTTCTTCTTTCTGCAATATTGCTTAATCCTGGAACTAAATGTTCAAATCCAAGAGATGTTTCTTTTGTTTCAATAGATTCAAGAGATTTAGAAGAAATTCTATGTTTTTTACGTACAACTTCAAGCTTTTTCAATACAGGCCCATGTTCTGCACCATTTAGTAGACTTTTTATTGCATCACTAGCCATAGGTAATCCTATATCATCTCCAATTATTACGATTGTACCTCCGTAAACAGTAAGTTCACAATTAGTTAATGCTTCAATTCTTTTACGTATTTTACCTTCAGAACCAATAATCCTTGATCTAATTCTACGTTGTTGATTTGCTTTTTTACCCACAAATGATTTCAATTCAATTAATTCAAATAACATTTCATCATCAAGTAAAGACATTGCTTTTTTTGGATTCATACCTCTTCCAATTGCTTTAATGACATCTGGTAATTTCATCATCATTAATGGGTCAAAAGAACCAGGCTTTCCCCATGTTATGATTACATCTCCAGATTCTGAATCTATTACAATTGATTTACAACCACTTTTTTCATGAAGCATGCGTTTTGTCTCTCCTCCTTTCCCAATAATCATTGCGATCCTCTTTTTTGGGATCTTGAGGCTGCTCTCCATATTCGGTGCTGACATATACATTAGTTTTGAACATCGCGATGTTTTTTTTTTAGCAACTTGTTAAGGCAAGTCCTTCTCAGGATTGATTAATGGCAGAAGCAAATGTCCAAGTTTCTAAAAATTCGAGCCTTTTAGATGAATTAGAAGTAGGTTATTTTGAGCTATTAAGGAAAAATCCAACATACACGCGTTTTTGGCTTTCATTCTTAATTTCCAATGGAGGAACATGGTTTAACACAATTGCTGTTTTTGTATTAGTGATAGAGATAACAGGTTCAGAATTAGCATTAGGAGGAATTATGGCATTAAGGATGCTGGCTTTTTCATTACCACAACCATTTACTGGAATGTTAGCAGACATGTATAGTCGTAAAAAAATAATGATAATTGCAAACTTAATTAGCGCTTTAGTTGCTTTAGGGCTGATTTTTGCAAATAATACTGAAAATTTAATTCTAATTTATATATTTGTAATTTTATTAATGGCATTACATGCTTTAGAAGTGCCTGCATCTAGAGCAGCACTTCCTAATATTGTGAAGGAAAATGAATTGTTAACTGCAAATGCAATTGATACTGCTACATGGTCTGCTATGCTTGGTTTAGGGTGTGCTTTAGGGGGATTTGTAACTGCAAAGTATGGAGTAAATATTGCATTTATTGTAGATGCTATAAGTTTTGTAATTGCAGCATTATTTATTTATTCAATTAAGATACCTCAAAATAATCAAGAAAAAGAAAAAGGCTCAATTATTAAAAATGGAATAAAAAATATTTTTTATGGTTGGAAGTATATTTCAGGAAAAAAAGAAGTTTTGAGGTTAGTTTTTGCTAAGTCAATTTGGACAATAGGAGGAGGAGGATTAGTATTTTTAATTGTATTAGTAGGAGATAATATTGGTTTTGATGATTTTGCTATTGGTGTTGGAGTCATGTTTTTAGCAAGGGCTATTGGTGTTGGAGTCGGTCCACTTGTTTCAAGATCATTGTTTAAAGATAGAGAGAAATGGAAATATCTTATTGGTTTATTGATTAGTGTTAGTGGAATATTTTACTTCATATTTGGATTATTGGAATGGACCATGCTGTCTATTTCTTTAATTATTTTTTCACATGCAGCAAGTGGTTCGAATTGGGTATTATCTAATGTAATGTTACAAGAGAGGGTTCCAGATGAATGGAGAGGGCGTGTTTTTGGAACAGATTTATGGCTCATGGCACTTTTTAATTCAGCATCAGCTTTTTTAGCAAGTATTTTTGTAGATCAAAATTATCTTAGTTTGAGAGATGCAATATTAGTTTTTGCAATGTTACAAATAATAATTGGTCTATTATTTTCTTTTTGGATGGTACGCGGTTTTGATGAAGATGTTTCTAAATCAATTAATTAAGAATATCATACATTATTTCAGCTAATTCAAAATCAAGACCTTGTTTAGCACCCCAATCAATTAACCTTTGGACATCCCTAACTAGGAATTCTTTTGCATGTGGGTGTTTATCTGAAACAGCTTGGCCCACATCAATAACTATCGGTTCATCATTATGCCAAAGAATGTTGTAATCAGAAAAATCAGCATGCACTAATTTGGCTTCATGCCAACAAATACGGATAAAATCTTTTAACTTTTCAAATACTTTTTCTGGGTTTTCAATATTAACATCACGAAGACGTGGTGCAGGTCTCTCCTCATTTCCGATATATGACATTACCAAAATATTTTGATGGATTCCCATTGGTTCAGGAACATTAAGTCCACACTTTCTCATTCTAAGCAAATTACGATGTTCCTTACGAACCCAAACAGTAACTAAATCACGATGTTTTCTTTTTAATCCACCAAATCGAGGGTCACCTTCAATATATTTTATTAGGTTTTTGAAAACAGCATTTGATGTATGAAATATTTTTACTGCAATTACTCCATCTACTCCAAGTCCATGAAATACATGAGCTTCTTTACCTCTTGCTATTGGCCAATTAATTTGACCAATTTCTCCTGCTTGCATTAGTTTATACACTCCAAGCAAAGTCATTCTGTCAAATACTTGGTCAAAGACTCTACGATCTACCCATTCAAATTTTCCAGTACCAATCGCCCCTTGGATTTTCTGCTCTATTTCATTGAACATTTGTTTATACTTTGGCTCAACCATCCATTTCCAACGTTGACCTGGGTCTTTTAAATGGTTAGACTCATATTTACGAGAGATTCTTTTCTTTTTTCTAATATTTTCTTCAATTTCTCCAAATTCATTAACTAAATCATCCCAAGATTGCGGAAATGGCTCATTTAAGTCCTCAGGATCTACCATAGATTACCATCATCCAAACAAATCATCGATATCATCGGAATTAATATCTTCATCGTCATTAGATTCAGTATTGTCATCATTAGTTTCATCATCTTCTGAATTAGTATTTTTAGGGGAATCGCTCCAAATTCCACTATCATCAGTTTCTTCTTGTAATTCCTCGCCTGAACCAAATAAATCTACAATTTCAGGTAAAACACCCTTTCTTGATAAATAAATTGCTTGAGTTTTAGAATATCTATGTTTAACATCTGCTTTACTATCTTGAAAGTCCCAAGGCCATACAATAATTAAATCACCTTCACGAACCCATTGTCTTCTACGCATTTTTCCAGGAATTCTTGCCATTCTTGTTTTCCCATCAGCACAAATTACACTTACTCTTCTTCCTCCAAGAATATTGTCAGCAATGGCAAACATTTCATTGATTTTTATATTTGGCATTAAAACTCTTATTGGACCAACATCAGATTCAAGTCTTGCTAATTCTTCATTGTCGACCTTCTCTTGAAAACGTCTGCCCATGGTTTGCCGTCTCAACACCTTGATTTAAACAAGATGCTTATGAGTCTGTAAATAATGCTGATGCGGCATTAGTTACCGAATCTACTAGCCAATCGGAACTTATTCCGAAAAATATAGTTCCAATAGCACATACAAAAATTACAAATCTTAAAGTTGAAACTTTTGGTAACGGAAGTCTTGTTGAAGATTCTTCAAAGAACATTAAAACACCAATTCTAAGATAATAATAGAGACTTATTGCACTATTGATAAAAATTGCAATTGCCAAGAAAAATGTCCAATGCATGCCTAAGATAGTAGGGACAAGATCCACATTAGTATTTACTAATACATCTGCTGAAGCGACTTGAACAATACCTGTAACCATTAGGAATTTTGACATGAACCCAGCAAGAGGAGGGACCCCTGCTAATGCTAACATAAATACAAACATAGATGTGGCAATTATTGGTTCTCTTTTTGCTAATCCATGTAAACTTGACATATCTTTTACATCACTTTCTGTTTCCAAGTGTGAGATTACCATGAATGCTCCAATCTTGAAACTAATTAATACAAAGAGATGGAAAATAACTGCACCAACAATTAATTCAGCAGCCATAATTCCATTATTATTCGTTTCAGCAAAACTTCCACTTCTCCAAGCAGCTACAGCTACTAACGCGGCCATCATATATCCTGCATGAGCAACCGACGAATATGCAAGCATACGTTTTGGATTTTCACTACCTAATGCTGCTAAGTTACCCCAAGTCATAGTTACAACAGATAATATTCCAAATGCAAACATCCATACTGCTGTATCTCCAGTCTCTGGTAATGTGATAATCATTAAAATACGCATTAAACCAATGAATCCTAGTGTTTTTGATGCCGTTGCTAGAAGTGCTGCAACAGGACTAGATGCGCCAGCATAGGCATCAGGTGCAACAAAATGGAATGGTACTGCGCTGATTTTAAATCCAAAACCAACTAATAGCAAACTTATTCCAAATAATGGAAGTGCTTCAGGAGTTTCCATAGCAGACCATGCTGCTTCAAGAACTGTTAATTGTAAACTTCCAGACCAGAGATATAGTAATGACATCCCATATAATCCTACAGCAGAAGAAATAGCACCAGTAATGAAATATTTCACACCTGCTTCAGAACCTGCTTTGGTTTCTTTATGGAAAGCAACCATGACATATATCGGAAGACTTGCTAATTCCAGCCCGACAAATAATACAAATAAATTCATAGACATTGCCACAATAGTCATTCCAAGACCTGAAATAAGTATTAATAGATAGAAGTCAACTTGTCTTCGATTATCTAGTAATTGTTCTAAATCATCATTACTTGGATTTGAATCTGCTTGTAATCTGTTAATACTCGCTGCACTTACTAACAATAGTGTAAGGAAAAACATCAATTCAAAGAGCCTACTAAATGAATCTAGTTTCATTAAATGTACAGGGTTATTTCCCGTTGTTGTAAGAATTGTTGTTTCTGAACAGAAACCTTGCATTATATCTGCACAATCATCACCAAGAGATTGGAGCAACATACCAATTGCAAATATTAGAGTAAAAATAGTGACAACACCAGGAATTCTTGGATCTGAATTCCATTTGAATCTATTACCACCAAGAAGTGCGGGGATTCTTAAACGAGTTAATGGAATTCTAATTTTAGCATCACCTAGATTAGTTATGAAAAATAATGCTAGTATACCTGTTAATAACACCATTTCAGGAAGTAATAACAAACCACCTTTTACACTTAATACATCAACTGCCATTTTATCACCACCTTCCTATGATTTCATCCATTAACATTTGTTTAATTAATTCGCTACTATACCCTGAGATCATTTCAAAGAATATGAATGGGAATATTCCAAAAATTACAATTAATATTGCTAAAGAGATTAATCCGATATTTTCTGAAAGAGCAATATCTCTTGGTTTTTCATCGCCTAATGATTTTGGTGGTTCTGTTTTTTCTCCACCTTCAAAAATTGTTCTTTGCATACTCCATAGGTAATAGGCAGCGGTAATTGCTAGGGTAATTCCTGGAATGATTACCCACCATCCAAATTCAAACCATAATGCGACTAATACAGCAACCTCTGCGACAAAACCAGCTAGTAGAGGTAAACCAAGACTTGCCATCCATGAAAACATCATATTTCCTGCTAACCATGGACTATGTTTTGCCATACCTCTCATTGATCCGATTTCTAATGTATGGTAATGATGCTTGAAAGCACCAGCTACACCGAATAGCATTGGTGAAATTAATCCATGTGCGAACATCATGAAGATTGCGCCAGCGAACCCTAGTGGCTGTAAACTAGCAATACCTAACAAAATAATTCCCATATGTGAAACCGATGAATATGCAACCATACGTTTTAGATTGGTTTGTCCAAGACAAACCCATGCACCATAAAATAGGCTAATCATTCCAATTATCATTAATGCCATTTGAAATTCAACTAATGCATGAGGGAACATTGAAATTGGAATTCTGAACATGCCATATGCCCCCATTTTTAGCATTACACCTGCTAGTAACATCGAACCTCCAGTTGGTGCTTGAACGTGTGCATCTGGCAACCATGTATGGAAAGGAACAACTGGAAGTTTAACTAAAAATCCTGCCATAAATAATACGAACAATAATTTTTGAACACCAGCACCAAGCCAGATATTTCCTAAAATAACTTGTTCTTGTGCATTTTGAATCATGTCGTGCATATCAAATGTTCTTCCAGTGATACTAGCATTTGCTGTTGAAGGATCTTGTAATAAGTAAAGAGTAATAATTCCTAAAAGCATTAGAATTGATGCTGTAAAAGTATAGATGAAAAATTTCTGTGCTGCATATTTTCTTTCTTTTCCTCCCCAATTTAGGATTAGGAAGAACATTGGTACAAGAGTAAGTTCCCAAAATACGTAGAACATAAAGAAATCAAGAGATACAAAGACACCAATTAAACAACCACCCATTAAAATTAGTAAAGGATGATAATACCAAGGTTTCTTTTCATTCCAAGTGGTAATAATTGTAATTGGTACTAAAAGAGCAGTGAGCCAAACCATTGGCATTGATAATCCATCAATACCTACATGCCATTCTGCTCCAATAGAATTAATCCAGTTATATTCCACTTCATACATGTATTGATTGAATGTGATATTAGCCCAATGAACATTCATTAGAATATCAGTCATCATTAGAGTTGTAATGATGAGAACAATTAATGCAATACCCAATGAGGCATATTTGATAGTTTCAGAGATACTTTCTTTTCTCCAAGCAGGAACTGCAGAAGCAAATCCCATAAGTAACAATGACCCTAAGATAGGAAGGCCAATTAGTGGTAATGTAACCCAATCATTTTCCATAGATGGCATATTTGGAGATGCAAACATTAGTACTGAAATTGCGATAAATAACCCTCCGATGACATACATTCCATCATTTAATTTTGTTTTATTTTCGGCCATTATACCATCCCCCAAATTAATCCTATAAACATAAGAGAACCTAAAGCAACCATCATAATGTAATCTCTAGCAGATCCTGTAGTTAATTTTCTAATCCAGGTACTTGCAGATTGACTGCCTGATTCAATACCTTTTATTACTCCATCAATAGCTTTCTTGTCAAACAATGCAGCACCAATTCCAATTGGGACTACTAGTTTAATACATATCCAATCGTAAAAGTCATCAAAATATAATCTTCTTCTCAATGCTTCAGCAAGTCCTGAATTGGCTAAAACACTATTATCAAATTGCCATCTGTTTCTGACTATTCCAGATAGTTTAACTAGCCAAGAAACTGTTGGAATTGCATTTTCTCCTTCTTTTAGCCTTCCACCATATAATGACATTGCTACAATTGGACCAATTAATGAAGATAAGCCAATAGTAGCCCATGTTAATATTAAGAAAGTTGAATCAATTACACCATCTTTATCCATTGCTAAAAATGCATGTTTCATTTCATAAATTAAATCATAATGGAATGCGTGCCCTTCAGATACCCAACTAACAAAGTGTAGAGATGCAAATACTATTCCTCCTAGTGTCATGAATGTTAAAATTACTAGCGGGAATTTAATCCATGGAGTTTCTTCATGGACATATTCCGCAACTTTTGTTTTTGGTTTTCCAGCGAAAGTCATAAACCACATTCTACTCATGTAAAAACCAGTCATCCCTGCAGAAATTAATAATAAAATTGCAGGTATAAATAGTAAATAACCACCATCATAAATTGCAGCCTTCCAAATTTTTGCAATAATTCCTTCTTTTGACCAGAAACCACCAATTAGTGGGATTCCTATAATGCTCATTGAACCTGCTGCCATTGCAGTTGAAGTAATTGGTAATTTAGAAGCTAGTCCACCCATATTAGTCATGTCTTGAGCATCAAAACCTTCGTGTTCACCGTGTGAAATATGGTGATGTGCATGATGCATTTCATGAATAACAGAACCTGAAGCCATGAATAGCATACCTTTGGCCATTGCATGGTTGAAAAGGTGGAATAATGAGGCACCTAATGCAAACAATGCTAATTCTGGTTTTCCCTTACTAGCGAACCATAATGCTGCTCCAAGACCTGTGAAAATATATGCTAATTGACTCATAGTTGAATATGCAAGAACTTTCTTAATGTCATTTTGAACAAATGCGATTCCTGCTGCCATAAATGCTGTAATACCTCCAATTATCGCAATGATAATTGCAACATCTGCAAGATCACCAACTAAACCACCGTCCGCAGTTCCAGTAAATATTGGAAACATTCTAGCAACTAAGTAAAGTCCAGCGTTAACCATTGTAGCTGCATGAATTAAAGCGGAAACAGGAGTAGGTCCTTCCATTGCATCAGGTAACCAAACATGAAGCGGGAATTGTGCAGATTTTCCTACAGCTCCAATAAACATCAAAATTAAAGCAGTCTTAAGCAAGGTCATATCAACAGGGTTTGTGAAATAATTCCATCCGAAAATAATATCAAATTCTAATGAACCGTATATGTTCCACATTATTATTAATCCAATCATTAGGAAAACATCACCAACACGAGTAGTTAAAAATGCTTTTTTTGCGGCAGCAGCAGCAGATGGTTTTTCATAATAAAATCCAATTAAAAGATAAGAACAAAGCCCCATTATTTCCCAGAAAATAAACAACCAAAGGAAATTATCTGCTAATACCATACCTAGCATTCCCGAACAAAATATTAGGAATTCAGCATAAAATCTATGATTTCTATTGTCATTTATTTTATCAGTGTTCATATATCCAATTGAAAACCAATTGATGAGGAAACATAGGAAAGAAGCCACGAAAAGTAACATTAAAGAGATGTGATCAACAAAGATTCCAAATCCTAAATTAACTCCATTAGTCATCCCATCAGATCTTAATACATCAAATGTGATCCAATCAATAATATCTAATCCTTGGCCATGATGCATTTCTCCAATGAATTGAGCAACAACCATTGAAGTTAAAATTAGTACAATACCCATAGACATTAAGGAAATAACACCACCTTCTTTTAGGGTATTTTTCCACCAATCTTTACCATTGAAATATTGTCCAAGGAATAGAATAATCGGGAAGGTAAGTAATGGGACAAATGGGATTGTCGCAACCCAAAATTCTACAGAAATTTCACTACTCATGTTCAAACCTCAATTTTTTAATAATTCTAATTCATCTAATGAGATAGTGCCGTGTTTAGAATATAATGATAAAAATATAGCTAAACCAATTGCTACTTCTGCTGCGGCAATTGCAATCGCAAATGCTGCATACATCCAACCTAATTCATCTCCGAAATGAGCTGCTCCTGCTACAAAATTAAGATTTACAGCATTAAGAATTAATTCAATACACATCAATACAATAATTGCATTCTTTCTGGTAAAAGCACCCCATAATCCAATAGCAAATATGATGACTCCCAATCCTGCAACCCATGATGGATCAATCATTTGAATCACCTCCGCCCCAAATCAAGTTTTCTTTACGTTCATCACGAACTAGGTAAGCAGCACCAACCATTGCCATTGAAAGCAGAATACCAATTAATATTACAAGGAACCCCCAATCAACTAACATGCTTGTTGCAAAGTCTAAATTATCTAAAGAATCACCAGATATTGAATCTTCCCAGTTTGAAGAATCACTTACTGTTAAAAATATGAAAATAGTGGCAACCAAGATGCCAATTCTCACAAGAGTAGATATCATTTTCATTCAAAATCCTCCATGATTTGTGTTCTAGTCAGCATTACACCAAATAAAACCACTAGCATAACACTTGCCAAATAAACTAAAATTTGAATTGCTGCAAGGAATTCAGCTTCTTGAAGAATAAATACTCCTGCTACTGCCATAAATGCAAAAATTAGAGACATCATAGAATGTGCAACTTTTTTTGCATAGACAGTTCCAAGTGAACCACCTATTGCAATTATTGCAAATAGGAAAAATATAACATTCTCAACTACACTCATATCTATGCCTCTGCTTTAGCTCTTTTTTTCTCCCTTCTTGCTCTTTCTTTTGCTGCACGTTTTGCTAGTTCAGCATCTACTGCTTCTTGATGTTGAGATGGTAATACTCTTGTTCTTGTAGCATCAAACCATAGATCTTGTCTTGTGAAACCAGACATGCCATCATATTCATTTGTCATAAAGAAACTACTGAAATCACATGCTTCCATGCATAGTCCACAAAACATACATCTTCCTATGTCAATTCTGCCACTGACAATTTGATCATCCGCTGGATACAATGTTGATGTTGAGACTTCTGCTTCAGATCCAGAATCATTCCAACGAATCTTTGCATTATCTCCCGATAAATCAATAATTTCTCCAAATCGATAATCTTCACTAGGTCCTTTGTGCGCAGTAAACACATCATAATCTTCATTTTCTTTTATACCCGCCTTTAGAGGCATAGCAGCCCAACTGCCTATTTCAAGGTCCTTTCCTAAGCCTGCATTATCCCCTTCTTTTGTTTCCATTACATCTACACGTAATTCTGTTGTCATATGCAAACAATCATTCGGACAAATAGAAACACATAATCGACATGCTGTACAAGTTTCCCAAATTACTCCAATTCTTCCATTATATTCTCCAGGTACAAATAACCATGGCTCCATATCTTCTAAACGTTCATAAGGATACATTATTGTAACAGGGCGATAAATAGAGGGAAATAGATCGCTAGATTCTCTATCTGCGGTATATTCTTGATTTTCAGGAGTATTGTATTTGTTTTCCTTAACCCTTAATATTGAATTTTCATCAAGTAATGTTGCAGGTTTGTTGTGATATTCATTACGGAAATATTTTCCAATTATGGGAAATGTTCTCAATGCTGTCTTCATTGACATCCATAATGGACGAATAATTAAATTTCTAAAATTTGGTTGCGCTCTTGGGTGCATTGGCATTTTTCTCAACTCCTTAATCTTCTCCGATAGTGTGTGTTCCCGCAGGTGTCATAGTTCTTGTATGTGACATTCTTTGTCCTTCCCAGTCTGGATCTTCATCAACCGAAAGAACTACAAATAATATTAGTGAAATCAATGTTATTGCTGCTGGAATAATCATTCCAGAGCCAGGACCCCATGAATTGCCATCAAATACATAGAGTCTTAGTAAGAATGCAAATGCTAGATTAATTAATGATAGTGGAAGAAGATATTTCCAACCTAATTCTAAAATTTGATCTGTTCTAATACGAGGGAATGCTGCTCTAACCCACACGAAAATTGCAAAGAAGAACCAAGCCTTTAGTAAGACCCATACAATACCAGGTATTGCTAAGTATGCATCACCTAAAGCGCCAAAATCACCAATGAAATTAGCAAATGGTGCATGATAACCTCCAAAGAAGAAATGAGCCATAAGGATACAAGCAGCATAACAACGTAGATATTCAGATGCAAATAATAGTCCCCATCTCATTCCACCATATTCAGTCCACCATCCTTCAACTAATTCTGCTTCTGCTTCAGGCATATCAAAAGGAATCCTTTCAACTTCAGCAATCATTGTGACTAAGAATAGAAGTGAACCGAGGGGAATTAAGAAGAAGTTCCATACGCCTGAACCATATTGGAAATCAATAATTTCAATTATGTTTAAACTTCCAGACAATACACACACAGATAGAATTGTGATTAATAATGGAATTTCATATGCAGTTAATTGAGCAGCACTACGAATGCCCCCAAGAAGAGAATATTTGTTATTTGAAGACCAACCTGCAAAGAAAACCCCCAATGGGGCTATACCAAAAATAGCAAATGCGAATAATACTGACATTTCTGGATCAGCGGCATAAATTCCTGAACCGAATGGTAAAAATCCAAGAATCATAACGGTTGAAGAAATTATTAGGAATGGTGCCAATTCATAGATCAATTTGTCAGCTTTATTTGGTACCATATGTTCTTTGGTTAAGAACTTCATACCGTCACCTAGCCCTTGAAAGAATCCAGGGAATAAATACCACACACCATGCCAACTACGGTTATTTACACGAGTTACTGTCGCTTTATCACTTTTATTTCCTGCAACTCTGTTTAATGTATTAACAACCCATCCAACAGGTGCCCCTAATCCAAATGGTAGAAGTGTCCACCATTTTCCTGCGGTGACTCCATTTTCTCCAACCCATAAACTCCTCATTGAGGTTGTTGCACCTCTTCTATCCATAAAACGTGCAATTAATTTTCTTTCAGTCCATATAACCGTAATAAATTGAGAAAGCATGATTATCGAAAAAATAACCACACACATAGTGAAAGTTACAACTGAGGTTGTAAATATTTCAAAAACTTCACTTGTACATTTTGGAATAGTATCGAATAAGATAGTGTTTGCCTTTGTAGTTCCTTCAGCTGCACATAAAGAAGTACCAGCATTAAGGTCTATTGAATTAAAGGCGACAGAATGTAAATCTGTGGCAGAACTATCAACTAATTTGTTGACATTTAACCAATCATATTTTGCATCCTCTCCCATAATATCACCTGTCTGTTTCTCCTATGCATGGATCAAAGGACCCCATGATTGCGGGAATATCTGCAACTTTGTAACCAATCATCGCTTTAGCTACGTATGGAATTGTAATAAACATTGGAGATCTAATACTCATTCTGTAGGGAAATTCCCCTCTACCTTTTTTCCCTCCTCCTCCAGCTAAATAAAACGTAGATTCTCCTCTGGAATCTTCAAAATGGTGGAATCCATTTTGCCCCGCAGGAGCTCTTGTTGGAGGTTTAATGTAAATCATCTCATCTTTTTTGTTATAGTGAGTTTCAGCCCCACCAGGAATACTATCGAGTGCAGATAAAATCATATTACATGACTCAACCATCTCGGTCATTCTAACTCTATAACGATCATAACAATCTGAACCTTGGTTTGAGGATGCTTTTTCAACCGAGGCAATACCATCTATTTGGTCGTAAACGCTGTAAGGATGAGCCCATCGAACATCATAATTTACACCTGCGGCACGAACATTAGGTCCTGTAACACCTGCATTAATCATATCTTCAGCTTTACAAGCACCTACACCTTGAGTCCTTACTAAGAAAATTGTAGATTCATCCAAAAGCATTTCATATTCTTGTAGTCTGTTTAGAAACATCTCAATTTTGGCTCTTGCCCTATTGGCAAAACCAATTGGTAAATCACGTTTAACTCCACCTACTCTTGGGAAATTATAGTGCATTCTACTGCCTCCTAATTCTTGTAATAAATCGAGGAATAGTTCTCTGTCACGTAGACACCAAACAAAAACAGTGAGGTTTCCAACATCAGGGCAGTATGCACCTAACCACATTAAATGACTCGCAATTCTTTGCATTTCTACTGAAATAAGTCGTATGTATTCTGCCCTTTCAGGAACTTCGGCACCCAATAAATCTTCAGCAGCATAGATGTAAGATTGGGCCCAAGTCATAGCAGACGCGTAACATAGACGGTCACAATATGGTGTAATTTGCGTATAATCTCTAGCTTCGCATATTTTTTCTACCCCTCTGTGAATATATCCTAATTCTGGAACAGTATCTACAACTGTTTCACCATCAACTTTTACTCTCAAGGTCCATAATCCATGAGTCATTGGATGTTGAGGCCCCATTGTAATCCACATTTCTGCCATAATATCTCCTCATTTCTTTTTATCTGAATCTAATGGTTTTCTCATAAACCCTTGAGCATCATCATACATTTCATTGTGATCATGATATCTAATTTTGTGTTGTTTTTGTAATGGATGAAAGCCTAGAGGTGAATCGTGTGGATTTAATACACGCATCATATTTTGATGACCTTCAAATTCAATTCCTACTAAGTCCCAAGTTTCTTTTTCATTCCAATCAGCACCTTCCCAAATTGATTGAACGCTAGGTACTTTTGGCTCATCTGTTTGTGGAAGAATTAATGAAATTTGATATTCCAATGGAATTTCTATTCCTGTTAATTTAGATGCATTAATCACTGTTTGTTCTCCTACATTAGGATTTTTAATTCCTTTTCTAGTTAAATGAATAACAACTTCCCAGCCTTTTTCTGGAGTTCCAGGATTATATCCCTTTTGACCATCAATAAATTCAAACTCTAATGGGAAATGTATTCCAGTAATCATACTTAGATAATCAACTCCTTGTTCGAAACGTAACCATTTTGCTAAACTCACCCAATGATTCGGAGGACAATTAATTTGCACAAATGAAAATTTCCTTCCACTTCTATGTTGGCCTGCTTCTGCAGTCACTCCTGCTTCCTCGAACCTTTTGTTAGTTTCATTTACAGCAAGTTCAACGGCTGAAAGGTTTTGTTCCGAAGATATACTTTGCATGATTAACCCTCTCAATCTTCTCCAATAATGATTGGAGCATCTGTTTCACTTTCTTTTACTGGGGGAGCACCAATTCTGATAATTTTTTCACGTAATTTTCCAAATCCATCAATTAAAGCTTCAGGACGAGGAGGGCAACCAGGAATGTACACATCAACTGGAATTATTGTATCAACTCCCTCAAGAATATTGTAAGATTGAAAATATGGGCCACCTGAAATAGCACATTCACCCATTGCAATACACCATTTTGGTTCGGGCATTTGTTCCCATAATCTAACAATCGGGTCAGCAAATTTTTTACTAATGGGGCCATTTACCAATAATACGTCACATTGTCTCGGCGAAGAACGGAAAAATACACCAAATCTTTCTGCATCAAATCTAGGCGCTCCCGCTGCTGCCATTTCAAGTGCACAACATTTTATTCCAAGATGAAGGGGAAACAGACTTTTTCTTTGAGCCCAATTGAAAAACCTACCTCCAAGTACTCCAATTAATTGTTTAATCTTCGTTGCTTTAAGGGCTTCATCAGTTACATTACCCACAACATCAATTAATGCTCTGCTGTTGAAAACAGTAAAATTTTCTGAATCGTCTTTCATAATATCCCTCAAATATAGATTCTACCTCTTTTACGGAAAACATGCCATACGCCTAAACTCATTAAGAGTAAGAAAGCACCTGCAACATACATTGCAATAGCAGCATCATTATGTCTCGAATTACTAATGTCTGCATTCATTGTTAATACTCCTGCTAATGCTAGAAACATAAATGCAATATCGAAAACTAAGAATATTATTGCATACCAATAGTATTGGAAATGAAATTGGATCATAGCACCTCCAACTGGCTCAGAACCACATTCATACGTGCTTAATCTTCGAGGATACATACTATGGTCAGTTTCATATCCTGGTAAGAAATAAGATCTTGTGATATTTGGATTTGCAGAATCAGTAACAGGTCTGATAAATCTAGTTATGATGAATTGACTAAGTGGAAAAATAATACCAAGAATAGCCATTAATCCTACGGCTACGTAACTCTCAGTCACGGTCATTTTTTCGACATCCCAGAGTACCTTAAGGCTCCCTTACTAAGTTCCACTTAAACACCGGAAATAAGCATATGCTTTTATTTAAAGTTTAGGTATGCCTAAACTTATTCCTAAATCTCTTCTCTTTTCCTTTCAAAATACATACTGCATAATGCTGCCATCGTAATGCAAGAGAGTGCAGAAACATATCCAAAACCTGGTAAAAATCCACTTGCTTCCTCACCTATAACCTTCAATTCTATATTTTCTCTACCGATCATTCCAACCATATCTTTAGGCTGAACACTTACAGTAAATTGGAACTCATCACTTAATGTTGATTCAGGAGGTTCTACTTTGACTTTAATCACTCTAAATTCTCCAGGAGCAATCGAAAATTCAAGGTCATCACTTTCTGGAATTAAAGGAACCCAGCCTCTTAATCCTTCAGATACAACAACAACAACTCTTTCGTTTGTATTTCCATCATTATAAATTCTTAATTCAAATACAGCATTATCGGGATATTCAATATTTTGTGTAGCACTACCAATAGCTTCAATTTTCAAATCATGTATAGTTTCGATTTTTAAAACAACTTCAAGAGTTTTAACGTATTCAGCATTGAATTCAGATCTAACATCAATATATACTGTTCCGCCATCTCCATCTTCTACATCTTCATCAATATTTAGGCTAATAGTTACTTGAATAGCAAATAGCATGATTTCATGAGTACCTGATAAACCTCCCGCTAACCATGTATTATTTGCATCATCCATGTCAGAAAATTCTAGAACCTCTCCATCGCCTCCAACATAAAAATCACCAGAAGTAAGATTTCTTAATACATATTTCATAGGCACAGGTATTGATTCAGTAACATCAGAAACCACTCCATTTTTGTTCACTGTTAATTCATGTTCAACTCCATTAATACTTCTCACTGTGATAACAGCATTATCCTCTTGTGGGTTTCCATAAAATACACCATCATTTTGTATCCAAAATACAAATTCAGCAGATCCTCCTGGAGCTTGTGTTACTTCTACTTGGTTAGCATTCTCTCCAGGGTTTTCAAAAAATGCATTCATTCTAAATATTAAATTTGAACTAGTAGTGGTGAGATTGAATGTTTTTTGCAGATTTAATTGATCAGCAGTATTCAGGACTTGTACAGTAGATCTACACTGACTTTTTTCTCCTCCATCAATTGTTATTTTTGCAAGCAAATTTTTTGTCGTTTGTGCGGGAATATTAATCAAATTAATTTCAACAGCATTAGGTGCATCTTCAAAGAAACGAACATCCCAATCAGAATTACTTCCATCACTACTTGTACACGAGTTTTTGGAAACGACTAAATTATAATCGTCTGCAATGTTACCATCATTTGTTACAGTAAATGGGAAAGAAACGGTAGTACCGTCTTTACCTGATTGAGTAGTAATTGTAACGTCAATATCAATCCCATGTCTTTCAGCAACAGGTACAGATGTTGCATCATCATCTAGTAACTCATTATTTCTCAATAATTCTGCTGTGTATACTACTGCTTCATCTGCTAGAGCATTTGATGGTACTGAAATATTTAGAAATACAATTACGCTTTGTCCTTTATCTACAGAAATCGAATTTATTGATCCTCCAGTATCTCCAGCATAAAAACTTGAACTCCATCCACTTGGTTCATCTGAATCTATTGATACAGAAAATGTATCTGGTCCATTTCCAGTGTTAGTAATTTGAATTTGTGCGGAACCAGTATCTCCAGGTTGAATTTCTGCAACGTTACCAATAAATTCAATTTCACCATCATGATATTGCCCTACGGTTACATCAAGAACGCTAGTGCATAGCACTCCCCCTTGTTGTGCACTTGCTCTAATTGTAATTGATGCAGTTTGACCAGCATCAATAGAATTATCAGGACTTACTAATACATCAAACACATAATTGGTGTCCAAATCTAGTGTTCCAGAACCTGGTTCAATGTCTTTAATCCAAGAACTTTTACTTCCAGATGATGAAATGGCGATATTGAAATCAGCGTTACCCTCATTTTGTATTGTAAATCTTGCAGTTGTTGATTCAAAAGGTTCTGCGCTCACACTTACAGAAGAACTTGTAAATGAACAATCTTTAATTTCAGGAATTTCTAATTCTAATTCTAACTCATCAGTATTATTTTCTTCATCTTGCCCAGGCGGTGCATTTGTAATTGTTGCTGTAATCAGAAAACAAGCATTCAATGCCCATCCTTCATCATTCATTCCAAAAACTGTGAATGTAACAACTTCTTCATCTCCAGCATCAAGACTTACTTGTTGAGGATCAATTTCATATGTCATATCATGATTATCACAATTCTGGGAGCCTGTGGTTTCGGCTTCAAGGTTAATTGATTGATTAAATTGACCAGTATTTTTTACTGTTACAGGCCAAATTACTTCTTCATCATTGCCATTCCATGTCTTTTTTTCTGAATGATCAGTGCTAAGTTCAACTCCATATGTGCTTCCGCTACTACCTTCTCCAGCGGTTGTTGTTACCGTAATTTCACCATTACCAGGTCCTGTGATGCTTTGTGCTGCAGCTTGTACGGTAGTATCACATTCTTCTGCAGGTTGTGCACTAAGATTTACATATAGCATTACATCTACTGAATCTCCTGAACTAATTGCACCTTGGGGTTGTTCTACAGTAGATGTGTATCCAGTACATTCAGGTCCTTGTGATGCAGTAAGGGTTACAGTGATATCATCAGAGCCATCATTATTTACAGTAATTGTATATTCTGCGGTGGTTCCAGGATCAGATTCTTGAGTCATTGGAGAGGCGTTTAGAGACACTTCCGCAGCAGCATAAACTGTTGGAATAGTGGAAAGAAAAATGAGAATTGCTAAAGAAAAAGCGTAGTTTCTAGATGACATATTGCCTCTGCTCATACATCCGCGAGCCCACACATATATCAAAAACCCACTCTTTGTTTGTATAAGTATCCATTAATATCTCATGAATACTTATTTCGCCATATACTATAATTTTAGGAACTTTTCCTTGTGTTTCATTGCATGTTCCCTTGCTTTTTCTTCAGGATATCCCGTTGCCATCAATTGCTTAATATATTCTTCCATTTTTTCTTTTGCTTGAGGTGTTAGTTCTAGTATGTTATTATTTGCTTTAGGGAATATCGGGGGTACTTGTGGCATTCCAATAGAGGAATTAATTTGATTTGGAAGAGGTGGTAATGCGGGCAAACCTGGAAGATTTGAAATCTGATTTTTATTAAATGGATTATTTTTAGGAATTCCATATACTGCCATACCAACTCCAGTAATAATTAAAATCAGTAAAACAATAATTAACATTCCTCCATTACTACCTTCAGACTTTAAAATAGCATTATATTCCTCATTACCTTCAGAAATCACATTGAATGTTGTTTCCCCTCCAGCAATTTCTTTGTTGTTTTGTAATTCAATAATAATTTCAAAAGCACCTACGTCCATTGGAGTTAATTCAACAATCACTCTTTTACTTTCACCAGTATCTAGTACTATCCAATTAGTATCTTTAATAGTTGAAATCCACCCCTCGGGTACTAAAATATCTAACTTATCACTTATTTTTTCATTGCCTAGGTTGGTTACTTCAAATTCTACTTCTGTAATTACATTAAATTCCATTAATGGAATTGATACATCAATCCACTCTAATTTAAATTCTTGAGGGACAGTCAAGTTTGAAAGATGATTTACTTGATAATCATCTTCAAAAGTTAGAATAAAATCAAGTTGTTCTATTGTTCCAGCATTCATAGTATTGGGAATAATTATTTCACATGTGGCTATTTTTATTAATGCAGCTTCAACAATACCAATTTGTTGACAGTTTGTATCCCATCCATTATTTGTTTCTAAGAGAATAGTTGGATTAAAATCTCGATCTCCTTCATTGGAGATTACCCATCTCATATTGAATGAAACACCAATAGGAAGAGTTTGTCCATTCTCTAAATCAAGTTCAGATTCATTACTATATTGATAATCCAAAAATTCAATCGCTGGTTCAGGTAAATATAATACGTCTAATTCACCAAACCATTCAAATGTTGATCCTTCTAATGTACTCATAATTAGTTTATATGTTCCACTTTCTGCTTGACCATTGCCTTGAATTGGAATAATAACATCCACGTATGAATTTGGTTGTATTTCAAAGAATTTCGTGTAAGTTAAAACAATCCATCCAGATGGCATTATTGCATCAACAGTTACAGAGGCAATAGAATTACCTCTATTCATTAATTTAAATGAGAGATCTAACCTTTCATCTGGCATAACTTGATCAATAGACATATTTGAGATAGGATTAATCATTTCATAAGTGCCAACTATCAAATCAATTGATTTATTCCACATTTGGTCAGGATTATTTTGAGAAATGGCCAAGATATTTAATTCAAGAATTGTACCTGCAGGAATTAGAGAGACCGGTGGAAAGATTTCAATAGGGATATTTATTTCATCAGATTCAGATAGTAAGCCACTATCAATCGTATTAGAATCAAACTCCTCAAAATTTGCTTGCCAATATTGTGGAGAATTAATAATTAAATCATAACCTTGTACTGAATTTCCTCCATTAATGAATTTCAAATCAAAAATTGTTGGGCTGATGGGAGAAACTAATACTTGATCACTTGTTGACATTATTGCAAAAGGCAAATTATCTACATATAGACTAATTATGAACCTCTCTTCAATATTATTATCAATATCAGTTCCAATTATTTCTATGTCATAATAGCCAGGTTCTGGAGGGAATTCTAGTGGAGGGATACTTACAGAAACAAATATTTGAGCAGTTTCTTGACCTTGTAAATTATGGCTTGTGGATGATAAACTTACAGACCATTGCTTTGCAAGTAAAGAATTTCTTTGTATTGGAGAATTACTTTCCATAGTAGTATTAGTGCTTATGAATGCAGTATTTGTCAAATTTACAGACCATACAGCACTATTGCTATTTGAATCCGTCCATTCAAAAATTGATTTTCCAGAACTCAAACTTATTCCTGGGGTTGTTACCTGTATAGTATCATAATAGATATTATTTATTTCATCAGTTTCTTCTAGTTCGTCGTTAGAATCAGCATGAATTGAAATTTCTTTCACTCCTGATGAATCTGGAGTCCAATCCCAAGTCAAAACGGTTTTCGCACCAGTTCCCAATGAAAGTTCATATGAGTCTACAGAAGTACCATCAATTTTTAATTCAACATCGAAATCATTTGCTTCTGTATTTCCAATATTTCGTATTTCATAACTTAATTGTACTTCTTCACCAACATTTGGTATAGGATTACTTGTAATTAATGATCCTGGTGTTGGTATTACATCAGGACGTAAATCATTTATTCCAACGCCGCTAGCTGCTATAGCAAACATCTGGGATCTAGGACCTCCATGTTGAACATCAGCCACAGTTATTTTCCAAAGACCAGTTTGTGCATTGTCAACTAATACAACTTCCACATTATTCGTATCATCTGCCTCTACTTCCAAAGTTCCTCCTGCTACAGAACGACCATTTTGAAACATATTCCCTAGGTAAGTAGTCCCATCAGGAGCTTCAACTTCCAAATTCAAATCATTCACTAGTTGTTTAGATGAGAATCTAGATCCCATATGGTCAGACCATGCCAAAACGACTTTGAAGGGTGATCCTGGTGATGTTACATTGATGTTGTATTCTACACTAGTTCCACTGTTAGAAAGAGTAGACCGATCATCGACCCAAATTCCTCTTCCTCCCGAAGGTGCAATTGAGTTTTGAAGATTTATTCTGCCCCACCCCTCATTGTTATTTGGAATGTCTCTAGTTCCTATGTCTTGGGCACCAAGAATTAATATTGCTTTCATTAATGCTCCTTGTGGAGATGCTCTTTGGGCAACTTCAGTCAAATATTCTCTAACTAAAGCTGCTGCACCAGCTGCATTAGGCGTAGCCATTGAAGTACCGGTGTATTCCATATAATACTGATTTTCCCAAGAAGATCCACCAGTATCTGTAGCTTCTTGAGATTTACAAGAGCGAACGTAACCACCAGGTGCCAGAATATCTGGCTTAATCCTATCATCGTCTGTAGGTCCTCTTGATGAACCACTCATGATTGTATTTGGAGCTGAACCATAACGACTTTGATGCATACCCACAGTAATTGTATTTTTTGCAGTACTAGGAGAACTTACAGTTCCAGAATTAGGTCCATCATTTCCAGCAGCAAAAACAATTGAAAGGCCTTGATAACCATTGTAATAACGATCATAGGTATTTGCTTTATCATCAACATCTTCACTTTCACTAGTATAGGCACCTTGTGCTGCACTTCCAAAAGAACCCCATGAATTTGAATGAACTCTTGCACCTGCTGAATATGCGTTGCCCAATAATTGAGTTATAGAGGGGGAATAAAAATTACCATTGTCGTCATCTTCCATTGCTTGGAAATATAATTCTGCTTGAGGTGCAACCCCAGCGTAACCACCTTGGGTACCATCTCCAAGAACAGTACATGCTACATGTGTGCCATGCCCACTCCATTCATCTCCTGTTTTTCCTCCATCATTAACAACATCAATTTTGGAATCTATACGATTTCCAAAATCACCATGGTCATGATCAATTCCTGTGTCAGCAACTGCAATTAGTTGTCCACTTCCATTAAGTCCATTAGTTGGAAAATAACTAGTAACGGTTGACCATTTCATATGAGTTCTAGAATTATCATTGAATATTGCAAACTCTGGAGAGATTCGAATCCAAGCCACACCTGAATTTGATAATAAATTAATTAAATTTGAAGTTGATGTTTTCCCATCAAAGCGTCCTAAATCCCATTTTACAATTTCTTCTAAACTTAATTCTAATATTTTTGTCAAATCAGAGAATAATATATCTCCATTTGTCCCGATAACTTCAATATTCTCATGAAAACCATTACTGTCTGCTCTTCTCCAACCATCAATACGAAGCAAAATATCTTCAATTTCTGCATCATTATTTTGATTTAATAATTCAAGCATTACATCTCCCAAAATTAGTGCAATTGGAATGTCATGTATTGCTTTAATTTCTTCAATTTTTTTAATTTCATCTAGACTAGAACTTGGCCCTTGAACAATATATCCACTAGGCCATATGTATTCTCTAATAGTAATTCCTTCAATTTCATTAAGATTATTTCGTGCATCGTTAAGTGGGACTTTCCCATCAACAATAACTAATTTCAAATCAGATCTAAAATCAGCTAATATTTCAGGAATTTCAACTGTTGGAATGAATTCATATGAGTTAAAGATGCCAATTCTTGTCCAAGCTTCAGTAGCTCTTTCTTTAATTTCCACTTGATTATGATTGACAACTTCTAAATTATGTAATTGATTAGGATCTACATTGATTATTTCAAATCTTTTTTCAGAACTATCATTTTCAATAAGTTCATTTTCAATAGGATTTAGTAACGGAGACATACTAGTTAATATCAGAAGTATCAATGAAATGAATACAACTCTTGCGTCTCTGTTCACGTTACTCCGTCTTCACCACCCTATTCAACGGTTTAGTATAGATGTGGGTCTAAATTATTAGCCAGTTCCTAGCAACTTTATTCGAAAACCACTCATATACATAATCACCTACAGGATGAGTCCATGTTTTTGTTCTTTGATTGTTTTTCCCATCTTTATAATTAATTGTAATTTTTATTTCGTAATTATCCCAAACAGTTGCACCTGGAACGGTTAATTCTAAATCATTACTTGCAACACTAATATGTGCACCAATTTCTTCTCTGTAGAATATTGTATTGTTTAATTCATTACCTTCTTGATCTTCAAAAGAAATTTCGACACTTACCTCACTAATTCCCCTACTTCCAACATTGTGTACTTGTGCTAAAATTACATGACCTCCCCCAGATTGCATGTAAATAACTTCAACATTTACAGCATCTCTTGGAATTACCCAATAATAAGTTGCAAAAACACTAGAAAAGAGTAATAGTACTACTAAAGATGCTGCTAATAATCTAACTGGAGATAGCGTTTCTTGAATTGTCTGCAGCATTTCTGCTGCTTGCTCACTTTTTTCTAATTCATCTTTTGTAGCATAAACAGTATCTGAAATTTTGATTAATTGAATATCTTCATCATCATTCATTTTATCACCTAAAAAATTGTATATAATATTGTTAATATTCCACTTGATATTGGTTCAGGGAAAACAAAATGAGTTGTGGATGCTCTACCATTTGTTAAAGAATTTAATAATGACAAATCATTTCCAAGTCCATTAATTCCAAATGTAGACGCACTTGGAATAATACCAGTTACTTGAGCATCAATCAAGACACCTTTAGCATCCCAAGTAATTCCTCCAAATTCAACTTCTACATCTCCAGTTGCGATTACCTTTCCACCAGTAACGTCACTAATTACTCCAATAGGGTATACATTACCAATATAGTATGCATGAACTGTTGCACTACGCAAATTTTCACCTAAGACTTCACTACTATGCAAATATACACCTGGTTGCACAGGAGTATCAGATTGCCTTAGGTAAAATCGTTTTATTCCATTTGGAAATGAATCAATTTTCATTCCCCAATTTTCAGTATGTTTTATGCTAGTAGTACTTGGCATATCTTCGGCAAGCATTAGTATGTCTGAACGAGAATTAATTGCTCTTCCTGTTGCATAAATGTATAAATCCATCTCATCTCCATTTGAAGTATAATCAAGTGTATTCACGCCTTGGAAAGTAGTATCTTCAGTAATATCGAAATTTTTTGACGGGCTTGTAGAGAGATGTACTTCTCCTGGTAAATCTCTCATAAATGCAGTTGCAGGCCACCAATTACCGTCAACATAACGAGCCATTGAAATCATTAGAGCATCTACTGAATTAATTGCAGAAGTAGTTCCTCCTGGTGCAGGCACACTAAGATCCAGTTCGAGAATATCTCCAATTGTTGCAGCAAAATTAGCTCTTGGAGGAATATCTACAATTAGAGCATTAAGGCGTTGTTTGAGGACTTTATCGAGCATTGTAATTTGTGCATATTCAAGCGAGTTTTCAAGTTCAAAACTCATGTCTGTATAGATTCTAGGAACTACCAATGTTGAATCTGTGGACATATACATCTGAACATTAACATCAGTAGCACGTGTAGTATCAAACCCAGCCAAATTAATATTCAAATCCATGCCCTCTAACCCCTTGACTAATATTACAAAATCACCGTATTTTGGTTTCCAATCAGTCATTTGTAAATCCAAACTCCATTGTGGAATCCCTTCTTCAACGAAGTAAAAATAACTCATTTCCATAACTGGAGCAATTTTTGGTAACCAGGCTTTGATATGATAAGACCTTTCATCATGCGCAAATACTCCCGAATCTTTCAATAAATCTAAATCTATATTTTTTAGTTCTTCAGAATTAATCCATCCATCCCTCATCATTTCAGAAAATTTACCTGGGTCATGGATTTTTTCATCCATTAGTTCAGAAAATCTTTGTTGCTCATCTTTTGTAATTATTCCATCATTTAAGATTTCAAGTAATTCAGGTTCTGTGTTGTTTGTAAAATTTAATTTTGTAAGGTTCAGATCTAACATAGTTCTTTCGATAAATGTTGAAGATAATCCGTGCACCCACTCAGGTTCCTCATCAACATAATCTCCTTTTTCTAGTTCAAGAAGAATATCAAATTCTTCATCAGATTGTAAATTTAACACCAAACTTGCATTAATATCTCCAGGTTTAGGTCCAAGAAAATCTCTTGTGATGTTCCCTACTAAATCATTGACCCCTGTTCCAAAACCAACAAGGCCACCAAGGAAATAAGAAATACCATTAATTCCATTTTGTTCACCAAAATTTGGAAGAATTAACGAATCGCTAGAATCATCTGTAGGGATATCAACTTCTAAATTTCCAGGCAATGGAGAAATATGAACAGTTGCATTTAATCCGAGATGTTTATTTTCATAAGAAGTTTCATCAATTAATTTTGCATTAAATGTAGTTCCCTGCGGCCGAATTAATTTTACATGAGCTAATCCCTCAATTCCATTTGCTCCAGGATCTTCTGGTGAGCGCCAAGAAGCAGTTAGTAGATTACTAATTTTTACAGAGAGGCTTGCTTCATCAATATCTCCATCTTGCCAATGATATGCATGATCACCATCAAGAACATAATCTGTTGAAGCATTTGAGATTTGAATCGCAATTGAGCCTAAAGGTTCTGAAGAACTATATCCTACTTCATCACCAAGCAATATTTCAAACTCTTTTGGCAAATCTTCTAATTTTAATGCATTTCTTTGTTTTCCTGCTTCTGCATGGTAGGTCAAACTTGAAATTCCAGTATTTGCTGTATATTGCATAGATTCAGGAGATTGAATAATTGTAAGGTTCCCAGGTCTTTCTGATAATAATGCAGACTGGAATGCGGAAACATTTACAGAATTAGATTCATGTTCTAGATATGCAAATCTAAATTGGTCTCCTTCTTCCATTTCAATTTCTATTGTTCTTATTTCATCATCAACGTCAAATGTATAATGAATATTAGATAATCCAGAAAACTTAGCACTTAAACTAACTCTCGTTAGTGGAGTTAAATTACCTAACCTACCAGTTACATAATCTAAATCTGTATCTTTTGTTAACATAAAATGATCTTCTAAAAGTGTTGGATGTGAACTACTGCCAAATAATATTGTAATTTCTCCTAAATATCTTTCAAATCTATTTTGACGTACACTATTCATCATTTCAATATGGAAATCTCCTCCATTAGAACCTGAAGTTTCTGTTAATGAATCAGGTATTGTATTTAGAATTGAACCTATATTGATAATTACATCTACGATTGTAATTATTGCTCCATCAAGAAGTTGGCTAAATGCACTTAGGCTAGGGTCATTCGGTACTTCGGGTTCATCTTCTCCTCCACCTAATTCAAATGAGCCATATAATACAATTACTTCAGGAATATCTGATAGTGTAAAATGAATTCTTCTATGGTCAGATTCATTTCCATACCTTTGATACCATGAAACATAGTCAAGTTGTTCAACTTTTGTTTTTGAAGCTATTAAAACAAGAGAAGTAGGACTTGTAGAACTATGAGGATTCACAGGCAATGTGGCATCATTATTATTCTGTGAATCATCTCTGCTGAAGTTTTTAATTCCTAATATAAAAGATAATCTTGATGGTCTTTGACCAGGCATATCGACTTCATCATCATATCCGAGCATACTATAAATTCTATCAATCTCATCAGGCTCAAAACTTTGAGAAGGCAATTTTCTAATCCATCCTATGGCTTCAGTAATATTTCCATAAGTGTCATCTTCTGGAAGATTTGAACGATCTTCAAAGTAATGAATTCTTAAATCTGTTTCTCTTTCTGACCAGAATTCAATTGTATCCAAACCATCTTCTCCAAGATTATCATTTCTAATGATTAAATCAATCTCTTCAGGTAAGCAATAACGTATGGGGATTGTAGTACATGGGGCTGAAGAATTTCCAGTCGGATGGAAAGAAGCATCAATATATGCCATTTCAAGAATAGAAGTTGGATTTTGACCACTTGGATAATGCACATATCCTAGTCCCACGGAAACACCACAATCTTGTTCTTCACTTGGTAGTGTTCTTTGTTCAGGTGTGTATTCTACCCTACACCTTGCTTGCCCGTCATTAATAATATTCAGAGAATATGGAGAAGCTAGCATTGCAAGACTTAATTCAGAACTACCTTCAAAGACACCTAGTAATGTAAGTAATCCACCAGCAGCAGCATCAACAGCAGAAAGAGTTGTGTCGGTGATATTCAAAGTAACTCTTTCTAATCCCACATTTAATTCAAAATTTTCAGGGCTTTGTGTAAATCTTGAATCAATAGACCATACATAACTTTCACCAAGCTCAGAACCTACTGATAAATCATAGGTAAATCCTTTGAGTAAGGAAACTTCCAAATGATCAATTTCATTCCACATAGAATCGTCAATATCTAGTGCACGAACTGAATACGTAATTGTTGGTTTTACCCAAAGTTGTGCAGGGACTCCAACAGAAATATCAAAAATACTACCATTATAAGGCCATGAGTTTCCAAAATTATCAATGATATCCCATGTTTCTCCTTTTCCAAGTTCTAAATCAGTATTCTCTGGAAATACAGAAATTGTAAGAGTCACTTCAATATCTGGCACTTCATCACCATCAATATCTACTTCATTATTGAATGGATTTGGTGGAAAAGCAATTAATTGTCCATAAAAGGAAGCGTTATCAAATAAGATTAATCCATCATCATCTTGTAATGTAGAATAATTAGTAATTATGACATAATTATCAATGCCCCAAGGTGCTAATGTTTCCCATAAAGTTGCAGGTAGACCATCTGGCTTTTGTTGAGGATCTTTTAGCATTTTAAACGGCAGTGGATGATTAGGATTATTTGGAGATGTATCTGTTAAAATTAAATCATTAAGATCTGTAGAATTTTCTCCAAATGGCTCATTAATGCCACTTTCCCGAACATTAATACTGTCTAATATTGCTTTTGATGAGATTGGAGCGGCTTCTTGCCCGTCACCTAAAAAGTTAGTTGACGAAACTTCATGTAGTTTTTCAAGAACACCAAAATCATTTGTTTTTAGCGCACTTGATTCAGCAGTAACTAAGGGTGAAAAACTAGATCCAATCATTAGAATACAAAATAAAAGAGCAATTTTACCTTTTTTGATTTTCTTAACGCGAGGGAGTTCTACGATAAGCCGAATCCCTTCCATAAAAGAGGCAGGCTATGACCTTCCTCATTTATGATTGCCCTTTATGAGTACTATAATTAGTGAATTTAATACAAAAACTAAATGTCAATGTCTCCATCATCATTTTTATTTAATTTCTCAGGTAATGGCGGTAAATCAATCTTTAAACTTCCCTTTTTCTGACCCGAAGGTTTGGAAATTGAATCCATTCCTGGAATTTCCATTTTCATACCAGTGCTTTTCTTTTGATTTCCATCTAATTTCTTTTCCACTCCTTTTTCGTGATTATTAGATTGTTTCATTTCATTCAAGAAAGATAGGTCATCATCAATTTCTTTTGACGCTTCAGGTTTGGGGTCATCTTCTTCAATTAGAGCATCAAGCATATCATTTCCTAAATTATTATTCATCGGTTGTTGATTTTGTTGAGGTATGCCAGCCATTTGGTGATAATTTATTTGTTGAGTTTGTGGTCTACTCCATTGTTGTTCAGTGTTTCCAACATTTGCAACATTTGCCAAGTCATGTTGTTCATTACCATATAGTTCTTGAGATAGTTCCTGTCTTTGAAGTTCTGCCTGTTCTTCAGGAGTAAGATTTTTCCCTTCTGATTCTATTTGTGAAATCCTTTGTTGAATATTATTCCATCCAACATACCCAAGACCAGCCAAAATTGCAAGTAAGATTAATCCACCAAAAAGATAAATTTTTGAAGATGTTTCAGGGGCAATAGCTTGGGAAACAGCAACAGAATGGGTTAATTCCAATTTTCTATTTTCCGAATTAACTACCTGTACCATTACAGTATATACTCCTGGAGATGAGTATGAATAACTCATAACAGCCTCATTTGTTGATGTATCATAAGCCCCCAGAATCCAATCATTTCTCTTATTTCCATCATTATCACTATCTGTGCTTAAATCAATATCCCATCTGTAAATTAAATTAGAATCTTCAGGATCATTTGCTTTAATACCAAATTTTAATGGAGTATTTTGAACAAGGTTATCTTCAGGCCAAGTAACAGAAATAAGTTCTGGGCTAGTAGCATCAACGATTGTAAAAACAATACTGGAACTTACAATATTTCCAGACATGTCTTTAATTCTAACAGTTAGATTGTGTGATCCTAATTCCGTTGTTGTAACTTCAAAAACAAAGTCATCTCCATCAATATTTAGGTCTAAATTAGAATCTAAAAACCAATCAATAGTTTCAATTTCGTGATTATCAAAACAGTCGCATGTTAGTGTTAATATGGAATTTTGTTCAATAAATGCGCCTTCTGTAATTCCAGTGACTTTTAGTATTGGATTAATATTATCTATGACGGTAATTGAAATAGATTTAGATTTTGTTTCTCCATCAATTCTTATAATTTCTAACATTACAGAATATTCACCTGGAGAATCCCATTTTGCATTTGCATTTAGTCCCTCAATGATACCAATACCCTGAATATCCCAACTAATACTATCAATTTGACTCCATCTATTTGGAGTATTAGAAGCATCTAATTCAAGAGAATCTTCTAATAGAATTTCAGTTGAATTATGTGATAAAATATCTATTATTGGATTTAATATCGGGTTAACTAACATTTTTAGTGTGCTTGCCATTTTTGAATTCCCCTTATTTACAACTAAAAGATTCAATGGGAGATTTGTATGTTCTGTCGTCACATTCCAATTAAATTGATTGTCATTAACTCCAGAAATTTCTAATTTTGAATTAACAGAATCACAATTTGATAAACCAGAATTTTCTTCAATAAAGCACGCTTCTCCAGTTCCAAATAATTGATTTGATTCAAGAGTAATTACATCTCCTTCATCAAAATAAAACGGTTGATTATTTAAAATTACATTTTCGAGATTATTTTCTAATTGTACAATAGACTCAAAAGGTTTCCAAATCCATGGATCATTATTATATGAAATCTCAATTGCAATAGATACAGAATTTCCTCCACCTGCTCCTCTTCCTTCATCTGCAGGGTGGCGCATATTATCTAACACAATAACAAAGTCATCACTAGAGGGTATAGACCATGTAAACTCAACATCACCAGTTAGATTTTCAATACTTGGATTGTTTTCAATTAGATAAGAGCCACTTAAAGGATTTATGTGGTATTTTTGTTCATTCAAATAACTATAATATACGCCAGAATCCATGACTAAGGAATCGATTGCATATGAAGAGTTTCCACTAATGATGAAATTTAGTACTTCATCTCCATTATTTCCTTGTAATATTAGTGCTACACAATCATCATCATTTACTGAGAAAGCAGCATCTAAGTCAAAACTTTGATTGAGAGAATAAGTATACTCTGAACATTCAAATGAAGATCTAGCATTGGTATTTTTGTTATCAAATTCAGAATCCAAGTGCTGGGGAATAGTTGGAGTAATGAATAATGCGATTATAGTTAGCACTACCCAAAACTGTCTTCCCATATCCTACGGTCTTCTGACAACTTCAAGAAACTTGTCTCATTTTGTTCCACATCTATTCATCAATCTCATAAGCCAACTTTACTTGTATTGCATTATCACATGCCAGAAAGTAATGATTTACCAATCGCTCCCGTAGCCAAAAAAGTCAAACATTTCGTTAAGTTTGGAATTGTAGATGGCGAAAATCGCGGGAAAAACCCGATGAATCCACCATTAGAGAAGTTTGATCCATATTATTGGATGCGAGACGATTCAAGGAAGAATGAAGAAATAATTAATCATTTGAAATTAGAAAATGAATATACTAGAAAAGTAACGGATTCTCTAGAGAGCTCACGAGAAACTATCTATGAAGAATTACTTTCTCATATTCAAGAAACCGACACATCTGCAGCTGTGCCATATGGAAAATACGAATATTATTCACATACAATTGAGGGCTTGTCTTATTCAATCCATTGTAGAAGGAATAAGGAAATTAAAAATTCATTAGAAGAAGTTATTTTAGATGAAAACGAACTAGCAAAAAAATTAGGAACCACGCAAATGAATGTTGGAGGGCTTAGAATAAGCCCATCTCAAAATTTATTGGCTTATTCAGTAGATACTACTGGATATGAGACATATGAGATTAGTATTATCGATTTATCTAATCATGAATTAATATGCAAAATTCCTAATGTGGCAGGATTTGAATGGGGTTCTGATGATGAAACAATTTACTATACAAAAATGGATGCGGCACATAGACCTTATCAGGTTTGGAAAAATAAATTAAACAAATCTAATAATTTAATTTATGAAGAAGATGATGAATTATTTTGGGTTGGACTTTCAAAAACTTTTGATCGTGAATTATTGCTAATAGGGTCTGGTTCCAAAGAAACGAGTGAGGTTAGTTTTATCGATTTAAGTTCAAATCTTGACAACTTAACAATAGTAAAGAAAAGAGCCCAAGGAGTATTATATTCAATTAGTAAAAGAAATGATATTTTTTATATTGTTACCAACGCAGAAAATGCTAAAAATTTTCAGGTACTTATAGCTAAAATAGATGAGCCAAATAATTGGAAACCATTTGTTGATATCACAGGTAAAATAATTTTTAATAATGATGAAAATAGAAGTATTAGCCATACGAATTCTTTTCAACATTTTTTAATGATATTCGGCAGGGAAAAAGGATTAAAACAAGCCTGGTGTATTAATTTTGACGAAGATACCGCTTTAGATTTTCATCAATTAGAATTTCCAGAATCTGCTTATGTTGTTGGTATGGGTTCAAATATGGAATATGATTCAAATAAAGTTAGAATTACGTATAGTTCTATGATTACCCCCCATACAATTTTTGATTATACAGTTTCAAATAAAGAACTTGAATTAGTCAAGCAAAAAAACGTACCAAATTTCAATCAATTAGAATACGAAACAAAAAGAGTATATGCACCCTCAAAAGATGGAATTATGATTCCTATGTCTATAGTTTATCGTAAAGATTTTCACTTAGATGGAATTAATAATTCAAAGTTAATGTTGTATGGCTATGGATCATATGGATCATGTGTTGAACCAAGATTCAATTCTGGAATATTACCAATGTTAGATAGAGGGATTGTATATTGTATTGCACACATAAGAGGGGGCTCAGAAATGGGCAGGTCTTGGTATGAGGATCATGGAAAATATCTCACCAAAAAGAATACGTTTGAGGACTTTTGCAGTTGTGCTGAATTTTTAATTGAACAAGAATGGACCACACCAGAAAATATTGCAATAGAGGGTAGAAGTGCAGGTGGATTATTAATGGGTGCAGTATTAAATATGCGCCCAGATTTGTTTAATGTAGCAATTGCAGGAGTTCCATTTGTTGATGTAATGACTACTATGTGTGATCCATCAATACCTTTGACAGTTGTTGAATGGGAGGAATGGGGCAATCCTAATGAAGAAAAATATTTTGATTATATTAATTCATATTCCCCAATAGATAATGTGGTTAAACAAAGATATCCAAATATTTTGATTACAACAGGATTACATGATCCAAGAGTGGCTTATTGGGAAGGTATGAAGTGGTGCGCTACATTAAGAGAAAAAGCAACTCCAGATTCAGGTTTAATTTTATTAAAAACTGATATTGAAGCAGGTCATTTTAGTGCATCAG
Organism: Methanobacteriota archaeon; assembly: GCA_002699515.1. GTDB lineage: Archaea > Thermoplasmatota > Poseidoniia > Poseidoniales > Poseidoniaceae > MGIIa-I. The sequence goes on from PAAW01000006.1 coordinate 38,702, forward strand.
ATAGGTACAAATATCTTCGAGAAAAAGCATTTGAATATGCATTTTTATTTGATCGATTGAATCTATGATATTATTTCAATATCATCAAATGTCAAATTAATAATATCATAATCTGAAGCAGCATGAACCATATCAAATTCATTTGATGCTTCTGAAATTAAATTTGAAGTATCTTTAATTCGTGAACTATAATGGGTAATTACCAAATTATTTGCATTAATTAATTTTGCATTTTGTGCTGCCTGAATTGCAGTGGAATGTAGGTATTGATTTGCCCTATCGATATTTTCTTCTAAGAATGTAGCTTCATGAATTAGTAATGAAGTCTTGTAATTAGTTTTTGAAAAATTTTGGAACCCCATATTTTCACCAGCTGTATCTCCACTAATCAATACACTAGGACCAAGTATTCCCGACTCTCTATAATATTTTGAGGAATGATTTTCAATATCTTCACCATTTGCTAACTTTTTAATTTGTATCTTATTCAAATTATTTTTTTCAGCAAGTTCAGAATTAAATTTACCTTTTTTATCATCCTCTTTAATCCACCATCCGCAACTTGGAACAGAATGTAGTGTTGGAACATTCATTATCTCGACTTCATTTGTATAATTTTTTAAATTATCAACTGGTTGGACATTATTATTATCAGGATCTAATAATATTGCATTTAATTTCCCTATTTCATCATTTTCATCAACACCAATTAAAATCCAATTAACCTGGAAGTTAAGTGCATCTGTAGTTCCTCCTAATGACCACCATTGCCTATATTGAAAACATAAATCTACATTTGAAGGTTCTAAATCTGTAATTTCAGTAAATGGGTTTTTTGAAGAGGTTAATTTATTGATGATATCATGAGAAGTAGGTGCAATTACAGTGATTGGTAGGTTTCTTCCATCTAATGATAATGTTTTCAAAAATGGCAAAAGTCCCCAAGTATGATCTAAATGTCCATGTGTCAGGAGGATTGTATTTATTTTTCCGAACTTTATTCTAAAATTAGATTTTTGTAATTTTAATTTTTTGTTATGATTAAAAATTCTTTCTTGGAAACCTTCACCACAATCGACAATAATTGCACCTTTATTTGTATTGATTACTGAGCCACTTACACTTCTTCCATGTGCTGGCCTTGATGATGAAGTCCCTAGAATATGTATCTGCATTTAACTCACCAAGTTATTGTACAGGATTTTTTGGAATGGGGGTTTTTGGAAACCAACGAAGAATTACAACATCATTTACCGCACGTACCCATCTCCAAGGGATTGCTACATGGATACTATCTTCAACAATTTCAGGTTTACATTCATTTACGAATAAATGAGTACATGTCCATTCCTTTGTTTCAACAACACAATCATGAACCAATCCAAGTAATCTTCCATCTGGAAGATATACTTGTTTTCCTTTAAGATTGGCTAAACTACCGTGGGTCACAACATTGTGTAAACGGCATGGGAAATCAATATTGCCATTAAAATCATTGAAAAAAAGGTTTTTTAGTCCTATTTGCCACGATTCAAGTTAGCTTTTAGACTTGGGCGTAATTTTTCTGCACCCTTACCTTTATTGTGAAGCCCTCTTCCTCTTTTTCCAGCACTTGTTTTGCCACGATATGCTCTTCCTCTATGAGATGAACCTTCAGCAACCCAACCTAATTGTTTATCGTTAATAATTGATGGATGATTAGGATCAATCATAATAACTTCGAAGAATTTATGTTTTCCATCTTCTCCAACCCAGTATGAATTCAAAACTTCTAGGTTTGGATAATGTCTAGAAACACGTTCTTCAGCTATACGCTGAGTATTTTTAGCCATTGTAATTTTACGAATACCCATTTTACTAGGTTTACGTTTCATGTGAATTTTACCTTTTCTAAGACCACCACGGCGAACTCTAGTTCTAATTAGAACTACACCTTGCTTTGCTTTGTAACCCATTCTCCTTGCAGCATCTAAACGAGTAGGCCTCTCAATTTTGCAGTTTACAGGTTCTTTACGCCATGTAGCCATTCTCTTTTGACGTACTTCAAAAGGTATGGAATCTTTAGGCCTTTTCCAGGTCTCTCTAGTGTGATGATATAGTCCCTTTGCCATGTCGATACCTCCTTTGTCGCAACTTGGCGACCAACCACCCCTTTATGACCGTTGTCTATATTATTCCTCTTCAGAAATCATTGATTCTACATCATGAAGCATGTCTTCAAGTGAGGAAATATTGTCATTATATTCAATTTTTTGAGCTACTTGCAAAGGTACAGGCATTGTACTTGAGATAGTTTCATATTCATTTCTAAGCATTATAATTTCA
>PAAW01000050.1 GCA_002699515.1 Methanobacteriota archaeon
CTATTATTTTTCTTCCAGATGTAGTTTCAATATCCATTGCTCTAATCAAATTAAATGCGGGACGGTTTAACATCATTGAAATTCTTCTTGAGATTCTCATACCTCCCATTACAATAATTATCATGATTATGACCATTAAAAACAGATTTCCAAGGCCTTGATTAACTGTACTAGGGGAGGCCATTACAACTAACAATAATACTGGAGCAACTAAAAATAAGTAAATTAAAGTTTGATTTGCAGGCCCTCTGTGCATTCTATCTTTTATCATTTTCCAGCCAGGATCACGGAGATTCCAAGGTCTAAAATATTGAGTTCTTCCTTCGTCTATTGCAACTTGTTTTACAAGGTTATGTAATCTTGATAATCTCTTCTCTTGTTCAAATGAAAGTTGTTGCATACCTGGCTCCCATACTCTTTGTAACTCATCAATGGCTTGATGATAAAGTCCTAAATCTGATAATAATGATACAGTTTCAATAACTGCTTGAGTATCTGTAGGGTCAACCTTTCTTCTTTCATGCCACCATTCTAGTGCTTTATCATACATGCCTAATTCATCTGCTAAAATTCGTCCTCCTCTGACCCAAGCATGTTCATGATCTGGTTGAATTTCTATAACCTTTTTACAAGCATTTAACGATCTACTAGCATTAGTTAACGTTGGTCTTTCTTTTTTTGGAATTAATAATGTTGAAATCATCCACCATGCATCTAAGTGTTTAGGATCTACTTTTACTGCTTTTTGGGCTAATTCCAATGCCCTTTCAATTTCACCATTATTTTCAGCATCAATAGCGTCAAGATAGTGTTCATCACCAGATTCTGTTGTAATAATAACACCCCTTCATTCTCGCCCTTTCTTGAAAATATCATCTAATTCTCTATTTTTAAAATGTGATTTTGATTTTCCACGAAGCCTTTTTGGGGTTTTATCTCTTTTTTCACTAGAATTATTTTTTTTGGAACCATCACTTCTTCCGCTTCCTCTTCTATCAGATTGTCCTCTATTTCCCCATTCTCTTTTTCCTTCAGATCTTCCGCTTCCTCTTCTATCGGATTGTCCTCTATTTCCCCATTCTCTTTTTCCTTCAGATCTTCCGCTTCCTCTCCTATCGGATTGTCCTCTATTTCCCCATTCTCTTTTTCCTTCAGATCTTCCGCTTCCTCTTCTAGGCCTACTAGTGCCTCTTCCACCTTCTTTTGGAGCATCACATTTGTTACATCTTTCTCTCCAAGAAAAATTATCATTGCTACATTTCGAACAAATCCAATCATTATCATTGAATATCTTTTTTTCCCGCCTCATATTATTTCTAGGACGTTCATTTCTACTTTTGTCACTCCATCTATTTGTTCTTTCAGATCTGCTACCACCCTCTTTTGGAGCATCACATTTGTTACATCTTTCTCTCCAACCAAAGTTATCATTACTACATTTTGAACAAATCCAGTCATTATCATTGAAATTCTTCCTTTCATGCCTTGTATTATTTCTTGAAAAATCTTGTCTTCTATCATCTCTACGTGGTTTACTTTTTTGAGAACTTTTTTTGCTAGAAATTATTGTACTTTGTCCAAGAACATCCACAATGTCTAACCCTTTTGAAATTGGATAAACATGAACCCAAGGATTGTGAATAGATCCTAAAACAGTATCTACTTTGCCTAGACGAATTCCACTTTCAGTCTCAATAGTAGATCCAAGAGCAGGTGAAGAGCCAGTAAATGAGATTAACAATCCGCCTTCATGACTTGGTCGCACAACATCTCCACGAAACATAGTGCTCACCTTTTAATCAACTATTATTGCTGTTTTCTTGATGCAAATAGAGCAATCGCAATCCCTGCTAATACAACTCCAATTCCTGGTGCTGGCATTGCATCATCAATCACAGGAGCAGGTTCTATCACCGCATCATCTATGATGTCTTCAACCCAGTAAAGATTAGGTACAATCTTTTCGACAGAAACACAAGCTCCTGAAGAGTCACACCCTTGAATAACAATTGTATAATCTCCAGCATCATAGTTATAGAAAGGAATTCCTGCTGAAGTCCATTCAGCACCATTTACTGTGATTGTTCCAGCAGCAGCTCCGTCCATTGTAATTGAGAGAGTAACTTCTTCACCATCTGGATCACTAAATTGACCAGACAATACATAGGTGTCAACAATTCCATCTCCATCTTGGTCTAACCAATTATAATCAGTAATTTGAACAATAGGGGGGGTACTTGGGATTGTGAGTCCTAAATCGATTTCAAATGAATTCCAAACCGCTAAGTTTTCACCTTTAAATGAAATTTTAACCATCACCGCCCCAGGTTTAAATGAACTCATGCCTTCTATAAGGATCGCTTCATTTCCATCTGAATTGTCAGTTGTTGTGCAGTACTCTTCATCAATTTCTTCAATTAATTCATTTTGTGTAATTCCTAAAACAAAACACATATTTGCGTATTTAGGTGATACTGTAATTTCAACAGACTCGCCTGAAATTTCTGTATTTGTAGCTGTTAATGTTAATGGAACAATTACATGAAATGTCTTTACACTACTTGTATTCCCACTTCCATCAACTAAATTACAATTAATTATCTTTGAATCACTTCCAAGAGTCATTACGATATTTCCATCATCATCAACATTTAAGAGGGTATCATCATACTCGTCATAGCAATCCATTTGTGCAGCACTATAGTCATCACTATACCATGAATTAATTTGTCCATTGGTAAAAATTACTTGTTCTGAACTACCGTCCATAATTGGAATTTTTCCGTTATTTACTGGAGCTTGTTCAGTCCATTCTGGTGGGTCATTATCTTCAGGTTCTGCAGTAGTAAAATCAAAGAAACTATGTTCTGTTGCAGGCCAATTAGAAAAATCATATCCAAAACTAGTTTCAAATTGGAAATTATTACCTCCATTTACCATTCTTGTACTGACTGCCTTATTGTAGTCTGTAGTACTTGTACAATCAGCAGTATAGATAACTCCTTCATCATCCCACTCATTGTCACAATTTAAGTTAGATTGAGTTTCTGCAATTCTAATTGGAGGATTAGTTGTTGGCATAGTTACTTTCAGATCTGCAGAACTAACATTTGTCGAATTAACTGCTAATGTGAATGAATTATAATCTATTTTGTCGAATGTTGTAGTTCCATGAACCCAAAGCATCCAATTTCGTTCGCTAGTCGCATCTACCCATTGGCAGTCACCATCACTTGATTTTCCATCACAACCCTCTTCATAGGTAGGATCATCTTCTACAACGCTTGTTATTGGGCAATGATCAATATTTACACCACCGGCTTCTAAAACACAATCTATGTCTTTATCAGAGAGTAGTAGTGTGTCTCCTACCCAAGACATATTATTCCATTCACCATCTTCACGGTGTAGTATGTCATTTAATCCGAAACGAACTCTAGTTTTTTCAACACATGCTGATCCAACATCTTCAAGCGCATCTCTTTCATCAGTGGATAGTTTTCCATCATTTCCTTGTGCATTAGGTGTTAATGGGTTTGAAGCATCATTACTAGGAATATTAGCCATTAACTCATCAATGTCAGTTCTTACCTCAGCAGCATCTGAACCATTAACCCAACTCAGTCCCCATACGTCAGCACTTTTCCAGTCATCATTAATTGTGACATCAAAGATTGCATGCGTGTAAACAAACATATCTTCAAAAGTAATACCGTCACATTCAGCTACTAATTGATCTACTTGTCTTGCATTCGTATTTTCTATAATTTTATCATTGTCTAATTCACTAACATTTCCACTAATTAATGAAACACTAGAGAGTACCATAATACCTACTAAAATAAGGGGCATCCAACGATACAATGTCAATTTACTATTCATTGCCATGACTTCTGGACTTTACTGCCCTTTCATAATAGTCTTGGTCTAAATCGGTGAAAATAGGCTTATGCGTGCAATTTGTTGAATCTCCAAATAAAGAAATAAGATGGAATAAATGTCCAAAAAAATGTTGCAATACTTAATTGCCAAATAGGTAATTTTCTAGAAATATTATCTAATTTGGCTTCTAATAATAATTGGTATAATCCATTTGGAGAAAACATATCAACTTTTGAACTAAATGAAGCAAATTGCTCATTTTCCATATTAGTTGCATCAACTCCAAGGATTGTTGCTAAAACAGTAGTAATTAGTAACCAAATCATTGTAAATAATAACCATGCTCCAACACCTAAAGTTACTGCTGATCCAACATCTTTAGCAACACTAGAAACAAGTAATTGTATAGATGCATACCATAGTAATACTAATGAAGTGGCGAAAATGAATAACATAAGATCGCCTATACTAGGAAATGCATCCATTTGTTTGTAAATAAGTAATATTGAAATTAATGAAATAATTATTGTTGGAAGTGCAACAGTTAACCAAACCCCGAATAATTGAGAAAGCCCAAGAATGGTACGACTGGTAGGTTGGCAAAATTCAATAGCCAGCAATCCTGAATTTTTCTTTCGACTAATACCATCGAACCCAATTAAAACTACTCCCAAAGTAGCGGAAAAGAGAACAAACACACTAGATAAAAATAAAACTTCAAAGGGAGTATTAGCTGAAACGTCTGCTGGTAATTGTGCATTTCTATCAGAAAAACCCCAACTCGATCCTCCAATAAATAGCATTAAAATTGGAAATAAGACCATCATTCTCAGAGTTAATAAATTATTTTTTATTTCCATTTTCGACAATTTAAATAATAATTTAAGAGATTCGATTTTATTACTCATTATTGTCACCTTTTTCACGTAAAGACATTCCAACTTTATCAACATCTAGGCCAGTAACTGCAGATAATATTTCTACAAGTTCGATTTTTTGAGATGTAAAATCATACGGAATCATATTATTTGAAATAAAACATTCTAATATTTCTTGTTTTGTTTTAGTATCCCACCCTCCTTTTGGAGAATTTATTTTTATTGTAAAATTATCTTCTATTTCTGATACTTTGTAATTTAAATTTTCAAAATCACCTTTTGATAATATTTCATCCAAATCATTAATTTTTTCTGGGAACTTCAAAATCAAATCATTATGAATGCCATATTTTTTACGAATATTTTCAAGGTTTCCTGTTTCAATAATTTCTCCATTATGCATTAATATTACAGAATCAACCATTCGTTCTAATTCTGCAAGTTGATGACTTGAAATAAGTATTGCTTTACCTTGTTTAGCCAAATTTTTCAAAACCCCTGCAAACGCTTCTCTTGCAACTGGGTCAAGCCCATTCATTGGTTCATCTAGCAAAAGGATATCAGGACTTCCAATTAAAGCACAAGCAAGTGATAATCTTTGATGCATACCTTGAGATAATGAATCTAATGAATCATGAACTTTGACACCTAAACCAACAAAATCTAGAAATTTTTCTATATTATTATTTTTCATATTTCTAATCGTAAATAATCTTTCAATTACTTTAAATGGTGTTGATGTGCCATACCAATGAATATTTTCAGGCATCATCCCTATCATCTTTTTTGACCAATTTGGACGATTTGTATTTTCTATTTTTTCTCCATTGAAAATTATTTCTCCATCGTCTGGAATTAAAAGACCTGCTAATAATTTCATCAAAGTAGTTTTTCCTGCTCCATTTGGCCCTACTAATCCAATAATATTTCCAGAGATTAAACTTAATGAAATATTTTCAATTCCCAAACCATGGATCTTGTTAAGCGGATTAAAAACCTTAGGCGAGGGGATTTTATGGTGGAAATCTACCGCATTAAATTCAAGTAAGGCCTTTGCCATTAAACGGCGTGAATGAATAATACATGAAAACCCCTCTTATTGTTATAATTATCACAAGCCCTTTTCGCATAGGATTGTTTCCAGAGGATAGTCAGATGTTAAGTTTAGTTGCTTGGGGGATTCCAATATGTCTTACACTTTTAATTGTCTTCTTTATATTTACAGAGAAAAATAAGAAGTTTTCTGAGCGTTTTGAAGAATTAAGAACTTCACTAGGAAAATTACTTTTTGATGTATTAATAATGTTGCATATATTATTGTGGATAATTCCGTTTCATGGAATATTAATTCTTTTTGGTATTATTTTCCCCCAATTAGTGAATAAAGAACAAAGAGAAGGTTGGAAGTCTAATCGTAAATCCAGGTCTATTTTTATTGTAGTTTGGTTTGTCTTAATCTTAATTTGTGCACTAATACCTGTATCAAATCCAGGAAGTCCTAATGGATGGGAAGAACCAATTATTGTAGATGATTCTAGAGTGTCTTATTGGCCTGCATCTTCACAAAATGTTTGGTTATTAGATAGAGATTTAGATTCTCCTGTCGTTGTCACAATCTTACACCAAAGAATCCCAGCAACATTTTGCCCTTGGAAAGTAGGAACATCAACATCATGGATTGTTGAAACATTACATATTGATGAATCTAGGTTAGAGGAAACAGCAATACGTATTGGCTTAGATCCCGATGATTTTAGACTTGAAAAAATAGATTCAGAACCAAACCATAATTACCGTAATTCTGATGGCTCTATTGATATCACACTCTCGGTTAGTAAAAGAAAAATTATTACGGATTTTCCATTTGAAAATACGGTAGTTGGAGAATTAATTACTGTGTATAAGGTTGATTGGGGTGGAGAACTTTGGGCTATTACCATAACACAAATGGGCTCATCTAGCAGTAATGATCCTTGGGCAGAAGAAATAATACTTGAATGGTTAGAATTTAAGAGTTCATCTTAATTAGAATTTTATTTCCAAAAAAAGAATTAAATTCAATCGAACCATTATTTCCTATACTATAGACCTCATTATTTTTTACAATCTTCATTCCTATTTTAAGGCCCATCTTTTTTATTTCTTCTGATGCTTCAACTTCTGTAAAAATAGCACAAATCTCTCCGCTTTGCCCATTTTCCATTGAATTTAATACAACTACATCACCATGATGATTTATTTTATTTCTTTTTAAATCATCTTCTGCAGGAGGAATTGGACAGCCACTCGGGTCTGTTTTAGGATTTCCTAATAATTCTGATAATGCAATTTCTAATTCGTCATTTATTGCGTGTTCCATCCTACATGCAGCCTCGTGTGCATCACCTTTGAAACCCATAATGTCAATTAACAAGCATTCTAGTAGTCGGTGCCTTCTTTTCATTTGTCTACCAATTTTAAGTCCCGACTTTGTTAATTTAACACCTTTATATTTCTCATATGAAACTAATTTCTTTTCAGATAACTTTTGAATCATGCCAGTTACTGAAGCATCTTTGATTTGTAGAGAATCTGCTAAATCTTTAGTTCTAACAGGAGCTTGATCATCATTTTCCCAAAACTCGTATAGTGCCTCGAGGTATTCCTCCTCAGCTTCAAAACTAAAATGGCCGCTCCCCATGTTTAAGCCACATATTTCATTAGAAATAATATCTACTGTTCATCAGCAGATATTCTAATTGATCCATTTTCGTAGTAAATTTGGATATCATTAGGTATTTTTTTTGTTAATGCCGATAACGCATCATAAATTTCATCTTGTTTGACATTAAACGCTTTTGCAGCTTTCGAAGTAGACCAAGGAACGTTTTCAAAATCAGATTTACAAAGCCAAATATACAACTTTGATTCTAGTTTAGTTAGGTCACTTAATGCCATCTGTTTCATCCGTCCCAATGAGTGCATATGGTTAAATCTTGTTAATCAACTTAATAATTTAGTTAAACATGATTCAGCATCTATTTCATCATCTAATAGTGATTTTAATGTTGAAATAAAATGATTGTTAATTCCTCTTTCTGCTAATTTTTGATGGAAAATATATGTTGCATTTACTCCTTCAGACACCATATGCATCTCAGCTCTTGCTTTTTCAAGATTAAGGCCAGTTCCTAATTTCTCTCCTAGTGTTCTATTACGTCCATAAGGTGATGCAGCAGTTACGTAAAGGTCTCCAATCCCAGCGGGTCCAAATGCTGTTGAAGGTTTTGCTCCCATTTCTGAAAGTAATAAACATCCTTCAGAAAACCCTCTTGCAAAAATTGCAGCTTTTAGATTATCTCCTCCCTTTTCTGTAACTTTTTTCAAACCGTCAGATATACCACAAGCCAAAGCAACAATATTTTTGTATGCCCCCCATAATTCTGCACCAGTAGGATCATCAGTTGCTTGAAGTAACAAATGTTCAGTAGTTAGCCTTTGAACTAATTTATTTGCAACAAATTCATCATTGCATGCAATTAAAGCTGTGGTAATTACTCCTTTAGCAACTTCAGGAGCAATAGTAGGTCCCGTCATTACGGCAACAGGATTTAATTTTTCATTACTACGTAAAATTTCAATAATTTCTTCTGAAATAGATCCTCCTTCAGGACTTAAACCCTTTGCTAAATCAATTAATACATGACTGGGCCTTAAGAAAGGAACAACTTCTTTTACAACATCTAAAATTACAGATGATGGTAATGCCAAAACAATAATTTCCGCATTTTCCAAACATTCCTCTAATCTCATAGTAGTATACATATTTGATAATTCAATGTCTGGTAAATATTTTTCATTAATTGATTTTGAGGTTACAGATTCATAAACTTCTTTTTCAATAGTCCATCCAGAAACATCATGTTTTGCATCCAGCCATGTTTTGGCTAATGCAGTTCCCCAATTCCCAAGTCCCAATATTGCTATGTGTGACATCTTAGACATAGATGGTTTGCCATTTAGTTATGGATATTGCCATGAATCTGAATAAAAATTTGCTAGTTGTTGAGTGTAATAGTTTTGACCATGAGTTGTGTCGGGCTGTATAAGCAGGGATAGCCGAGCTTGGTCAAAGGCGCTGGGTTTAGGTCCCAGTCCGTAATGGTTCGCAGGTTCAAATCCTGCTCCCTGCACCAAAAACAAACTTTTTATTTTTTTTAACCAAATAATCTAGTTAGTGCTTGTTCAAAATTTTCACCGTCTCCTCCGTTAGATGTTCTATGTTGGTACATATTCCATTCCATCACTCCATTTGGACGAATAATGAACTGTGCAGGAGTCCCAGTTACTTCCCAATCATACATTATTGATTGATTCCGATCATCAACATATGGGAATTCATGAGGTTCTCCTGGTCGTTCATTACAATTTTTTGTATTTGAATAACATCCAAAATAATCATTTTTTTCCTGAAAAGCAATTAATTCTTCGGGAGTAGCATTAAAGTTATTAGAAGAAGAAAAATTAACTGCTAGGATTAGAAATTGAGTTTTATTTCGATACATAGGCTCCCATTCTGAAATTTCGTCACCAGCATTCCAGCAATGAGAACAATCAGTTGAAATAAAAATTATTGTAATCCATTTTGATGTGTTATTTTCTGAAGCATTCCAATCATCATCAAATAATGATTCTAATTCAAAATTTTCCCAATTTGTAGAATTGTAATAATGAATTAGTGAAGAAAAATTAGGGACATTCATGCCTTCATAAATACCAGTATTATTATTTTCATTTTCTGTATTTTCATTTTCTGTATTTTCATTTTCAGATGTTTGATTTTCAAATAATAGTATTTCATTACTGTCATCATTTTCAGTAATTGTGCAAGAATCATTGTCCTCATCATTTTCTATTCCAGGGGCACAACCAACAAATTCTTCATTTTCTTTATCACTGTTTTCATTAAATGGCATAGTACAGCCTGCAGTACAAATAATAAAAATCGAAATCATGGAAAAGATGATACTACGCAACATGGTGTTCACAGTTATAGATTTACCAAATTCTAAACATATTTGAATACTTCATAACATTACTTCAATAAATAGAGATATGAATAGGACCTCATTACGGTTTGTGACTGGAACTAGTGATGACGCCATTATTGATGTTGGCGAAAATGGCGGTATTGAAGTTCCAGATTATAATAATGATAATGAAATAAGTGTTGATGAATTACAAACTCATTTTGACACAAATGAAGATGGAGTAATTACAACAGAAGAATTCATTGAAAAAATTGAAGACCAACTTGACAAAGAGATAGAAACAATTAGGAATAGAAGGTTAATTACAAAAAGAAGAAGGTTACTTTCAGGGATTGAAGATTATACCTTGTTATTTGGTGTAATTTTCACCGCATTATATTTTGGTATATTACTAGTTATGAGTAGTGGTATATTGGGAGACTCTACTGAAATGGATCATAATTTATCGGAAACGTTTCTAGATACAGGAGAAGTTTGTGATGTTATAGAAGATACTCCGTGGTTAAACATTTATTCAGATAATGATAGACAAGTAATGGTTATAGAAGCTTATAATTTGAATCAATCTATATTGTATGAATTACAATGGCAGAGAACAACAATGGAGATGGGAATACTTGGTTCAGGAGAAGTTACAGAATTTGATGTTGAATTTAATATGACGAGAAAAGCAGCCATTCCTTTTGGTAAAGATTGGCATGAAGGAGAGTACAAATTCATTGCAGAATTGTTTGAAGCAGAAATTTCAACAGAATTTATTGTGGAAGAAAATTCTACAGAAGGAAATGCCTCAGATTCTAGTGAAACTATAGGGAATAATAATTCTGATTCTAATCAAACGAGTAATAATTCTTCAGTACCTGTAATGGGTCAGAATATTTCACCTAAAGTTGTTGAAGTAAATCATTCTAATGAAACTATTAAAGTTGCAGATGATAATGTGATTTTTGAATTAGAAATGGAGGATGGTGCATGGGGCTGGTTCCCAGGAGTAGAAGCAGAATCATATCTCTCGTCTAAAGTTACAGATGCTGGTGCTAGAGTTTGTTGGGGTACACAAGACCTTGGAAATTGGGCATGGGGATTAATGGGTGCTGAATTAGGTGGGGGAAGAGAAACAGCCATGCTTACAGGAGGATCAGCAGGAATACCAGCATGGTGGATGGCTTTTGTCTCACTTTCATTGTCTGTGTTAACTTTATTCATCTTATATCCATTAATTTACAAAGTATATCATCAAGAAGCAGATGATAAATTAACTAATGAACAAATTGAAAGAGTAGTTGAATTATCTTTGAAATATTGTGCAAAAAAGATGAAAATAAAAATAGAATGGGATATATTTAGATTTAAAGTTAGGGAGTTGTCAATAGACGTCCTCGTAGCTTATAGAACTACAGATTCCACTATTGCATCTAAGATAGATGTAAGAGCAGAAATTCTAAAAGAAATTTTATATGAATTTGGGATATTTAGAGTTTTTAAACCAGTATTGCTTGTTGTTAAGCCAGTTGGAGAGATTACAGGTGTTGATTTTGAACACCTAACTAGAGGGAATGAAAATGTAGATCCTGGTCAAATAGATTCAGAACATCTGGTGGAAGATTATACAAATTTCTTTAAAGATTTACATGATTTAAGTAGAATTGAAGATGTGATTAGGGATTCATTACATAATTTCTTTTCGTTAAGAAATATGATAGATAGAGGTACTGCTGTACTTTCTGATGATCATGCAGTATTCGTGAGAGTAATTTATCGTCCAAATCAAAGATTAGCCTTTTTTAGATTTAAACAAAGTTCAATAAATATTGAGGAACAACTTAGAGATGAATTAGAAAGGGAACTAGGTACACAATTAGCAGATCGAGAATTAATAATTAGTGCAAGAAACGAGATTGCAACACTTTCAGATAGATCACAGGCTGGTAGAATTGAAACTAGTGGTGAGGAGACTAAAGATAGAGTTGCAGCGGTTGCTAGACAAGATGGTTTTGCGGGTAGAGTTTTACAAACAAAATTCTTTGGTGATATGCTTTCAACAGTTGAATATACCGCACAAGAAAAGAGAGAATTCATCAATAAATGGGGTTTTTGGGGATTAATTGTGTTTGTCTGGATACCATTTATGGCTTCAGGAGTATTAGTAGGTGCAGTATTAGGCATGTTATCTAGAATGAAATTTGATAGAGTTCTTTGGGCTACATTAATTGGTGGGTCAGCAGCATCTATTACTTGGGCATATACTGCCGAAGGAATAGTCACATTTATGCATAAATTTAGGCTTGAAGCAATAATTCCTATTGCAATAATTGTATTTATCGGTATGGCTGTTTTACACCTTAGAGCTACTAAATCTAGAAGACAAACGGAATTATTTGAAGATACAATGTTAGAATTATTTAAGTCTGATATAGAATCGAAATTTGGTTAAAATCGTTACCTTCTTGCATTCTTTGGCCTAAATGGATTAATAGATTCTTTTTTTGTTTCAATATATGGTCCATCAATCAAATCAATACAATATGGAATTGCTAAGAAAATTTCATCTATTGTTTCTCTTATTGCTTTTGGTTGACCGGGCAGGTTAATAATTAATGAATTTCCTCGAATAACTCCCGTTTGTCTACTTAGTATTGCTGTAGGCACATATTTTAGAGAAATAGTTCTCATTAATTCACCAAAACCAGGTAATTCCTTATCTGCAATAGAGATAGTTGCATCTGGCGTCACATCTCTTTTAGATGGTCCAGTACCTCCAGTAGTTACAACTAAGGAACAATTTAATTCATCTGTGGAGTGAATTATAGTTTCTTCAATTATGTGTTTTTCATCAGGAATAATTATTGAAAAAGTAGTCCATTTAGATTCCATGATTTCAGTGAAGAATTCAATGATTTTTGGCCCACCTTCATCAATATATTCTCCATTATATGCGCGATCAGATACAGTAATGATGCCAATATTTATTTGATCACCTACTGAGTCATTTGAACCTCCATTTTCAATTAAAAATTCCATATGAATCGCGCCTTTATTTAGGTTCAGTTTTCTCGCTCATTTCGAAAACCATATCATCAAGAGGGATGCCTTCTTCATCATTTACTAATTCTTCTTCACATTCGCAATCTTCATTTTCTTCAAGTATTTCTTTGATTCGATCAAATGTCTTTTTGATTAGAACCAAATGAACCAATGGGTCTCCAGTTCTGATTAGTGGAATTGTAGCTATGCTTACAATTAGTCCTTTACATGGTGCAAAAACATCATTTGTTTTATTTCCGAAAGGATCAGTAATATGGGCAATTAATTGACCTTTTTCAACTAATTCACCTACGTTAATGACACAATGAAGTAAACCTCCAGATGGTGCTCTAATCCATCTTGATTTTCGTACAAGTACTCGATAATTTGGCTCTTGAATTTCTCCTTCAATCATTTTCAAAGTTTTGAGGACATTTAGGACTCCATTTAATCCCGCTTCTACATTTTTTATTTGAAATGAATTAGATGAACCTGTTTCTAGTAATATAGATGGGCAACCCGAATTTGTTGCTTCCCTTCTCATAGTCCCCTCAGAACCAAGTGAGTGAAGAACAATATTTGTTCCAAAAGCTCTTGCTAAAAATTTACAATCTTTGTTGTCAAAATTTGCTCTTATGTGTGGTAAATTAACTCTAGTTCCAGGGGCAGTATGTATATCAATTAGGAAATCTGATTTTGGAACTATGGACGAAAATAATGCATGTGCTAACCTTTGAGAATGATTTCCAGAAGAGTTTCCAGGAAATTGACGATTTAAATCCCTCCCATCAGTGGCCCTTCTTTGCATTAATAGTACAGATTCTGGGTTAGCAATTGGAATTAAAATTAAAGTGCCTTTGAGTTTATTAACATCAATAAAATCATCTTCATTATCTGGAATATGGTCATTTCCATGAATTAAAAAATGAAGTATACTAACTCCATTTAATTCATCCCCATGAATCGCAGAAGTAATTCCAAGAGTAGGGCCATCATATTTCCCATGAAATATATAGCAAGGAATCTCTAAATCTCTCCCTAGAGGGTCAATACCTACTTTAATTACAGTATCAACCCGAGAACCAGCTTCTATAAGTTCTCCATTAAATTCTAATTTATCTCTGGAATTACTTCCCGAAGCCATGTATAGCCCAAGAACTATTACATTTTCTCTTTTACTAATAGAAGGATTGACAACCCGTTATGATTTGGGCCAAAGAAGGCGAGATGGTTATGACTCATATTGAGATTCAAATACCAGATGACTGGCATTTACACTTCCGTGATGGCGACATGTTAAATGAAACCGTGCCTGCAACGTCTCGCTGCTTTAAGCGAGCTATTGTTATGCCAAATCTAGTGCCTCCTGTAACTAATGCAAAAATGGCTGAAGAATACAGTCAACGGATCTTGAATGCACGTCCAGAAGGCAGTGATTTTGAGCCGTTAATGACATTATATCTTACTAATGAAACAACTAGTGAAGATATTGTAGAAGCAAAACAAGTGGGCATAGTCGCAGCTAAGTTGTACCCTGCTGGTGCAACGACAAATTCAGATGCAGCGGTAAAATCATTAGATGCATTGTTCCCAATTTTTGAGGAAATACAAAAACAAGGAATGTTATTGTTAATACATGGCGAGGTAACAGATAACCACATTGATATTTTTGACCGAGAAAAAGAATTCATTGACAGACATCTAACTCATATCGTTGCAGCATTCCCTGAACTAAAAATCGTGTTTGAACATATTACTACTAAAGATGCCGTAGAATTTGTATTAGCAGCTAACGATAATGTTGCAGCAACTATTACTCCACAGCACCTATTACTAAATCGAAATGATTTGTTAGTTGGTGGCGTAAGACCTCATAATTACTGCTTACCTGTATTAAAGCGTAATATTCACCAACAAGCGTTAAGAGAAATTGTTGCAACAGGTAATAAGAAGTTCTTCTTAGGAACAGACTCTGCTCCTCACGAAAAAGGCAAGAAAGAATCAGCTTGTGGCTGCGCAGGATGTTACAGTGCTTGGAGTGCAATTGAATTATATGCTCAGGTATTTGATGAGTTAGGAGTACTCGATAAACTCGAAGGATTTGCGTCTCACTATGGTGCAGATTTCTATGGTTTACCTAGAAATGATGGAACAATCACATTAGTGAAAGAAGACTGGACTATACCCGAACAGATCATTCTCCCAAATGGAAATCCAATAGTTCCGTTTTTTGCGGGTAAAAACTGTACTTGGAAGTTAAAAGTGTGATTATGAGTTCATTTATTTTAAGCACAAAATTATTCAAAAACCATAAATTCTACCATATTTCTCATTTAAATATTTCAAGAATGGAGCAGATGAAGGTTTTTTACCTGTAGCATTTTCAATCAAATCTGATGGGTTATACAACCGTCCTTTTTCATGTATATGTTCTCGCAACCAGTTTAATAATGGGCTCCAATTTCCTTCTTCAATCATTTTATTTACATTTTCAAATTCATTTTTCATTGATTCAAATAATTGAGCAGCGTATAGATTTCCTAATGTATATGTTGGAAAATATCCAAATGCTCCCATCGACCAATGAATGTCCTGAAGTACACCAGTGGAATCATCTTCAACATCTAATCCAAACCATTCTTTGAACATTTCATTCCAAACTTTTGGTAAATCATTCACATCTAGAGTTCCGTTAAATAATTGTTTTTCAATTTCATATCTTAAGATGATGTGCAAATTATATGTTACTTCATCTGCTTCAACTCTGATGAACGAAGGCTCAACTTGATTTGCGATTAAGTTCATTTGCGCAGCATCAATGTCTTTAGGAAAATCAGGGAACTCATTTTGAAATAATGGTAATGAATATTTCCAAAATTCTTCTGTTCTTCCAATCTGATTTTCCCATAAACGAGATTGAGATTCATGAACTCCTAGGGAAATAGCAGTACCTCTCGGAGTTAGAGCAAATTCATTAGGTAATCCTTGTTCATAAAGTCCATGTCCTGTTTCATGCATAACTGCATATAGGCATGAAAATGGTTCATTTTCATCATATCTTGTTGTAATTCTTGTATCTCCTACCGAAATCCCAATTGAGAATGGATGTGAGGATGTATCCATTCTTCCAGAATTAAAATCAAAGCCCATCTGTTCAGAAATTTTCAAACAAAAAGCCTCTTGATTTTTCACGGGAAAAGTCATATCTAATTTGGAAATTTGTTGCTTTTTAGCATTCATTATTTTATTTAAAATTTCAATTAAACCCTCTTTTAATTCTGCAAATAATGGATCTAAGTATTCTACAGTTAATCCTACTTCATAATCATCTAAAAGGGTGTCATATGGAGTATTTCCTTTGTCAAGATATGATATTTTTTCTCTTGCTAGACTTACTAATTCTCCCAATAATGGAGAAAAAGAATTGAAATCATTATTTTTTCTTGCTTCGGCCCAAACTCCCATACCTTTAGAACGTGTTTTTGTAACTTTTTCTATAAATTCTGCAGGTAATTTTGTTGACTTGTCGAATGTTCTTCTCATTTCAATAACGTTTGTTTTTTGGTCTTCATCTAATTTGGAAATGTTTTTTTCTAATTCTGATATTAAATCACCCATTTTCTTACTTGTTAGTGTTTCATGTGCACGTCCCGATAACCAAGCTAATGTATCTGCTCTTGCATTTGCTCCATTTGGTGGCATCATTACTTGCTGATCCCAACCTAATTGTCCTTGAATTGCTTGAATTCTTGAAACAGTCTTAACTTCTCCAATAAAATTTTCATAACTCATATTTCCGCCTATGCTTTCCGAAGTTGAAGGTAATATTGAGCATTTGCTTTTTACAGGTATTCCGATATGCCTTCGTTCGTTAGTTAAATAGAGGAATATTTTGAAGATGCGATAAAGCGACGAAGTTAAAAATTAGTTATTCTAGGCTAATAATATGTCAATAATAACAGCATACAACGAAGCTTGGGAAAATGGAGATGTAAACGCATTAGCAGAGGTTCTTCATGATGAATTTGTGTTTAATCCACATGTTGGGGGAATTACGATGGTTAAGTCCGATTTAATTGGATTTGCTGGAGGAGATGGAGCACCAAGATCCGAAGGTGAGAGGATTTTATACGAGAATGATGAAATTGGGGTGGCTCATTCAATAGTTCATTTTGCTAATGGCTCAACATCTGAAGCAGTACTTTCATTCATGAGATTCAAAGATGGTAAGATTATATCAATGGAAACTGGAGCAACTCCATTATCTGATAATTACAAACTCGTAGGTTCAGAATAATAAATTAAGAATCTCTTAACATCATTGTTACAGATTTTTTTTCATGATGAAGAACTCCTACTTCCACAAAGCCATGTCTTTTGTGAAATCGAATAGAATCTGGATTTGGAGGTTTAAGACTAACTTCTGCAGCAATAGGCAAATCTAGTTTTTGAGCGTGAGTGATTACTTTTTCATAAAGTAATGAACCGATTTTTTTATTTCTATATCTTTCAGAAACAGCAATTCTATCAACATAAAGGAAATTTGCATAATTATTATTAAACCAAGCATAATTTAAACTTCCATAATTTCTATTTGGAAGAAGACATATTACAAAACCTAATAAATTTTCTTTTTCATAGGCACCTATACAAAATTCTCCAAGATGTAATAACTCAGACATTGCATCTGGGGATATTTTTCCAGTTCCTGGTAAACCTTCTTCATTAATTTCCCAAAGAGCATTAACATCTTTAATCCGAAGATTATTAAATTCCATCATTCAGTCCCACATGTTTGAATTATTAAAGAATTTAATTTGTAAACATTTTATCAAATCATTCAAACATTAGATTTACTTCGGCGGTATGTGGCACGAAAGAAAAAAGAAGACTTTGATATAATTTCAGATGATGAGATTGATATTGAAGAAAAAATTTCACAAGTAAATTCATTTGAAGATTTACTTAAACTTGCTGCAAATATTGTTGTTAATACTTGTATGGAAGTCAGGCGCCACGAATCAGTATTGGTAATCGCCGATCCTTCTACTAGTGTTATTGGTCAAGAACTTTACAAAATATGTTCAGATATTTCTGAAAATGTCTTATTGGTTATTATGCCATTTACTCGTCATCATGGGGATGAACCACCCTCATCAGTTGCTGAATTAATGAGGTCACAAAATGTGGTTTTAGCACCTACAAAATTTAGTATTACCCATACAAAAGCACGGCTTCAAGCATGTAAGGATGGTGCAAGAATTGCAACCATGCCAGGAATCACTCCTGAGTTATTTGCAGGAGGAGGTATGCTTGCAGATTTTAATGGAATAAGAGACATGATTAATAGAGTTGGAGTGCATCTTCGTAGACGTAGAAATATTAGAGTAACATCACCAGAAGGAACAGATATTAGATTTGAAATTGATCCCAAAAAATGGAATAAAGAAGATAGTGGAATATGTAATCGCCCAGGAATGGTTACAAATTTACCAGCTGGTAAAATTTTCAACACTTTAGTACAAGGTTCAGCAAAAGGAGATTTATATATTGATGGAAGTTTTGATTCTATGATACTTAGTGAACCACTTCGATTTAAGGTAAATGATGGTGTTGCTACTGATATTAAAGGAGGCCCAGAAGCTCAGAGAGTTAGACATCTTTTTGCAGAGGCTGCGAATTTGATGCCAGCAAAAGATCAGTCTTCAGTATGGACAATTTCACAATTTGGAATTGGTTTAAATCCAAATTCAAGATTAATTGGAAATGCACTTGAAGATGAAAAAGTACTCGGAAGTTGTTATTTTAGTATTGGTTTGGATGGAAATATGATCGAAGGAAATCATCCAGGAATATTAACAAGTGGAATTATCAAAGAGCCTACTATTTTCATAGATGGAGAACCATTAGTCATTTCAGGCGAGTTGCAAATTTAACTATTAAACCCACATAATGGGCAAAATCTCCAAGATTTATTTAAACTCACACTACAACCATTGCAAAGATTACCACTTGGAAATGTTCTAATGATTCCATTTGAATTTGAATTAATTATTGGTTTAGGAAGTGAACGTTGTTTTGGAGTGGGTAAAGTGCTAGGGGTATTAGTTTCATTTTTAGTTTGAGTAGTTACTTGATTTGATGGTTGAGTTACTTTAGGTGCAACTGGTTGGAACCTCTTTTCAATTGGCTTTGATTTTGGAGTAACTGGGACAACTATAGATTGTTTATTTTGAATAGTTTCTTGATTTGATGAATGATTCATTTTCGGAGCAACAGGTGTCGTTCGAGGCTCTATTTTTGGAGCAATGGGTTCATCTTGCGTAGGTTTACTTTGGATCCATTGAGTTGTATCTGTACTAGTCTTTTCTAAATCTTCCATTTTAGTTTTTTCAGGAATTGAGGAAACTTCTTTTTTAGAAATAATTTCTGGCCTTTGCAACCTTTCAGGTTTTGCTAATGGTGTAGGTTCAATGACTTTTACTTGATTACTAGGTGGTTTTAGTGCAGTAGGTTGTTGTAATTTAGGTTGACTTACAATATCATCTTCCTTTTTTTGATCCTCATCCATTTTTTCAATAATAGGTTCTTGAACTTTAGTTTCATCAGTAATTTGAGGAGTTATTAATTTAGGTGCAGTTACAGGCTTTGAAGATTTTAATATTGAGATAGGACGAGGCATTTGCATATTTTTAGTTTCACTTAAGATCTCAGTCATTTCTTTTTTAATTTGAATTAAATTTTGAATATTTTCAGAAGGGTTTTCCATCATATTATCGAATGCAGTAACATATTTTGCTAATTCATTATTGCCTCCCGTGACATCTCCTATTGCATAAACCTTCAAGATATTTAAAGGATCCAAAAATGATTCAAGTAATGTGAATTGCTCATTAGAAATATCTGGTCTTTCTGAATTACTTTCAGGACTTAATCCAAGAAAATCTTGCAAATTTTCTGTAATTTCAATTAATTTCAAAGGTCCAGTAAGAATATAATATATTTCTCCAGTTTCAACCTGTAATCTATTACTTCCCGAATCTAAATCAAAGGTATCAGTAAGTAACAAATCTGAAACTTTATTTAATACCATTGTTAATGAAGTATGTCTATTTACATTTTCCATTTCTACTAATATTTTACTTGAATCAGTGATACCAAAATATGCAGCCGTTTCATCTACATTAATCCCGCTTGGTAATAAAGCACCCTCGGGAACATATTCAGACATAATCAAACCTTAACCTGCCGACTGCCGTCTCCTTATTGAGGCTTAGCCTTGAATAATTTCTCTTTAAACATCATTCATTAATAGAGTAATGTCTCGGGTTGTCATGGCGGTCGTAAAAGTTAGAGCATTGTTAATTGCGGCTGGAGATACTGATACCTTGATTTTACAAAATTTAGCCTCTGAAAATATATTATGTGTTGCAATTGATGGAGGTTACCACCATTGTAAAAAATTTGAAATAATTCCAGACGTAGTCATTGGTGATTTTGATTCATTAAATAAATCATTAATTGATGAAAGAGTTCTAATTGTTGAAAGTCAAAGTCAAAATGAAACTGATTTAGTAAAAGCGATTAATTGGGTTATTTCAAAAGGGATTAAAGAGATTCAAATTATTGGAGTTGAATCTGGAAGAAGTGATCATATTTTGGGTGTATATGCTGCATTATCAGAATTAAACCAAGAGGAGATCAAGGATGTCAAAATAGAAGTTCATTTGAAAGATTTTATTGTTAAATATATTCAAAAAAATAATCCTAAAATATTTAATTTAGATGAAAATACTCATGTTTCATTGTTCTGTCTATCAGATAGCATTGTTACATTAAAGGGAGTGAAATGGACATTAAACAAAGAAGAATTAAAGTTTTCAACTCGAGGAATTCATAATTATTCAACTAAAGGAGAAGTTGAAATAAATATTCATGCAGGAGGGCCTGCTTTATTTTTCATTAATCGGAACGAATAAATTATTGGAAGGGAATCCACATATTTGCATTGGCATCCCACCAATCTATTTGACCATCAGGATGTTGTCTCCAGAGGTGTCCTTCTTCATCAGTATGTGTAGGTAATCCTTCAGCATTAATCATTGATTTTTTGTTTGTAAATTCTCCTTGAATATCTTCTCCAAATCTTTTTAGAACAATTATTGAAATTAAGAATAATAGAAGCATTCCAATTCCCGTAGCAATATATCCAGTAAATTCAGATTCTACTTCTCCACCACTTCTTACTGGCCATGATGATGTCACACTTTCATTACCCCAAGTAGATACATTTTCTCCTAATGGAGGTATTCTGACAAGATTAATACCATTTGTTGCACTAATTCCTTCTGAATTTGTTACATTTACAACAATTCTGTGAATCCCAGGCATCCACATTTTACAATTTGATTCTAATCCTCCAATTCCCTCGTGTTCAGGCGTTGTGGTCCAAGAAATCTGATTTTCACTGAAATCTGTGCCATCTGTAGGTTCTATTGTAATGAAGCATAAAGTTCCAATTTCCATGTTTTGCCCTGTGACATTTAGATTAAAACTAGGAGCTGGCTGATTTAATATTGAAAAATTCTTCCAAGATTCTAATGAATAACCTAATGAGTTATGGTAAATTAGTTTTAATGAATATTTTCCAGCAGGCCAATTACTACAATCTATTTCATCACTATTTGGTGTATTTTCACCAGGGGCAATGGATGGAGTAATCCAAGGCGCTCCAATGAATTGAACTTCTCCAGTTTCATTATATCTGTGCCCTATTTTATCTAAAATATTACGTTTTATTTTACATTCAGAACCAGTATTGAAATTATCATCAACAGATTTACCTTCATGCTCTGCAATTACATTTAAGGCAACAAATGGTTTTTCGATTCCAACCATTAAATTAAATACGCCTAGTTGATATTCTGAAATAATTTCATTTGTCATTGGATTCACAAATTTCAACGTAACTGTGTATTCTCCTTCTTTCCAAGCATCAACAAAAATTGAACGTGATAATGATTTTTCGTTTGTAAGTGTAAAATTATCCCATTGTATTATTTCATGTTCTGCAGGATATTGATTGAAAATAGTATTTACTTGAGCAGAAACTTGTGTGTTTGAATCAGTAGTATTTACATTATATACAATTCTTAATTGATCAACAAAACCGTCATTATCTATGTCTTGTTCTCTGGCTTCATAGTTTACGACAGTAAAATCATTATTTCCTCCAGCTTGTACATTTTCAATAAAAGGAATTAATGGCAATAATAAAGTAATTATTATCAAATTAATTACGATTTTATTCAAAGAAGTCCACCTCTTTAATTTCTTCATCATCACTTCCTTCAAAAATTCTGGTAATGCCTACCGCACTTAGGAAAATTAATCCTGCAATGGCATAAGTAGCCCAAGAAGAGAGAGGGTTACTACCCATTATTGTCATAGCTGCTTTTATTTCTCCAAATGAATTTGAATAACCATCTCCGTTATTATCTGGGCATCCTTGGAAATCAATTGTTGAACTACCAGTTTCAGAAGGGCAATCGTCTCTCAAATTTCCTACTGGATTATCCCCATAACCATCACCATCAGTATCCATCCATTGCCATGGATCAGTAGGAAATGCATCACCTTGCCCTTCAGGACTTGCTAACCATAAATCATCATAGTCAGAGTAACCATCATCATCAAGATCAGGACAACCTCTTCGATCTAGTAAACTACTTCCAAAGACATTAGGGCATGAATCTGGTTCATGTCCTGAAAGATTATCTCCATAACCATCACCATCTGAATCAATCATTTGGGACGGGATATGTGGGAATTTATCGCTTAAATCAGACCATCCATCTCC
Organism: Methanobacteriota archaeon; assembly: GCA_002699515.1. GTDB lineage: Archaea > Thermoplasmatota > Poseidoniia > Poseidoniales > Poseidoniaceae > MGIIa-I. Next base: position 22,674 of record PAAW01000050.1, read on the forward strand.
ATCAGTATCTATACATCCAAACCTATCCTCAATACTTGTACCTGGAATTTCAATACAATTATCAGGATTAATTCCTAGTGAATTATCTCCATATCCATCTCCATCAGTATCCATCCACTGTGTTGATTCAAGTGGAAATGAATCTGCCATACCTAATGGATGAGAAATCCACTCATTATCTGGGTCTGAAGCACCATCACCATCATTATCAGGGCAACCCCATCGATCTCTATAACTATCTCCTTTTGTTAGTAAACAACTATCAGGTTGCCATGCATTTGAAGTTTGATTGTCTCCAAAACCGTCACCATCAGTATCAAACCATTGACTTTCTTTAGATGGAAATGCATCGGCAAAACCTTCGGGATGAGAAATCCATCCCTCATCTGGATCACTGAATCCATCACTATCTGAGTCAGGGCATCCAAACCTATCTTGATTAGATTCTCCCCATGTGTTAATACAGGAATCTCCTTCAAAACCAGAATAGTTATCTCCAAATCCGTCATTATCAGAATCTAAATATTGAGAATTTATGTATGGGAAATCATCAATTTGAGTATCTTCATTTCCTTGATTATTTCCCCAACCATCGCCATCTGAATCCATCCATTGGGATGGGTTGTTGATAAACGCATCACCCATTTCGATTCTTAATCCAGTTTCGGGATTTATTTCAAATGTGTAATTGTCACCATATCCATCTCTGTCAGTATCTTTCCATTGACTAAAATCATTTGGGAAAGGATCTGCACCATTATCAATAGTCCAATTAAAATCTCCATTAGACCATCCGTCTCCATCAGTATCTGGACATCCAGGTCTATCTTCTGATGAATAACCAATGATGTGTGGGCAGGCGTCTTCTAGTACTGCTCCTTCGATATATTGACCAATTCCAGTTTCAAGATGGATAGATTCCCATCTATCATCATACCAATTATCTCCTAGGCCATCTCCATCAAAATCACTCCATTGAGTATGGCAATATATTCCACATATATTTTGTATAGAAGGGTCTTGAGGTGACCACCAAAAAGCATCAGCACCATCTGAAACAGTCCATGGTTCAATGGAATATAGTGTACTTGGATCACTGTATCCATCACCATCTGAGTCGGGGCATCCGAATCTATCTTCGTAAGACTGACCGAAAAATCCAGGACATGAATCTGGATTATTCCCATTAGGATTATCTCCATAGTTATCTGAATCAGAATCTTCCCATTGAGTACCATCTACAGGATATTGATCACCTTCATCTGACCAACCATCTTCATCACTGTCTAAGCAACCATTTTTGTCTTCATTACTTTTTCCATATACATTAGGGCAGTCATCTAATAGATCTTTGAATCCATCCCCGTCAGTATCTCTGTTAGTAGTATCTATGTCAGCAGTTATAGAATAATCAAATTCATCTTGATCACAGGTATCTAGAGATCTAATTTCTGTATAATATGTAGTGGGCCCTGTTATACTACCCCATTCAGAGGCAGAAGGAACGATTGAAATAGTCTCAGATCTTGAACCATCACTTCCAATATTTACTTCATATAATTTTGTTACTGCATTAGCATCCCAAATTTTCACTTTACCTTCCCAATGGTCATCTTGTAAAACACAATCACCAAACCAATCAAAACCATGATCTCCTGTAGGTGATGAAACAAGTATTGTTAGAGTGTCTCCACTAAGAATATCAATTTTCCACCAATCAACAGCATCTCCTTCATAATCTACATCGCCCGAACTAGTACTTCCATCAGTCAAGATATTAGCACTTGCAGCATCATCATCAGCTAGGGCAGAGGGAATAAAGGGAATTAAAAAAATAACAGTAAGTAAAGAAGTCATTGTACGCTTCATATTACTCGCCATGATTGATGACCTAGGTAACTTCATTATTAACCAATTGATAAGATTATATTTAAAAAACAACAAATTTCATAATCTAAGAGCATACTGAATGAGTACAGATTGGGGGGGTCCAATATAATTTTTCATTTGGATTAAATGTGTCTAATTGTAATGTACTACCTTCCCCTTCAATTATTGTTACAATTGATGAGGTTGATGCAGGAAGATAATCTTCACCAGTTGATAATAATGTCAATCGCAAAGTATGACCAGCCATTATTTCAGCATCCAAAGCAATAAATTCCATATTTGCAGTAATTGGTTCTAAAACTGGCAACCAAGCTGAGGATAATTCTTCTCCTCCTTCATGGTAACGTAAATCCATAATTGCATGGCCAATATGAATACAGTCATCACCATCGCAATCTTCCAACAATGCGTAAAGTTGACCACCAACAGTTGAAGTAGTTACTTGAACATGAAGTCTAGGCATTCCTTGAACATAAATATCTTCAGTTAGTTGAGATGTCTCAAATACAGGCCCAGTTGAAGCATCTGGTAAAACGATTAATCCCCCAGAACTAGTCAAATCTGTTCCAAGAGTAAAAATTAATTCTTCTGTATCGGATGCTGGATATCTGTCTTCGATTCTCCAAGCTCCATGATTAGATTGGATTTCAACATGTAATGATGGCTGATCACCTTCTCCTCTTAGATACCAATCAAACCATTCTAGTAAATCTTGCATCCAGTCAAAGCGGATCATTTCAGGAAATGCTTCCCCTCCTCTTCCTCCTATATCTGAACGGTCATCTAATTGTATTGCTCTATCAGGATAATCATGATCCCATTGGCCAAACAGACCCTTTGCTTCTATACCTGCATCTTTGATTCGATTTATCGTTGGAATTGCCATATGTGGATCTACATTCCAATCATGCATTCCTTGAATTAAATAAACAGACCCGTTGTAATTATCTAATACTCTATCAAGGAAGTATCTTTCAGCCCAATAATCACCAGCAATTTCTGAACCAAACATCCAAGCTGAAACTCCAGTTCCAGGTCCTATGATATAATCGGGGCATAAATTACCATAATCTTCTTCATCACCATCAAACCCATATGATCCGTAAACTCCATTGTGCATTATAGGAGCTCGTGCTTCAGAAGAACCATTTTTCCACATTAACTCTTTAACGCCAATTAAACCAGAAATTGGAACAATAGTTTTGAGATGTTCATTACCAAACATTGCTGCTTGCCATGGTGTTGAGCCATCGTATGATTTTCCGATCATTGCTACATTTCCATTGGACCAATTTTGTGAACCTAGCCAAGTCACGGCTGCATCGTTACCTAGTTGTTCTGCAGTTCCCATTAAATCCATACAATGGTTAGAACGTCCAGTTCCAGTTACAGAAACTTGCGCAAAGGCAAATCCATGAGGAAGGATTTGATCAATAATCATTTCACCTAACCAACTACCAGGTACTTCTATTGTTGGAGTTTGTACACTAGGTTCCTGAAAATAGGGGCCAAATTCTGCTATAACTGGAACTTTAACTCCAGGTTCTACTTTTGGTAACCAATATGCAAGAGAGATTATTCCATTAGGTGCCGCTCCTCCTTCATCTAAAGGTAATTCATATTCAACAAATACATGTGTTGAATTCCATTCATTTGATGTTTCTAGAACTTCATATTCGCCAAATTCCATTACAGAACTATAGTTTTCATTTGTGATATAATCTTCATTACCTCTTTCCCAAATTGGAACTCTAACATAAGAATCATCATCAATTTCTATAATGATTTTGTTAATAGATTCGCCATGCATTGCTGCGATTACAATAAATACGACAATTACTACAGATGTTGCACCAAGTACTTTATTTAGAGTCTGATTAATACTAGTTACTTCTGTTAATGGAGTTGCTACAATGACACTCTCCGGTTTAGTATCTTGACTCTTCACGGATATGCGACAATGATTACTGATATGAATAAAGCGCTTTAATGTCAATTTATTGAATCATTTTTTTATATAAATCTTCAAACTTCTTTGCTGTTTTTTCTTGAGTAAATGTTCCTTCGTTTAAGATTCTTTTACGTCCATTAATTGATTGAAATTTCCTTAAATCAGGGTTACTTAATTCTTCTATGATTTTTTTACTTAAATCTTCAATATCTCCTGGGCGATATAATGCACCTACTGATTCATCAACCATTTCAGGAAGAGGACCATCATTTACAGTAATTATTGGAGTTCCTGAAGCCATTGCCTCAAGAGGAATAAGCCCTTGTCCTTCATAATATGAAGGATAAATAACTAAATCAGCAGATCTATAAAAAGTTGCTAAATGTTCAAATTCCATCCCACTGTCAATTTTAATTGAATTAGAGATGCCCAACTTTTTAGCTTGTTTATTCAAAGTTTTATACATTGAACCCCTTCCAATTATTAGTAATGTTACCTTAGGGAATTTTTCTAAAACAAGTGGCATTGATTTTAATAAAAATCTAAACCCTTTACGAGCAGCTAATCTTCCAACCGCTAACAATAATTGTCCCTCTCCATCATCGGAATTCAAAAATTCCTCTCTTGCTAATTTGTAATCTGATTTATCATCTTCATTTTCATGATCAATAGGGCGAAATAAAGATTCATCAATCCCCCAATGAATTACTTCACAATTCCAATCATTAGATAATGAGTATCTTGTACAAAAATCATTTTTTGTTGCTTCTGAGTTAGCTACACAAATATTGCTTGCTTTAGCAGCAGCAGTTTCATATTTTGAATAATATTTTGCAGTAAATAATATTGCCAAATCATTTGGATTTTTCCAAACTGCGGACTCTTTATGTTTTCTTGCGGCAATAATCCCATCTCTTTCACCTAACCAACTTCCATGTAAACTAGATATTACTGGAGCGATATTTTCGCGAAGTGAAAGAATTTCTTTTTCAGTCAAAGCAATTAATGGGCAATGTAAATGTATAATATCTATTGATTTATCTGAATTAACCTTTTTTAGTGCTTTAATAGCATTTTTACCATAACTTCGTGTAAATGCCATTGGGGCATATAACCAATTTACTTCAATAATATTTACATTTTTAATTTCA
>PAAW01000007.1 GCA_002699515.1 Methanobacteriota archaeon
AAATAATGATACTGGTGAATGGGAAAGTTATCAAGAATGATGGTTAATTTAATGTTTAGGTTGGTATGAAGTTGGTAGTAGGATGGTTTGTGGTGGTTTTATCCGTAAAATGTCAAAAAGTGCTCGATGCAAAATACTATTTTTAGTAACGGGGCTCGATACCCCCCCCTAACTTTTGAATTTTTTACCAATGCACATAGCCATGCAGTGCATCATTTACGGAAAGGTGCTCGATCCGGGATTCGAACCCGGGTCCTCGCCTCGAAAGGGCGAGATGATGGGCCGGACTACACCAATCGAGCTCCGGTATTGTGGCCGAAACCTATCTCACTCATGAAGTTTCAGTTTCAATTTTCAGATTTCCCCACCATCTCCAAGCATAATAAGAGATAACTGCAATAACAATTAATATTATTCCCATTAGTAATTCTTGATCTAATAAGTTGTTTAGAAAATCAAGGGCATCTTGTCCATAAATACCAATTAGAATTGCTTCAATTCCAAATCTCATTCCTCTTCCAATTAAGCCAGCTAAGAGAAATGATTTTTTATCCATCTCTCCCATTCCAGCGAACCATCCAAAGACTTTGTATGGTATTGGAGAGAATGCTGCAATAAAAACACCAATAGTGCCATATTTTTCAGTTAAAATTTCTAATTTTGTAATGTGCTTCTCTCCATTAAATTTTGTAATGAGTGATTTCCCCCAATTTTTACCAATCCAATAACCTACTAAACTACCTAAAACACTAGTAATTGTAATCACAATCCATAACCAAAGAATCATGGGGATATTCCCAGCATGATTCATTAGCATTGGTAAGAACATTAAATCAGGAGGTACTGGTTGGATGATTGCTTCAGTAAATGAGAGTAATCCTAAACTTGCAGGTCCAAAGATATCAAACCATTCAAGTATTTGTTGTTGCCAACTCATTATACTCCCTAATTGGTCCGATGTATCAATACTTATTGTAATAGAAGGTATCATGTTACAATTCCTCTAGCATTTGTTCGTGGCGATACTTGATACAGCGGCATTATTGGCTTGGCCAGTAGAAAGATTGTCTAAGGGAATTGTAGCAACATCTCAACTAAATGAATTAGAAAAAGTTTCAGTTGAAAAAGCAATGTTGATTGAAAGTATTGATCTTGTTTGGATTTCTCCTGATGAAATAAATCTTGCCAAAGCAAGAAATGCAGCAAGTAATTCTGGAGATTTAACAAAGTTATCAGCAGTAGATATTGATTTAATTGCTTTGTGTTTTCAATTAAATGATGAATTATTTACTGATGATTATAGAATACAGAATACCCTTACTAAAGCAGGTAAATCATGGAAAAGTGTAATTCAAAAAGGAATTGATGATGTTTGGGTATGGATGCAAATATGTACAGGGTGTGGGAAGAGTAAAGTTTCCAAGAGCGACAATAAAGACTCAATGTGTAGTCATTGTGGTTCTCCATTAAAATTGAAGAAGAAAAAGAGATAATTTTAATCTTCTTTTTCTTCTAATTCATCTTTGATTGAATCAGTATCCATCCCAGTTGGATCGATGCCTGCATTTTTTGCGTCATCTGCTAGTTTTTGTTCAGGAGTTCTTCCTCCTGCATCTAAATCAGTAAACGTCTTCTTCTTCTCAGGGATATTTGTAACTTCACTTAAACCTTCTTGAAATTCTCCTTTTGCTTGTCCCATGGATCTTGCTAATTTAGGTAATCTTTCAGCACCAAATAGTAAGAAAAAAATGATTAAAATTACTGCAATCTCTGGAGGTCCTATCGCCATATGAGTATTGCGTGATTGTTCAAGTTCAAATGTATGCCTCTTAAAAATCTGATAATTTCACTATTTTCTACTTATCCCCCAGATACGGGAGTTAGAAAGACAAGTTCATCTCCATCTTTAAGAACAATATCAAAATCACATATTTTTTGATTTATTGCACATCTTAATCCTTGGTTCTTCCATTCCGAAAGGCCCATTTGTAGAAGTATTGTTTCAGGGGTGGATGAACTTTCAATTTTTTGAGTTGATTCTGAAATTCCAAATGCTTCTGCAAGTGGCCCAAACAATAACACCGAGACTTCTCCCATGAGGTCCCCAGAGAGTTAGATTATATTTGCATACTTAATCGATATGGTATGGTCGGAGTACTTGAGGCTAAGGGGATTTGGAAAGTCTATGAAACAGCAGCTACACGTGTTGAGGCATTAAGGGATGTTTCTGTAAAGATTAACAAAGGAGAAATGGTCGCAGTAATGGGGCCTTCTGGATGTGGAAAAACAACACTTTTGAATTGTCTTTCAGGATTAGATGAAGTTAGTGTAGGGGAAGTTTTTGTCGAAGGGATTTCGATTTTCGAAGGAGATGATATGCTAAGAACGAAAGTAAGGAGGGAACAATTGGGTTTCATATTCCAATCATTTAATTTGATTCCAGTACTTTCTGCATTAGAAAACGTTGAAATGCCACTCCAATTAAATAGTGCAGAACCTAATTCCAAAAGTATACGTGAAAAAGCACTTGAAGCATTAGATAAAGTTGGTTTGAAAGAGTGGGCATCTCATCGGCCTGCTGAATTGTCAGGGGGTCAACAACAGAGAGTAACAATTGCTAGGGCATATGTACATGAGCCTGGATTGTTGTTAGCTGATGAGCCTACAGGAAACCTTGATACAGAGACAGGAACAAAAATTTTGGATTTACTAGTTCAATTAAATAAAGAATTGAATATTACGATGTTGATTGTAACTCATGATAAAGCAGTGTCGAAAAGATGTTCAAGAGTACTTGAAATGCGAGATGGCAGAATTTATAGAGATTCATATAATTCTGTTGAAGAAGAATAGTAGGTAAGAGTATGGATCTAACTGCGACTATTCTAACTTTTGTTATCGGTTTAAGTTTTTTTATTTCAAATATTTTCATTCAATTTTTTAGTCAACCTGGTCTAAAAAATCTGAATTATAAAACACATCTATTATTGCTGTCAACACCCATCTTATTCGCAACATTGTCAATGGTTTTAGCAGATATGTTATATCTTGATTTATCTACTTCAGTAATTTTAAGTATTGTAATTGGAATTTGCACTCATATGGCTTTAATGGTCTTATTTTCAGCAAAACATAGATTGTTGTGGACATTAGGAATTAGGAATTTATTCAGAAATAAAAGAAATACTGCTTTAATGATGACAGGGTTACTCATTGGGTCAGCAATAATAACATCAAGCTTAGTTGTTGGAGATAGTTTAAATGCTACAATTCAAGAAGAAGCATACATCATATTAGGGGAAACAGATATTCGAATAAGAGGTACTGAAAATGGTTTTTCTCAGGCGTCTGGGTTGTCTAAAGAGATGGATCAAGAGTTGGCAGACACATTCCATTTGACATTGCTGAATGATTCTCAAGTTAGTGAAAATATGGATGGTTATTATTATGGGAGATATATCGATATTTCATTGTCTAATTCTAATTCAGGATTAGTTGAACCAAGTGCTACGTGGTGGTCAGCAGATTCAATAAATCATACAGAAGGGCCATGGCAACTTTTAGGTGGAGATGGAGGAGTAAGCTATCTTGATTTAGAAGAACAAGAGAAATTAACGAATAATTATTCATTTGTTGCGAATAGGGCTTTAGCTGATGAATTAGGAGTTGATGAAGGTGAAAGTGTATCTTTAAGTTTTACAATATATGATTCTTCTACAGGTATTGGTACAGTTGAAACAATGATGATAACAATATGGAAAATTGTGGAGATGGAGGGATCATCTACAGTACGAGGTTCAAAGTCTCCTGTATTGTTTTCAACATTAAAAACTGCTCAGGAGATTCAGAATAAGGAAGGAAAAGTAAATTTTATTGATATTTCAGCAAAAGGTGGTCCTAAAGATAGCATATATTCAGTTGATGAAATCTATTCTAAAGTAAAATCCCTTTTTAACAAAGTCATCAAAGCAGAAGATGTAGGTTTTTTGCTTCAAAAAGACATAGATAATTTTGCAATGAGTGTTTCTTTGCAATCAGGTGATGCTAGATTATCAGTATCTATGATTGAAGAAATTGAAGAAATAGTACAAAGCACTTCATCTAATCTTAGTATTTACAAAACACTTCAGGCACAACTTTTCCAAGTTAGATATCGCGCAGATGATGTTGTAGGTTTATTGGGTTCAGAATTAGATTCACTATTTGTAAGCCAAGAAGTTGAATGGTATTCATCTTCATTAGGAGTGTCAATATATAATTCTTCAAATCGAGAGTGGACACAATTTACTTTTCCAGAGGATATGACTTTCAATGATTTTGAATCATATAATTCATCTTATGCAGCAATTGCTCATTCAAGTGGAATTACTAAAATGGATATTTCAGGTAATTCTGAATATGTAAGTTTGCCTGCAAGTGAGGATGGGACAAGTGAAGTGAATTCTATTGAATTACTAGATGATGGTAATTTATTAGCTACAAGGGTTACTAACGAAAATACAGTTATTGAACTATTATTTGAAGGAAATAATTGGGAAAAAGCAGTGTTGGATAGGGATGAGTGGGACAATGAATTGTTCAGGATAGAAGTTATTTCAGATGAAAAGGATGTTTTGATTCGAGCATATGATTTGTTTGGTTCGAAAACCTGTAGGTTATCGAAACAGGAATTACTGAATTTAAATCAAGAAATAATTAATTGCGAATGGGGAGAACTTTTCATTGGACAAAACAAATTAGTCGAAATTGGAGGAGTGATGTGGGATGTGACTTCCACAAATTCTGAACAGATGAAACTAATGTCTGAAATTTCATTGAACGAATCAGATGAATTATTTGAAATGGGGTCAAATGCAAGTAATTTTGGATTACCATCAGGGACACTTGTTGCTTTAGGATGTGATGGAGTTTGGATAAAAGAAACACAATTGTTGTATGTTTGGAATGTTACTGAGTTTGCCCCTTCTCAGTTTAGTGTCCCATATGGTGCAAAGGATAAGGCTGATTTTGTAGATCTGGCTTGCATTTCAACTAATTATGCATTACTTTTGGCAGAAGAAGGCGTTATTGCGATATCTAATGAATCTATAGGGCCAAGATTTCCTTTGATTAGGACAATTGATTCTACGAGTTTAATTCCCTTAATTGGAATGGCAATAGATGGGGATTTTAACTTTATTTTTGATTCTCCCGATGAAGGAACTTTTGATTTACCTGGATGGGTCTCTAGTTCCTTAATTTTAGAAGAATCTGAAAATCTTTCATTTTTAGGAGTAATACCTTATTTGTTTGGTACTACTGAAGGTGAAAAACTATCTTATTCCACGGATTTAGGTTCGGTTCCACAATTATTTGATCAGCCAGGATATGATGAGTTACTGTTTGCTTTACTAAATATGAGCGATGCTGAAAAAATTGCTGGTTCAACAGTAGGTGAGAGAACATCTGTTGTGATTACGGGGCTTGATCTAGGAAATGAAACATTATTTGATAAATTAGAGATTGAATTAAAAGATTGGATGGATCAAAAAGCAAAGGCATCTCAATATGATGTTAGTGTAAGAGATATTAAAAGGTCAATTATCGAAACCTCAGAATCAGCATCAGAAAATGTTGCAGGTTTCTTTTTAGTATTTGGTTCATTTACTGTGGTAGCTGGGATATTATTGGTGATTAATATTTTTGTTATGTTAGCTGAAGAAAGAAAAAGTTCGATGGGTATGTTACGTGCAATTGGTATGCAACGGCCTGAAATGAGGGCAATGTTTGTGTTTGAAGGATCACTTCTTTCTATTGTCTCTAGTGCAATTGGAGCATTAGCAGGAATTTTTGTAGCATTTTTAATCTCTCTTGGATTTAAGATTACTTTTTCATCATTAAACAGTGAATTTGTATTTTATTGGTCATATTCTAGTTTGATTGCAGGTTTTTCAATAGGATTTTTAATCACATGGGTTACTTTGTGGATAACTTCTTGGAGAAATTCTAGATTAAATGTAGTAGCAGCATTAAGAGATTTACCTAATCAGAATAATTCTGGATTTTCTTGGTTATGGATCTTAGTGAGTTTATCACTTTTTTCTGGTTCTATTTTCTTTGGATTATTATTGTTAATTTTAGATTCAGATAGTGAAATGTTACATGCGAGTTGGATGATGGTTGGCTATTTATCAATTCTTGGTGTGATGCCAATATTTGGTTTTTTATTATACAAGTTCATTAAACCCAAATTTAATTTCTTAGGTGTGAAATTTTCAAGAGATATTGTTTTGCCAAAGTTTTTAATGACTTTTTGTGCAATTTCTTTATTTTTATGGACAAGCCTTCCAGAAAGCATAGATCCAATTCGGAGTAACTATGAAGAAACGAGATATTCATTTATCCCCTTGGGAATATTTAGTGTAGCGGCAGGAGTACTTATTTTGACAAGTATTGCTCCGATGATTGCTAGCATTATTGGGAAATCTGGAAGATTAGTGAAGAGATTTGGGCCTGTAATTCCAACTGCATTAGCATATCCCTTATCTAAGCCATTAAGGAGTTCTTTAGTTGTTGGAATGTTTTCCTTAACTATTTTTTCAGTAGTAGTATTGGCAGGCTTTTCAGCACAATTTGAAATCTATTCAAATTCATTTGTTGATGAGGCCCAAGGTGAGTTCGAATTATTAGGTACTGGAAGTTTAGAGCGACCGTTGGATTTAGATTCAAATGTTGAATTATGGCCTTGGCCTGAAAACATGTCGCAAGATGATTTCGATGCGGTTTCATTATTGCATTTTAATTTCATTAAAGTTAGTAATCAAATTAATGAAGAAGCAACATCTAAGGAATTAAGACAAAATACAAGCGGATATATTATCAGAGGCATAGATGATAATTTTGCAGATCATGGAGGGCTTCCATTAATTGCTTGGGATGAATCCCTTGGGGCAAGTGAAAAAGAGATATGGGAATTAGTTTCAGAAAATGAAATATTTGCAATAGTGGATTCAGCATTTGCAGCATCATATGATGCGGGTAGGGAAGAAAATGGAATACAATTAGGAGATGTGATGGTTCTACATAATAGTAATAATTTGGCTGTAGAAAAAGAAGTTATTGTTGTTGGTGTTTTAGAAGAGGGTTCGTTACTTTCTTTGAGTGGTATTTTTGTGCAAGATGATTTGGCAGAACAATATTTTGGAGCTGAGCCAACAAGAATTATGTTTAGCATCCCAGATTCTAAATCATTATCTGAAAGGGACGAATTATCAAAAAAATTAGAAACAAGTTTTGTAGATTATGGGATGCAAGTATTTGTAATTGAAGAAGAAGTAATTGAGATACAATCTTTGATTTTTGCAATTTTCTCCATCTTTAAAGCATTTCTGGCATTGGGATTAATTGTGGGAATTGCAGGGTTAGGTGTTGTAACTATGCGTTCAGTCAGTGAAAGGCAGCACCAAACAGGAGTGTTAAGAGCTTTAGGTTTTGATAAAGGTATGATTTTGTTTGGATATTTGTTAGAACTTACTTGGATAAGTTTACTTGGGATGATAAATGGAGTTTTAGTGGCTATTATGTTCCATTATCAATTATATCAAGTATTTTGGTCCGAGCAAGGTGCTCAATTTACAATGCCTTGGTTAGAAATGATGTTGTTTGTATTTGGTTCATATGTGTTGGTACTCTTATTCACTGCAGTCCCAATTAGAAAGGCATCACAGATACATCCTGCAGAGGCATTAAGAGATGTAGTTTGATTAAGGATCTAGGAAGAATAATTGATATGTGAAGCCCAAGCAATTAAATTCCTTAAGCGACTCGACTATGTCTACAGAGGTAGTATGAGTGAGAATATTTCCCCCAATGATGATATTGCTAATGCTGTTGATGAGTCCGCTTCTTGCAACGATTCCAACACCTGAATTAAATGAAAAAATCGAACCAATGATGGTTGAAACAACAGAATATGAAGTTGCTTTCCTATCTATTTTGGAGCCTTCTGCTAATTACACTTACAGGTCGGGAGAGCCAGTAGGCATGAAAGTGTTAGTAGCAAATTTAGGTACTGAACCAGTTACTGATTTGCAGATTGAAATAGGATTATGGAAATCTGATGTCGTAGATGGCCAAAGTCTTGAGGATTCATGGCAATTGGAAGAAACATGGAATGAAGTAGCTGTTTGTGAAAATTGTTTTGAAACAGAAATAGAATCTGCAACATTGCTTGGTGGTTCAGGTTATGATTTATACAATCTTCAATGGGAAGCAGAATCAGGACATTATAGATTTATTGTAGATGTTGTTAGTTCACAAGACACAGATCCTACTAACAATCAATTTTCAGTTGACTTTGGTGTTTATCAAGCATTCGACATTGCAACTAGAGCTTATTGGGATGCAACAGGAGGAGACATCATAGATTTAACTGATAATACACTTTCTTCAACTTGTCCAATTGATGGCATGTGTTATGATTTCAACGTAAATGTTTCATATGGTATGTTAGATCAATTTGAAATACCTGAATTTGAAATTAGGGATATTGAAGTTGAAATTTCAATTACTAATGACGGTTTAAGTGATGCATTTTTAATTGATAGGGATGGTACAGAAGTACATTTCTATGATTCAAGCAATGGAGAAGACATGTCAAATTATACAATACCAAATATAGGGAAATCAATAAAAACAATAATTGGTTATTTACCTCTTCCAGATGGAGGATATAGTTCTCAAGATGCTGACAGATATATTGCGGAATTAGGAACATCAGCTGATTATTCGGGTAGGATAATGATTGATGGATCAAATGATGGATTCCAAATTAAGGCAGAAGTAGTAAGTTTCAAATTATGGCAGAATGTTACAATTTCTTATGACTGTGTATTGATCAATCAACAAAGAGGTTTGCCAGAATGGTTACCTTGTGAGGAAACTATGAGTCAAGATTCAGACGAAAGTACAGACACTAGTATTGTGAAAGGATACGATGATTCTTTCGAGGATTTAGATTTCAAATCATTAACTTTTGAGAGTAGACTTTCTGCATCTCCGACACCTGAATTTTTATCTCAAGGTGCTAATGATATGTATTTTGAAGTGCATAATGCGGGATTAGATCCAACAAACAATACTTATGAATATGCAGTGGATGTAATGATTGACACTCCTACTGACAGAATTGATTATTATACAGATGTTAATTCATTAGATCCAGAATCAAGTCCAATTGCTTATCGGTGTAGTGTACAACGTGAGAATCACTCATTTGTTGGAGGTGCCGCACCTATAGAAGACACTCTGTGTTTTACATATCATTTTATGGCGGAAGGAGTTTACAATATTACTGCTTATACAAGAATGGTAAATACAGATGAATATGTAGATGAAATTGTAATGAACAATATGCACACATATTCAATTGAAGTAGTTAATAACGCTCCATTCGTAGTATTGGATATGGAAGCTATAGAACCATTGACTTTAGAAGATGAATTTTTATTGAAGTTATCTGGATTAGATTATGATGCTGCACCTGGAGATGATCGGAATTTCCGTTATGATTTACAATTAGTAGGTGAGGATGGATCAGTGACTTCATTAGGTTGTATTAGTGAATTACAGATTGGAACTAGTAAATATTGTGAGGGAAGAATTTCAACACAATGGCTTCGTTCAACTCATGTGAGGGGAGCAGTTACTGATATTTATGGAGCAGAAGCATATGTGGATATTCCAATCGTTGTTTGGGCTAAAGGTATTTTTGAAGATTCATCAGGTGATTTTTCTTATGAAGTATCTTACAGATCAGCACAAAGGCTTGAAATGGAAGTTTCCAATGATGCGAATAATGACGGTTCGGTGAATTCAGGAGATAAACAAACTGATATTACTCTTGGAAGCTTGCCAGGAACTTATGATTCTGTAGGGGTTTGGAGGCTGACTCAAGATGCAACTACGCCCGATTCGGTTGGTTTACAAAGTTTAGAACTAACTTTCTTACTTTCAAATGAAGCAATAAATGATAATGCCAATGGTACATTGTGGTATTATAATGAAGAAGCATCATCATGGGTAAATTTCGAAACTAGAGTTTTAGGTTTTGATGGGTTTACCAAAGAACAAACAATCGTCTGGGAACAAGAGGGAGGGGATTTATTGATCTCTGGACTTTATGCTGTGTTTATTGCAAAACAAGGTTCACCTCCATCAGTAGGTTTGACAGATTTAAGTATTGAAAATCAGGCAACTGGTTTAGTCCAAGTAGATTGGGAACTTGATGGCACACTACAATCAGATGATTGGGTTGCAATTTACTATAGTTCTGGAACCACTGCTTTCGATGGAGATGATGCAGGTTCTAAGATTATTACAAACAGATTTATTGAATCTTGGCAATTTTTAGAGGGAGTGCATATGACTACCTATCAATTTACTGTAAGAACTGAAAATGCATTTGGCGCAAATCTTGAAGGTGCATTGTCAAATTCAACAACAGTCGATGATTCTGTTGACCCTGAGCCAGTAGTTTCTAATGTGTTGCTAACAGTACAAGATTCTAATGTGTTAGTTACTTGGGAATCCAGTAATACTGTAGATGTACATCACTGGGAGATTTGTAGAGGAGTAGATCCTAATTCACTTAGTACATGTTTTGATTCGACAGGTACAGCAGAACAGATGTTGACAGTGAAACCAACAATTAAGGTAAAATGGTTTTATGCTGTTAGTGCTGTTGACAAATACGACAATACCATACAATTAGGCCAAGCAACTTTGGATTTAAGTTCGGGAGCTGTAATTGATAATGGAGATGGAGGAGATACTATCGGCACCCAAGTTGAGGGTGGCTTACCTTCATGGACATATCCAGCAATAGGTGGCGTAGTGTTCCTTTCAGTAATTGCAGGAGTAATACTTGTAGTAAGGGGCGGTGGAGGAGACGACATCGACCAAGATTGGGATTATTGAAGGTATTTCATGTTGGAAAATGTTATTTTTTCCGATTGAAATGATTAATAAATACGAGATTAAATCATGGTATTTACTACTGAAACGTATATTTCCTTAATGCATGAATGAGGAAACCATTATATCAGTTAAGGTGTTAGACGCGCCAGCGTAACCCGAGAGGTGACCATGTATGAACAAAAACAGATTAGGATTTGCATGGCTTCTGTTGACCGTAATTATGGTCGGCATGTCATTATCTCCGATGGTAGACAACAACGTCTTATCGGTGAGTGACAATGCTGACTCAACAGAAATCGTAGCAGCCCAGGATGATGTCTCTAATGAAGAGACAAAAGACTGGACTCAAGAAGAACAAACGAACAATAATGATGAAGGAGAGTTAAGTCTTCCAGACAGCATTTTATCAGAAAGCATGAATAGTGCTTTATCAAGAGATAATAGTGAATTAGTCGAAGAAGAGATACCTTTGGATTTCGAGGAGGACAATACAGAAGGACGTGTTGACCAAGCATGTGCAGGTGATTTCAACCTGGACGTGGATGGCGATGCTGATCTTATTGACCGAGGTAACGGATATCCAGAAGAACTTGATGCAGCTCCAGAAGTATTAGAAGACTTCCAATCAGCAGATGATTTTACCCCAGAAGAGGGTATTTTCAATTATGCTGATTCGAATTGGGGTGTTAGACAAAATTCATGGACTAGCTATGGCCCTGATTCTGGACAAGACCGAGAGGTTGTAATGTCTGGACAACGTCTTTACAATCAATACCAAACTGCTTACTTAAGGGCTGGAACATACACCCTTGAGATGACAGATTCATACGGTGATGGTTGGAATGGTAACACAATTTACTTCACTAATCAAGATGGTGCAAATGTTGATTCAGCAACACTTTCGTATGGAGGTTATGGAGAATCAGACATTGTAATTCCAACTGATGGTTTTTATACCACTGATTGGTCTTCAGGTAGTTGGCAAGGTGAAGTGTACTTTGTATTGAAGGCTCCTGATAGTTTTTATCCTAACCCTAATGCAGGTGGTGGAGGATTTACACCAGATGCATTACCATTTACAATTAGTGCAACACAAGGTATAACAAAATCACTTGGTGCTGGTACTTACTTTGTTACAATGATGGATTCCTATGGAGATGGTTGGAATGGTAACACATTAACAGTTTATGACTCCTCAGGGAATCCAGTATTCTCTGATGCTCTAGAAAATTATTGTTCAGGTAGCGGTAGTTGGTACTATAATTGTTATTCATTTACAGTAGGTATGACTATCCCTGCAGATGATGATTACACACTCAGATTATGGGGCGGATCCTGGAGGGGCGAAGTTTCAGCAACAATAGCAGCAGATCAAGTAAATGTAGCTGCACCCGGTGAGTACTTTATGCAAACAAGACCAACAGGTGGAGATGGAGTAGTAATGACTACAACATGTTTCAACGCGAATGATTACAACCAATTTTTCGTATCCTTTGGTTTCCATATGGGTGGTACTTCTGGACAAACTAGTGGATTAAGACTTGATGTAAGAGCAGCTGATGACCGTGATGGTTCAGCAGGTGCAGATTTCTTTAATGGTCAATGGACAACTGTATGGGAACAATATGGTGCAGGATTCAATTATCCTAACCAAGTAGATCCATTCGGTGCATTTAATGGAGATTGGTGGTTTACAGAAAATCTAGAACTTAGTGGTGATTGGTGTAATGCAGAAGGTTGTGCATCAGAATTATCATTCCGTTTCTATTTCGATAATGGATACTCATCTCGTGATGATTATGCAGTTGATAACTTCCGTATTCAAGGATATGGGCAATTCAATGATAGAGATAACGATGGTATTGCAGATGGATTAGATGATTGTGACGGATTTGGAAACATAGACGGATTACCAAACAATGAGTTTGTACACGCAGCATTCACAGACATTTCAATCGGATCAACTGGATGTCCTCCTGATGTTGATGGAGATTTAGTATACGATATCGTAGACTGGTGTCCAAGTACGCCTAGCACATTTGCAGGAGTAGTAGATGCAAATGGTTGTGAAGATGGAATTGCTATGACATCTACATCGATTCTTTATGAGGGTGCAACTTTAGATACACTTGCTTACGTAGAGAGTTTCAATAGCGACCAATCTAATCCACTGGATGAAAACATCGATGGAAGAGATGGATGGAATGCAATTGAAGATGATGGATTATACGACTGGCAAATTTATTCACTTTACAATGCAGGTAAGTATGAAGGAGATAGATCAATTGTTCATCAAGAAACAAGCAGTGATTTCACAGATTCTGCTTGGATGATTTCTCCTAGAGTACATATTCCTGCAGATTCAGAGTTTGGTAACAGAATGTCTTTTGCTATTATGATTGAATACTTTGCATGGTGGGGTACATACGGTTACAATACTGGAGAATTTGCAATTTATGCATCAACAAAGAGCTGTCAACCAGGAGTTGGTGATCCAGGATCTGGAAACATGTTGAATTTGATGGAAGATCTGAATGGAGACGGCGCAGCTGATCCAATTTATACAGTACCTTATGGCCTTGGTATGCAATCATGGGAAGAACAAATGTTTGTAATTCCTGACAGATTCTATGGACAAGACGTATGTTTTGCCTTCCATAATGCAGCACCAACAAGTGGTTCAATGTTCTTAGACTTGTTCCAATTTTATGTGCAACCAACACCGCCAGACAGTGATAACGATGGTGTATGGGACGCTTTCCCAGAGTCAAAGACAGATGATGGGCAATTCGTATATGCTCCTAACCAAGGAGTAGCAATTGATCTTTGTCCTGATACTCCAAGAGGTCAAGCTGTAATAGGCATGAACACAGGAGTTGTTAACGGTGTTGACGATAAACCATTAGGAACACAACCTTGGGATGTAGGTTGCAGTGCTCCTATGGATTTACCATACTCACAAGACTTTGCAGCATTAAACATGCCAATGGAATTACAATTTGGTTCTTCTGATGGTGATGGAATACAAACTTCCGCTGAAAGTGGAACTTGGTCGGCTTTATGGAATTATTATGGAGATTGTGGTATTGAGTGTCAAGGAATTCTTAGGGCAGACGATAGTCCAAGAATTAGATATGAAACTAAGTACATGGTTATGCCAATGATTGAAGTGGGTACACAATATGATGGTGTATTCATGGATTGGCATGAATATGTTTCCCAATGGTATCAATGGTGGGATGCGGTATCTTATCACGGAATTCAGGTAGCTGTAGTTAACGAACAAAACGAAGAGAGATCTTGTGAAGTTGGTGCAGATACTGATGGCGATTTAATGGCCGATGAAGTACTAGATGCTAATGGAAATGTAGTTAATTCAGGATATGATGAAGTAGCCAACCTTGGGAACCCAGGAAATTATGCATGGAATGCTCAAGAAGTTGACTTATCTTCGTATGTAGGTAAATGGATTTGTGTTGCATTTGCTTTCCGTAGTGATTATGACCAAGAATGGTGGATTGATAGTATAAATATGAAAGGAGTAATTTTACCTCCAGATCTACAACCACCAACAGTGACTGATTTCAATCCTTACACAGGAGTAGATACATACCGTGCTGATGGACGTATTGTAGAGATATCTCTTGCAGATGGTCAATCTGGTGTTGACAATGGTCAAGCACCAACAACAACATCTACAGCACCTACAATTGATTGGACAATGACTGATGGAACTTCTGGATCTGTTGTAATGACAGAAACAGCGGCTTGTGATATGACAATATTGCCATATATGGACAGAGAATGTTCATTTGCGGGAACATTGCCAGCAATTACAGCACCTGGAGTAACATTGTCATATACAGTAACATTCCAAGATGTTGGTTTCAAGACAGATAATGGTCTTGTACACCCAGTAACTGGATTAGATACAGGATGTATGACATATGCTGAATTCTCAGGACTTCTTAATGAATTCGTTCCAGCAGTGCCTGCTGAAGTAATGCCTGATGGTACAGATGCAAATGTTTGTGGAGGACCTAATCAAGTAACACTTGGACCTTATGATTATACATTATTGGATCCAATGACTGGTTTAGATGATGGTACTCATCATGAAGCAAGTATGATGAATCTTGGAATTTCAGGAATCGAAAATGCTGACGGTGGAACATATGATGTTCACGTAACATATTTCTCAGATGTTAACGAATACTTAGTAGAGTATGAAGGAACATGTGCGGGAGATGGAGCTGTAAGAAGTAATAATTGGTTAGATGATGATGATTTAGTTGCTCTTGGAGCACAAATCGACAACCTCGATTCAACATCTCCTTGTGGTACTAACGTAGTTTACCATTACAATGATGTAACAAACCAATGGATGGTTGCAACATTAGACAGTACTGGAATTGATTACAACCACAATGGATTAGAATCTGCACAAAGAGATTGGGCAGATACTACAAACTTCAATGCAGATACACCACAATGGTCTAAAGTATATGATTTACCAAGCGCATTAACTGATGCAAATGATATTACTAATGGTAAATTTGGAGCACATACATTTGGAGAACCATCAGAAAGTTTTGATGTATTAAGTGCATCTTCTCCAACTGGAGATTATATGACAACAGCTGATGGTATGACATTGTACATCTATTGGGGAGATTCTGACGGATCCAACCCGACACAAGCATGTACTGCAGAATGTCAAGCAACATGGCCAGCATTCTTTGCTGGAGATAATCCAAATGTTGAAGCACCATTAGATGATGATGACTTTGGTAGTTTCACGAACAGCCTTGGTGAAGAACAATCTACTTACCAAGGATGGCCGTTATATACCTATGTTGGAGATTCATTCCCAACAGATACTACTGGTGATGGACAAACAGATTCTGGTGGAACTTGGTATGTTGCTGGAGCAGGATATGAAACAGGACCAACTGATGATTGTGTAGGCGCATTATCAGGTGGAGCACCATATGCATGGTCTGGAGTACTTTGTTCTGGAACATACACATTGGACATGTCTGACTCCTATGGAGATGGTTGGAATGGTAATGATTTCGTTCTAACAGATTCCTCAGGGCAACAATTGTTCTCTGCATCATGCTGTACAGGTAATGGTGGAGGCGGATGGGGTTCATCTGGTTCTACAACATTTACACTAGATAACGCAGCACAAGTATCTATCAGTGTAACTGGTGGTTCATGGCAAAGTGAAATCTCTTGGGATTTCTTTACTGCAGGAAGTACATTTTCAATTGAAGGACAAAGCACACAAGCAATTAGTGCGGATGTTCCAGCAGGTTGGTATCAATTATCCATGGCTGATTCTTGGGGAGACGGATGGAATGGTAACACTTGGACTCTAAAAGACGGAGTTACAACAGTTGCTGGTCCATTTACACTTTCATCAGGAAGTTCAGGATCAGAAGTATTTGAACTTGCTAGCGATTGTAATGCATGTGTTGCACAAGCTGGTGGCGGTAGTTATGTTTGGGAAACATCCTGGACTCTAACAAGTACCATAGCACCTGTAGATATCTTTGCTGACGCTGAAAACTTCCCAGGAAGAATGGAAGCATCTGCTCCTTATGGTGTAGGTGATTTCGGAGTGTTCAACTTTGAAGCAGGTACATACACAGTAATCATGACAGATACTTATGGTGACGGTTGGAATGGAAATGGAATGTCTCTAGTAGGTAGTGATGGAGCAGTAGTAGCAAATGTTGGTTTGGCTTCTGGTTCATATGGTGTTGCAGAATTTACACTAGATGATGCAGGAACTTATGCACTTGATGTTGGTATTACAGACACAGGTTCATGGGACGGAGAAGTTGGCTGGTCATTATCCCAAAACGGATTTGTACCTCCAGGTCAACACTTCACTCAAATGTGTGTAACATCTAATGGAGCTGTTGCTTTCACTGATGGAGACGATTGTAGTTCTTCTTCACAAATCACAGATCTGTTTGGTTTCAATGGAATAATGTACCAAGGTGAAGACACAGGATTTGCTGCGGGTGCATCAGTGTACTTACAAGTGCAAAACATTCTACCACAGAAGATACTTGACTTTGGTCCAGATAACTACATTACAACAGGAGATGGAACAGAAGTAACATCCTGGGCACATACAGTTATTGAAGACACAGCAGATAATGACGGGTCTTTATCTCTAAGTCTAGAAAGAATGCATCCAACTAACCCTGGATTATACTATGAAGTAGTTAGTGCAGCTGAAGAAGCGGCTAACAGCGGTTGTGATTATTCACTATACTTCAACAGTGTAACATCAGGAGATCAAGATGTGTCTTTCTCATTGGTACCAGATGCAACTACAAATGCACCTGATGATCAAGTAGACTACTTACAAGAGAATGGTATACACCAAGGAACTGAAGGATCGTGTGGATTAACTGTACAATTGAAAGAGGCAGGATATGTTCATCATCAAACACCATTGTCAATGACAGTGGCTAACATTGCTGAAGAAATGCCTGATTATGGATTTACAGGAGATTGGAACTATGAATTAGTTGATGCTGTATTACCAGGTACACTTGTCCCTGTAACAGTACAAGTAACAAACAATGATGATGGAATTGCATCACAAAATGGTGCAATGTATGACCACGGTCACAGCATTGATGTATGTTTTAGTACAAATGATTACGGAGATGACGAAGAAGAAGGTGACGGTTGTTATTACACAGCATGGATTGTAGATCCTCCTGCACCAGGTGCATCAGTAGATGTACAAGGTCAGTTTGTTCTTGATTCAGGTACTGAATTAGTAACAACTTCACTTGAAGTACATACTTGTGATACACAAACACAACCAGGAGATATGGACAACCAAGGTACATGTACATTGGATGCACAATCAGCAGCATCATTGAATGGATTAACTCGTAAAGGTGTTAAGGTAACACCATACAATTACGATGAAACACATTCAGAAACATTAGAACAATCAGTTTCTGGAAATGATATGGCTGAAACTAATGATAGACCATTAAGAGTATCGTATGGAGTTGCAAGTAGCGTTCCATCATTTGCTCCAAGTTTAATGGCTATTGGATTAGTTGGTCTGTTTGCAGCAGCACTTGTACAAGGTTCCCGTAGTTTCTCTTAAAATTATTATCCGAAGAAGTAATTGAAGTTGCAGTAGCATCAGATGTTTTTGCGAATCCAGTTGTGCTTGAAGGT
>PAAW01000051.1 GCA_002699515.1 Methanobacteriota archaeon
CTTCTGCCTTCTTATCCATTCCTGCAGCTAAACCAACAGGATTAGAAAATTTGATTCCAAACCTTTCTACATTTAATGTTGGAGATGAAAAAAATCCGCTCAAAAAAACTCTAGTAATCTTCCATCTGCCTAGCAACTTTATTTTTCTAATTGCTCGATAATGTGCTTTTTCAGAATCTTGAACAGCTAAGATTGGACGTGCACCCAACCGAAAGAACCAGCCCATTGTACCGTTCCTAGAGCCACACCCTTCAAGTCTTACGGCTTCTTAGGCGGTCTGAGGCTTCTTATGGATACGCAAAGTTCTAAGGTCGAAGCGAACAAACATCTTTCAATTCGTGAAGCAGCCAGAAGGTTACTTAGATTTAAGACATCTAAAATTGTACTTCCAAAAAATTATTCTAATGGAGCAGAAGATTTGATATTAGAGTTATTAGATCTCCAACCTGGAAATATTATAGAACCAGAAATAGTAGAATCTGAGAAGTTAGAAACAATTGAATTATTCGATTCAGAACGTAAAATAGTTCAACTTGGGGGAAGTGAACCTGAAGAATTTATTTGTTGGGTGCCTGGAAGTATTAATCTACTTTGGAATGACTTTTGTAAATATGCTATAGCATTGTCTGAGGCAGGATATCCTGGATGTCTTCATTGTGGAGGAAGAGATGCAGGAGAAGAATGGGATGAGAATAAAAGACGTTCGCAAATGAATTTAAATTGAACTTTTTTTGCCCCCAATTCTCATATGTAATAGAATATTACATAGAAAAATAATCTAAAACCACACCCTTAAGAATCTGGACAAATCAGATATCAAATCGAGAAGGGGAGGTTGCAAGAACATGGATTTATTAATTGTTGAATCAGGAGCCAAATCAAAAACCATTCAAAAATACCTTGGAAAAGAGTATGTTGTTATGGCTTGCGGAGGTCATGTAGAAGACCTTCCTCAATCGAAAAATGCTACATGGCCACATTCAGAAGGTGAACTTCCAAAACCTGCTTGGGGATGGACAAGAGGAGCTGAGAAAACAGTAGGCAATATGTTAAAAAAAGCTGCTGATAAAAAAGTAAATACAATCTATGTTGCTACTGATCCAGATAGAGAAGGAGAGTTTATTGCTTGGAGGCTTTTTGCAATATTTACAAAAGCAGGATATCACGACATTCGCAGAGTTACATTTAACGCAATTACTAAAAAGCAAGTTGAAGAATCAATCTCTAAGGCTTCTGAAGTAAATATGGATTTAGTTGAAGCAGCTATAGTTAGAAGATTAATGGATAGACTTGTAGGTTTCCGAGCATCTAATTTTGCTAATTCTTGGAATATCAAATCATTAGGTCGCGTACAAACACCAACTTGTGGTTTTATTGTTGATAGAGAATTAGAAAGAGAAGCATTTGTGCCTGTCCCCTATTATTCAGCACATACATTTGCAAGTAATATGAGATTTACAGTAAGATTCCATGATAAGGATGATGAAAATGGCTGGAGGGATTCAGATGGAAAATTTGACTCAGCAAGAACAAACGATAGACAAATGGTTGATGAAGTGATTGCAGCATTAGAATCCGAAAAAGAAGTAATGGTTGAAGATTCTAAAGAAGGAAGTAGAGTTACAAAACCAAAACCAGCCTTTTCAACAGATACTTTGCTTCAAGCTGCAGGTTCATATTTGGGCTGGGGTGTGGGAAAAACAATGGTTGTAGCAGGTGCATTGTATAATGCAGGTTTCATTACTTATTTGAGAACAGATTCAACAAGAACTGACCCAGGTGCTAGAAATTTAGCAAGGGCACATATAGAATCAAAATGGGGTTCAGATCATTTAGGTACAGCACCAGGTCCTGGTGCTGGTGGGACAAGTGATTCAAATGCACAAGATGCGCATGAGGCTATTAGGCCAACAAATGTTGAATTGGAATCGGTTGAAGATGCAGAACAAAATAGGCTTTATTCACTCATCAGGGCGAGATTTTTAGCTACTCAAATGTCAGAAGCAAAATATTCAAGCATGGCTTTAACAGCTAAGGTGAAAGGATTTAACCGTCCATTGACATCTAAAGTTGAGTGGAGAACACATGCAGGTTGGGAAGCTGCTTTCATTCCAACAGGAAGAAAGCAACCATTTACTAAAAAACCAGATTTAGATTTAATGCCAGGTGCAAAGCATTCACTAGACGATATAGAAGAAAACCCCGTGTTTGTAGAAGATAAAACAAAGCCTACTGCAAGATTTAGACAACCTTCATTAGTTGCTCATATGAAAAAATCAGGAATTGGAAGACCCTCTACTTATGCTTCAACAATCAAAAAATTACTTGATCGTAAATATTGTGAATCTGGTAGCGCTGGTCTTGAACCTACTGTTTCAGGAAGAACTTGTTGGTTAGAAGTGGCACCTCACTATACAGATTCAGAAGATGATGATATGTCATTTATCTTTTCTGCAGAATTTACTGCAGATATGGAACATAGTTTGGATCTTATCGAAAGAGGAGATAGGCCAGCACATGAAGTCTGGGATACATTTGTAGTTAAATTCAAAAAATTACATGCAATTGCTTTGGAATTAAAATCAAGAACACCAACTCCACGTCAAAAAGCATTATTTGACCGATTATGGGTCGAAACTGATGAAAAACGCAAATCAGAAATTTTAGCAGGTATTGATGTTGATGATGAAAATAAGATTACGGGTGAACAAATGAAAGGAGTTCTAGATAAATTAACATCAGAAACTTCTCTTCCTCCTTCAGAAGCACAATTGAAGTTTGTTAATTCATTACTTGAACAATTTAAAGGCAAAGATTCTGATGCGTTTTCAGCAGTAGGTGTTTCTAGTCTTGATGAATTAACAGGAGGTAGGAAAGGAACTGCTAGTAATTTGATAGCATACCTTCTTGAGAATACTGAATCTACACCTTCTCCCGCATCGCCAAAGCAGTTGAAGTTTATAGCAAATTTAGCTGAAAAAGCAGAATTGGAAGAAGCCGCAGCATGTGCTTTAGTTGATCTGAAAAATTATTCGGAATTAATGGGTGGAAGAAATGGTTCTGCAAGTACTTTGATTAACGAATTAAAGAAACGTGGGAAGAAGAAAGGAAGTAAACGAAAAAAGTAAATGTCTTCAACTTTTCACCAGTACTATGACAGCATACTGGTTGATGAAATCTGAACCCCATGTTTACTCCTTTGAGGATTTAGTTAATGATAAAACAACGCACTGGGACGGTGTAAGAAATTACCAGGCAAGAAATTTTATGAGAGATAAAATGAAGATTGGAGATTATGTGTTGTTTTACCATTCTAATCACAAACCACCTCATGTTGCAGGTGTTGCCAAAGTACACAAGGAGGGGTATCCTGATTTCACAGCATTTGATTCTGAAAGTAAATATTTTGATGCATCATCAACTCAAGATAATCCTAGATGGATTATGGTAGATATAGAAGCCATTAGCGCCCTTGAAAATATTGTTTCATTGGCAGATTTGAAGGAAAACCCCGCATTAGAAGATATGCTTGTTGTACAGAGAGGACAGAGGCTTTCTGTTCAACCTGTAGATAAGGAACATTTTGATGAAGTTCTAAGAATGTCAGGAACCTCACTTGACGCGTAGTTATTTGAAAGTGAATCTTTTCCCCAAGTTCATGGGCTCGCGCAATATTAGAGTATCCGACCGAGCCTCAAGTATTGAATATGCAATTAGGGATGTTGTAGTTCCAGCAACAGAACTTGAAGCACAAGGGCATAATATCATCAAATTAAATATTGGAGATCCTCTTGCATATCCTGGGTTACCAACCCCTAAACATATGATTGAAGAATTTCAGAAAGCATTAGATAATCAAGAGAACGGTTATTCTCCCTCATATGGCCTTCCAGAATTAAGAACTGCTATTGCTATGGACGAAAGAAATAAGGGGAATGGCGGTTGGAATTGTAGTCCTGATGATGTATATGTGTGCCATGGAGTTACAGAGGCATTGCAAATTATATTTGCAGCTTTTCTTGAAGAAGGAGACATATTATTAAGTCCAGGTCCTCATTATCCACCTTACCTTACATATCCTCAATTATATGGGGGAATTACTGTAGAGTACCGATTAAAATCTGAGGATAATTGGTCAATTGACTTTGATGATTTAGAATCAAAAATGAATGATGATGTCAAATTACTTGTATTAATAAATCCTAATAATCCTACAGGAGGAATAATCACTTCTGATGAAATAGATAGAGTAATTGAAATTGCTAATAAGTGGCCTAATTGTACAATAATCTCTGACGAAATATACGATAGATTAAATTTCACTAATACTCATATTTCTACAGCATCAAGATCAAAAACAGTACCTATAATTACACTTAATGGCGTTTCAAAGGTCTATTATGCACCCGGTTGGAGAATTGGATATATGGCAATTCATGATCCTGAATCTAAATTATCTGATGTACGTGATGGTTTGGAAAGATTATTGCGTTCAAGGTTATGTGCATCAACTCCTGCGCAAAAAGGATATTTGGCAGGACTTCAAGGTGATGATGAATGGATGAATGCTCATTTAGAGAAAGTAATTTCACAAAGAGACGTTTGTATTAATAGAATCAATAAGATAGAGGGGTTAGAAGTTCAAAAACCAGAAGGTGCATTTTACATGTTTGTAAAATTAACAGATGAAATGTGGGCAAATGATGATAAAAAGTTCGTTTTAGAATTACTTCATGAAGAGCATGTTTTATTGGTGCACGGTTCTGGGTTTTCTCCAGAGTACGGGAAAGGGCATGTTCGTCTAGTTTATCTGCCAAATGAAGAAATATTGAATGAATCGTTTGATAGAATTGATAGATTTCTTAAACGGCATAGAGGGAATATTAGCGATTCTTAGAAAACCTTTGAGGGATTCGTAGGTACAAGGGGGGAATTTGATTTTGCGAACTAGGCATTTATTTTTCGCACTACTAGGTTTGCTATTTTTCTCAATAGTACCTTCATTTGCATCTGCAGAAGTTACAGTAGTTCCAATTGAGGATTTAGGTTCCAATTACATCTTATTATTACCAGCAGGTTTAGGTTTTTTAGGGACACTTTTCTTAGCATGGTATATTTTACCAAATTCATTATCTTCGCTTCAAGTTGCTTTCGAAGCAGATGATAATTTATTTGAAGTACATCGATTAACTAAGAAAAGAAAAGATGCTAGAGAATTATTATGGCTTAAGGGTGTTCCGAGAGGTGTTTTAACATACTTAATGGCTATGACTGCATTATCAATCTTAATCTGTGAATTATTAATTGGTCCTACTACCTATTATTTGCCTATTACCTTATTGATGGCAGCATGCGTAGTTATTCCAGTATTGGTTTCTCCGTGGGAAACATTGATTGCTCAATTAGATCAAATAAGAAATACAAAAATTAAAGGATTTTTCGCATTAATTAGAAGGCTTTGGGCAATATTGTTTATTTCAGGTGGAACACTTGCAATTTTAATGTATGGCTATAGAAGACATGGAGAAACATTAACGCCTACATGGATTACATTAGCATTATTAGTATTCATGTCTCCTACGATTTTTGCATATGGTAGAATATTAGGCGCATCATGGAATATGCTATTACTTTCAAAATGGAGAAGTGTAAGAGGTAAGCAGACACCAATTAATCCCGATAAACCAGGGATTATAGGTAGGATTTCAGCATTTATTTTAGTTGTTTTCTTATTTACAATGCCATTTACAGCAACAAATGGAGTATTTACTGTAATTTATGTTACATTTTCAGGAATGGAACGGGAACTTGCAATGAATATTCTAAATTATGGCGGAGTTGGAGGATGGTATCTTGTAGAATCTGCACAGATGCAGGCTCTTATTGAACAATATCAATATTTGAAAAATGTTCCACAAATTCTTGCAATGTTCCTTACTCTAAATATTGCAATTGTTGGTTTAGCATTTATTTTCGAATTGATTCGTAACCTGTTTTTAGGCGGTCAGTCGTTTGGCGGTACTGGCGGAGTAAGTTTAGCAGCAACAAGGGAAATAAGGTCTGAAGGAGACGTACAAGGTCGTTTACTTTATTTTGCATTTGCTGGTTTTAGTGGATATACTGTATTGCTTGTTGTATTGGCTTGTTACAAAGAATTTGGTTCACTGATGCCATTTACTGATCTTCTCGCAGATAATGGATTTGGGGAATATGAAATACTTAGAACTACATGGACATTTATTGCATCAGGTCAAGCAATTTTCTTATTAATTTGGATTTTAAGTGTCTGGAAGTTTTTCCCACTGAAAAATTATTCATTTGATTTGTCTCCTGATGAGAGAAGAGCTGGTGCTTTTAGGAGAGGTACTAATGATTGGATGCAGAAGAAAATAGATAATGCAGTTCGAAATGATGATTTAGATTTCCTTATTACATTCCAAGCCGAATCAATTCAAGGAGACCAATCACTAGTAAGGTTAGCAAAAGCAAAAGCAAAAATGTTTGAATATGCATTAAGGGGATTATGGCCAAAAGCGATTACTGAGGCACGTAATGTACTCGCACAACAAGGTGGAGAAGACGATGATGCCAGATTACTTATTGCTGTAGGTCATGTTGCATGCAGAAGGATAGATGCGGCCAGAGAAGCACTATCTTCGCTAGAAAATGAGGATGAATATTCTGAGCCAGAAGTAATTTCATTTATTGCAGATTATTTTAATCCATGGCAAGGAAGGGCATCTGATGATGATCTTTGGGATTTTAAAGGTGAACCAATGATTGATAATCTTACAGATGTAATGGAACGATTTAGCCTATGGTCTCCAGATTCATTAAGTCCCTTGTCACGTGGAGAAAAAGATTTGTTAGTTGAACATAATGAATTAATGCAAATTGCAATGTTAAGGGGTCAAAGAGAGCATACAATGGCATTAGAAAAAGCATTTACTATAGTAAGAAGAAAACCTCAGATGGTAAAAGCAAGGGTTTCTTTAGCACTTTGTTTGTTAGATCAGGGAGAATGGCATCTTGCTTTAGATGTGTATGAATCAATTGCTGAAATGGCAGCGGCAGATCCAAGAACGGAAGGATTAGGAGAGATTCTTGGAGTGCCAACTAGAGGTTATGATGAATTGTCTGCACCAATACCACATGAAGTATTATTATCCTCTCGTAGAGATAATGAGGATAAAAAATACCTTTCTAAATTAAAACCATATGTCAAGGAAGCACCAACTAATCCTACAGTAGGTTTACATTTTAAAAAGCAAAAAAATGTTTCACTAACTGCTAATGCAATGGTTGCTGCAGATCAATCAGTAATGAGGGCTATGGAACCAAGGTATAGAGTTAGTAATTTAGTATTGTTCATACGCCTTTTCATATTATGGCCTTCATTTGTTGCTGCAGGTTGGTGGACTTCTGAGAATTTAGCTCAAGGATATATTTTAGAATCCATAGCAAGGTTTGTTTGGCCTATTGTTACTGGATCATTATTTTTCTTACAATTTGTAATGTCTAGAATTTCTCGTGCACAAAGAAGAATAATTAAACAAACAGATCAAAAAGGAATGATTGCATATTCTAAGAGATTAAAGAGGAGTAGAGTTGATTTATCTATTGACAAAGTACCAATTGGTAATCATATGTTGATGTCAGGAATATTAGTTACAATTAGTAATGCTGTTTATGATTTAGGCCTTCCAGGATGGTTGACTGTTAGGCTTGAAAAGCCTAAGAACTTACGTTCTAATTTGAGAACCAGATCTAAACAGATAAGATCCTCTAAACCTCCAAGATACAAGAATTTACCATATGAGTGGTGGAAAAATCAACCTCGTGCACTTTCAAAAGAAAGTCAAGAACTTAAAAAGAAAATTGGATTGGTTTTACAGGATTTTGGAGGCAAAAAGAAAAATAGCCAAAAGAAATTAAGGCAAAAAAGTAGAAACATGTCCTCTTTAGGTATAGAGGGCGATTCAATAATTTATACAGGTGAAAGGCCGAAAAAGAGTAATGGCCCAAAGAGGAAACCTAAGGGGGCACCCCCCTCTAGAAAGAGAGAATCAGATAATGGGAATGATGGTGATTTTGATATTGAAAGTTTCCTTGATAATAAAAGAAGAAGATGATATTTATTCAGATCTCTGACCATTTAGGTTGAGCATATGCATTATCTTTTGATTCCCAACAATATTTGATTTTACAAAAATTTTCTTTCAATATTCTTGCCCTGTTCCGAACTTCAGATTCTTTTCCACCAAGTGATGCTAGGTGAATTAATTCAGCAACTTCATCCATTTCATCTGCACCCATGCCTAATCGTGTCATCTCAGGAGTTCCTAGTCTGATACCAGACGGGTTTACTGCTGATGTATCTCCAGGGAGCATGTTTTTATTCATGACTAATCCTTGAGCCTCGGATCTTTTTGATACATCTGCACCACCTCCTCTTTCGGTTACATCAACTAAGACAGTGTGACTTTCAGTAAATCCATGTTCAGCAGCAAAAACTTTCATTCCACGATTCCATAAACCTTCAGCCAGTTTTTTTGCATTTGAGATAATATCCTTGGCATAATCCTCTTGAAATTCTAATGCCTCTGCTAAACTAACGCCAAAAGCAGCAACTTTGTGTAGATGGTGATTTGAATGAACTCCTGGAAAGACTCTACTTCTGATGGTTTTATGCAAACTCTTACCATTAGGCAATTCTACATCATGATTACCAATTATGACCCCATGCTGAGGTCCAGGGAATGTTTTATGAGTTGATGCGGTAATCAAATCCATGCCATCCCTCAGAGGATCTTGAAATTGTTTACCTGCAATTAGTCCTAATACATGAGCCCCATCATACATTGTGCTTGCCCCAACTTCTTTTGCAGCCTCTACAATTGGTTTCAAATCATTAGGAAATAAGTATACAGATTGACCTACATAACAGATCCTTGGTTTTTCATCAAGAATTGCTTTAACGGCTAAATCTGTATCAATAGACATCGTTTCATGAATGGACGGGTATGTGATTGTAGTAAGTCCTCTTAGACCTGCTGCACCAAATCGTTGTGTTGAAATGTGAGCTCCTGCTGCTAGTTCAGGTGCCATGAATTTATCTCCTGGAGAAGCTAATGAGAATAGGGCGGAAATATTTGCAGCAGTTCCCGAAATAGGCCTTACATCTGCAAATTCAGAATTAAATAACTTCTTTGCTAATTCTTCAGTATGTACTTCAATAGGATCATAGTCTTCATTACCTTCATAATATCTTGAACCAGGCAATCCTTCAGCATATCTATTGTGTAAATCGGTACTAAACATGTCCATTGCTGCTTTCGAAACTAAATTTTCACTAGCAATGAGGGGAATGCTTGCTTCAAACCTTGAATGATGTTGTTCAATTTGTTCTCTAAAGAACCCTAAACTATCTCTTCCATTTGATTTTGAACCAGGTGTTTTTCTTGGTGCTGGAAATTCGTTATTAGTATCAGACACATTACTTGCTTGTTAAATCGGATTATAGTAATACTGAATAAACTATTGAGGTACTTCCTCCTCGGATGTACGATGCCAATCATTAGTTCTGATGAAAATGAGTATTCTCCAAGTCTTGCTAATGAATTAATTAATAGATTTAATTGGAAGTTTGGGTTGTTTTTAGATAGTGAATATTCTGATGAACCATCCTGGCTGGTATCTAATTCTGCTTTTAATCGGTGGTTTGAGTTACTACAGGAGAACCTTGAATTAAATTTGGGTAGAAGACTTGCTCATGCTGCAGCAGATAGTGAAGAATTTAGATTACAAACTGTAAAACGCCCCACAGGCTTATTTGGTATAAATAAGAAGTCACTTAATTTAGTAAATAAGGATTGGAGAATAAGAGGATTAGGAACGCTAAAGGCACCATCAAAGCCGTTTAAATTATCTAAATTAGATGTAGAGGTACACGGCAGACTCCAGTCTAGTTTTTCTTCAGGTTTAGCTAATGCTGCTTGGGAATGGGTGGTGAAAAGGAGACATCGATTCAGGTGGGAGGATAGAGGCAAAGATATCGCTATTGTGCATTTGGAAGAAGATAATCTTGATGTTGCCAAACCTAAAAAAATAACACCACTCTGGACATTATCGCCAACTGAAATTTCACATATTCAAAAGAATCCTCTGTCAAAACCATTTGAGTTACCTTTTGGAGGATGGGATCTTATGGGAGAGAGGCATGTAATTTTGCATCAAGATTTCATTCTCCGCTTTGTGAAAAATGTTACTACTTATGCTTCAGAATCTGCAGAAGTAGGAGATATTGTAGATTATTCAGTATTCGATATTTCAGAAACAGAGTCAAGAGTATGGAGCGCTATAGCAAAAGCCTCTTGTGACTTATTTAGAGAAGGAGGGGAATTATTTATGGTTGCAGAGGCAGAACATTGGATTGATGCAAGTCAAGCAGAATTAGTAGATCATGGATTAGGTGCTGTAAAATCTTCCAAAGCAATTGATAACCATGGAGGTGTCGAATTAGAATTTTCTAGCCTTTTTCATCCTGCAATAGTCACGGGTGTATTGCTGGGTTGTTGGTCTAGAACCGAAGGTAGAGATGCAAAAGCAACATGGAATGAGTCAAATGACCAATTATCGCTCATTATTTGCTCAAAATCGGTGATTGCAAGCAATTAATTATAAAATACCCAATGCCCAAAAACCCTCAATCTTTATTTCACTAAAAAGGTTCGAGTTGATAGTCCGAAGGACTAAGTGGTGTAAAAAATGGTCCTATCACATAATCAAATGGCTTACGTTGCTATTGTTGTAACTATGATTTTTGGTTCGTTATTTGTAGGTGTTTCAGGGATCATGGATACAACCGTTCGCTACGAAGATGCTGGTGGTGATGTTATTGATGATCAGGATGTCACTCAATCTATAACAGACTCTGATGGAGACGGTTTATCTGATCAAATAGAAAAAACTCAGTATGGAACTGACCCTGCTGTTTGGGATACAGATAGAGATGGGTTATCTGATGGCTGGGAAGTTTTGAATGGTTTAGACCCTAATGACCCAGGGGATGCTGGTGTTGATGATACTGCAAGTCAAGATACTGTAGATTCAGACTGTACAGATGAAGACATTGATTTTTCTTCAGAAGCTTCAAATGAACAAAAAACAGCAATAGTAAACGGAATTGAAATAATGTATAATGTGACTTATTTGACATATACACTTCCTAATGGAATTGAAAAAACAATTGAGGAACCTGAACCCTGGGTTCCTAAAAATGGTATTTATGAATTAGATGATGGTAAGTTTATCATTACAGGTACTACAATTGTTTATTGCTCTGGAATAGCATTGCCTGATGATGGAGGTAGTCCAGAGAACGGACCTACAGGAGATCCAGATAAAGATGGACTTACAAATGCAGAAGAAGCAGAATTAGGAACAAATCCGAATTTAAGAGATACCGATGCAGATGGTCTTGGGGATAAATGGGAAGCCGACCACAGAATTACAAAGGAAGTGCCTGGTGCTACTGGAGTTGTTGTAGATTTATTTAATCCGTTAGATGGTAATTGGGGATGTGAATTACTTACAGAATCTCGAGAAGACGAAGTTGATGAATTACTTTCAGAAACTGGACCTTTATTCCAGTTTGCTGAGGAATTTGGAAGAGATTTCAATGGTCGTTACAGTTGTGATGCAGTATTAGATATTGATTTAGATGGCTCTGATGGATTAATTAATTTCTTAGAAGAAAAGTTTGGTACTAGTCCATTAGACTCAGATAGTGATAATGACTTATTGTCAGATAATGAGGAAACAAGATATGGAGTTATTAGTTGGAATAGATGGTGTGGTAAATCTTCAGAAACAAAAGATAGAGCAGCACCATTTACCCATGTTTCAGAAAATAGCATTGATTGGTTCTTGGAAGATATGGATGGAGATGGCTATTTCAACGGACCATCTGATTGGGATACTGATGGTGATGGAATGCCAGATGGATTTGAACATTGTTTTGCTAGTGCTTTAGATCACCCAACAGATTCAGAATCAACAAACTTATTGGATCCAGCAGATGGTTCAGATGCATACTATGATTGGGATTCAGATGAATTAAGTAATTACGAGGAGTTTGAAACAGCATTACTTCTTGGGGATGAGAATTTTACAAGTCCATGGTTAGTAGATACTGATGGAGACGAAATGCCTGATGGTTGGGAAAAGGAAAATGGATTACATCCTGCATGGGCGGGTGATAAAAATCTGGATCCTGATTTAGATGGATGGGACCAAGATGGTGATGGCGCAGTCACATATTCTGATTTGGTATATACAACAACAGTTACAGAGATTGGTGTTGAATTAGGCCAACAAGTTTCAAAGAATGAAGAAGTAGCTAGAGGGTTATATACACTCCCTGGAGGTGTTCCTGGTACAGCTAAGTTATATTCTCCTGTTGATGGTTTTGTTTATCAAATATTAGTTACAACAGGAGATCCAAATGATTTGGATAAGCCTGCTTCAGTAATAGATTCAAGGCAAGATGTATGGATGGTTATTGTAGAATCTCATGAAAGATTTACAAATATTGATGAATATAATGCTAAATTTATGGATGGAGATGGCGAAGTAGATACTAGATCTACAAAACCAAATGATTGGGATACTGATGGAGATTTACTTTCTGACGGTATTGAAGTACATGGTTGGTATATTGAAGTTGTAATTGCCTCTGAGAAAGATGGAACCAAAGAGAGATTAGTTACAAGTGATCCTGGATTACAAGATACGGATAAAGATGGATTAGATGATTTTGGTGAATTTAATTACGTAAGTAATGGTTGTAAATCTGGATCTAATGCATCTAATGCAGATACTGATGGAGATGGTCTTGACGATTATTTTGAAGCAGTAAATGGGCATCCAGATATTTATGGAGACGGTACATATTTCACATCTCCTTGTATGTTTGATACCGATAATGACCAACTTAGAGATGGTGAAGAAGTTAGTTTAGGTGAAGATGGATTTGTTACAAATGCTAGTGACAGAGATACTGATAATGATGGATTGAAAGACGGAGCGGAGTATTATACTCCGAGGCCCTTTCATGGAGATCTTGAACATACAGATC
>PAAW01000052.1 GCA_002699515.1 Methanobacteriota archaeon
AATTAATCACCCCGATACAGATACCGCACCCATCTAATCCCACTATAACCTTTAGTTGAAATTTAATCAATTGGCCCTTGATTCTCTATTTTCAAGAACCACGGGACTCAAAAAGACAATCATTTCACCAAAGGTCATCCTCCTGTTCTTGTCTTTCACGGTATATCCTTCTTTCTTCAGCTGTAACAAAACCATCACCATCTAAGTCTGCTGGATGGAGGGATGGACGTCTTGGGCCACCAGATTCTTTAATCTTATATCCAGAATCATTTGAACCTCTGCGTGGAGGGCCTTTACGACCTTTACGAGGTGGTCCTTTTCTACGCATTTGTGAAAGTTCGTCTTGTAGTCCTGCTACTGCTTCTCTAGTTCCTTCCATTTCTTCTAACATTCTCTCATGTGATTCTCTCATTGATTCTTCTTCTGCAGCAACTTCTCTAACATGGCTAGCCATATCCATTTCACCAAGTTCTATGGCCCTTGTTTCGATTAATTCCATTAAATCTCCAAATCCGCCAGGTGGCAAAAGTTTCTTTTCATTATCTTTAGTAATTCTTCTTTCAAGGTTTTCTAATTCTCTACGGCTTCTTGCTAACCTTATTTCTGACGTATATTTTTCAACACGGCGTGATTTACCTGCTAAGGTTCTCCGTCCTACAAATCTAAGTACACCAAACATCATACCTAATGCTGCAAACATTATTTCCAATGTACCGTCTGGAAGCCCAAGAAGTGAATCAATATTCAATATGAAATCTAATGCAGCTGCTAATTGTGGAGGAAGTGCAGATAATGCTGAACATCCAACTTCATTCACTTCTAATCCTTCTTCTGTATCTGGACACTCATCTAAGACATTTCCATCTGAATCAAAATCGTTAACTCCATCTCCATCGGTATCAACTGCAGTTTCATTTGCAGTTTCATTTATAGTATCATTTAAGGTGCCATTATCTGTTCCATTTAATGGGTCATCTGGGAAACTAATAGTACAACCATTAGAATCTACAAAATCTCCAGAAGGAGTTTCTGGACATGTATCAGCATTATTTCCAACACCATCTCCATCTTCATCAAATTGTTCTGAGGAATCTTCAGGGAATGCATCTTCTTGATCAGGAACTCCATCTCCGTCCATGTCATTGTAAATCGGACAACCATTGAACGAATCTACTTCTGTGCCATTTGGAGTTTCGGAACACTGATCATAAGAATCTGCTACCCCATCTCCATCTCCATCATCGAATGAAACTTCACACCCTGAAGCATCTATTCCTGCACCAAGTCTTGTATTCTTACACTGATCTAATAAATCAAGCATTCCATCTGCATCATCATCATCATCTTCAGTCTCATCATAACAACCATCATGATCATAATCTGCACCTTCATCCCAAGAATTCCAATTATACTGTCCTTGAGGGCAATTATCTTGTTCATCGTTTATACCATCATTATCATCATCCCAATCTTCTGTATCATCCCTACATCCATCATTATCATGGTCTGTACTAGGTTGAGAAGTCCAATCTCCTATAAATCCTCCAATATAACAGGCATCTTCACCATTATTTTTGCCGTCTTGATCAAAATCAAAATCATACCAATTTGATTTTGCTGCAAATATTTCAATTTCACTAATTTTTAATACTGAATCCCCAAAATTAACACATTTAAACATTATTTTTTGGCCATTTATCGGATAAAAATGGAGGAAATTTGAGTCTTCATCTACTTGATAATCAAGATTCATTACTTGATTCCAACCATCTTGTTCATTCCATACTTTAATTTCCCCCTGAAATAAATTCGCGCTTGAAGGATATGTTGTAGCCCAATCGATTTTCATTGCGCCAATAAAATGCTCTTCTCCTAAATCAATCATTAAATCTAGAGGGCACGCACTAGGTTCCCAATATGTCGCGTAACTATCATCAATTGCATCAGATGGGTCTCCATCTAGAGAAGTGGAACCTATTTGTTGTGCACCTTCAGTTAAATCATCTAAATAGTAAGCATCCATAATTCCATCAATTGGGCCTCCTTGATTATTTTGCCAAGAATGTACTTGAACTTCACTAAGTTGAATATTTGACTCTGAATCTGTACAGGTTATCCTAATTTTACTTGCTTCAATTTTATGAAATAAATGATGAAGCATATGGGAGTCTTCAGGATCTGTAAGAACAGCCATATCTATGGTAGCTAACTCTTTCCAAATAGAATTTGAATCTAATGCAAATATATTGTATTTATGCGGAGCTTCTTCTCCCCATTTTAAAGAAACTCCTGAAATTAATTGATATTCTTGTATTGGGGAATTATGAAGTTCTATAATTATCTCTTGATCTTCATCAACACAATTATCTCCAGATCTCCAATGAGTATCAAAATCATCATCAATAGCCTTAGTTCCATCATTATCATCATCCACACTAGTAACTGATGTTGAACCTCCATTTACATCTGATTCCCAATCAACAGATTGAGAACCTACTACCTGATCAGAAATTAACATACATCCTGTTGAACGTTCTAAAATTTCGCCTCCAACATCTACAAGAGCAAATTCAAAGCAATATGTATGATCTCGTTCAAAACCACTGAAATCAACATTATAATTTACTTCTCCATTAGAATCTAAGTTCATTATTCCTGTTGAATGTGAATATTCATACTGGTAATTGTCAATATCATCTACACTTGTAAAATCATAATATACAATTACTTGAGTTATTGAATCTTCATCAACAGATACATGTAAATCTAAATACATAGTATCTTCATTCGGATTCCAAACTATATCTGGTTCAAGTTGTGGAGATTGACTTGTTGAGCTTCCTTCATGGTAAGTGATATGACCATAATTAGAATCATATCCATCTGGCTTACAATTATCATCACCCCATGGTTCATTGAGATGATCTACTTCAGATTCTAAATCTTGGGGTGGATTAGTTCCTTGTAAAGCCACCCATTTTTCTTCACCATCCAAAAGATGGGCAAGATAAAAAGCCCAACCAAAACCTTCTGAACCATCTAAGTTCTCACCTTTATGCCAATAAACCCCATCTCCTTCAATTATCTTGGTCATATCATTTGGATCCGCTTCATAACCTACGCTAGGGAAATAACGTCCATTCATTGATGATTCAATAGAATTTTGAACAATTAAATAATCTCCAAATCCAAAACAAATATCATCAGATGATGAATCGGCTTCTTCTACATTCATATTTTCACAGATTCCATCTAAACTGACAGTATCTGTTGAAGCTTGACCAGAAATCTCTACATGAATACAATAATCAAGATCACCATTTGGAAAGTTATGTTCAATGAATTCACCTATGCCAACAGTATCCGATTCCAAATCAATCATTGTACTAAAAGTATGAGTCAATAGAAGTTGATTATTTTCAGGATTAGTAACTTGTAGAATATAATTAAATTCATGTAATCCAGTAAATGAAGTATCTCCATTAGCATTCGTTGGAAATTCGACGAAAATTTCTAAATTTACTCCGTCAATTCCATCATTATTGTAATCTCCCCATTCCCAATCTAATGAAATATCTAAATTTTTCAATTCATCTGTTGACCACATGAATCCTGCTTCAGTACAAGTTATTTCTGTTGCATAAGAATCTTCAATATCGTTATTCTGAGAGTCATAACAGAATTCAATTTCGTTATCATCTGTTTGTTCTGACCCTGTGTATTCAACAATATCAGATTCTAAAGGTATCCTAAAACTTGTACCAGGATAATCTTGCCATTGGGAAATACCAGTTAACGGTGCATAATCATCCGATTGAAGCCATGAGAATGTTTTTCCATCAAGCAGATCGAAATCTGAATCATCTAGCGCATTAATTACTTCTTCAGTATTATAGAATGAGTCGTCTAAATCATTCAAATGATAAACCATCCAATAACCATTAGTACTATCCCATGCTACCAAATAATTTTCACCCGAATCAGATTCTCTCCAATATGTGTAATAATCTCCTCCAAGTTGTATAGTTCTAGAATATCCAGAACCTTCTACGTAAAATGCTGAACCGCTCATGATTTGATATTCTGTATTGAATTTTTCATCATCAATTCCAGACAATGTGAGTTCATCTTGGACATAACCTCCACCTACACAGATTCCCTGTTCATCAATTTCCCATGCATTTGGATCTAATGGAGCGCAATCATCAGGATCGTTAACTCCATCGTTATCGTCATCAGAATCTACATTATCTCCAAAGCCATCATTATCGGCATCACTCCATTCAAACTGATCAAGTGGGAATGAATCTTCCGAATCTACAACTCCATCGTTATCATCATCAGGATCTCCATTATCTCCCAATCCATCTCCATCATTGTCTGCCCATTCTGATGAATCAGTTGGGAATGCATCATAATCATCATCAACGCCATCTCCATCTGCATCTGCATCAGATGTAGAAAAACCAGTAGAAGGTAAAGCAATAAATCCAGAAGGTATTGTATACTCAAGTGATCCCGAAGTTACCATATTAAAAGTATGTCCACGGTCGTTTATTGTATCTGAAACAGCAGGATAAACTGTAGTATTTGCCAAACCATTCACTCCATTTGCATCATCCCAAGATGCCAAATTCCCACCTGAATCTTCACCAAAAATAGGAATTGCTCCTGAATCAGGATAGTATGGATTACCACTACTTCCAGAAGGTTTAAGCCATTCACCATCAATGGAGTACCATAAATTTCCTGCTTCATTATCAAGTGCTATTCCAATATTATAAAATTCATTATCAGACCAATTTGAAACTCCACTTGTTAATTCAGGATTATCGTTATGATATGCAAATCCAGCAGAATCAAATCCCCATCCTTGTCCTGCTGAGTCTGTACCTATTCCCTCATTTTGAATAGTAAAATCTACTCCTGTGTGGACTCCAATAATCGCCCACATCTCATTACCTCCTTCTAGAGATATTTCATATTCCCAATACCATTTTCCTGGAGGTATAGGAATATTAGCAATAGCATTTCCTGACCCTGAACCAGTCGTAATATGAGGTGGATCATAATAAGACACTACTTTTCCATCTTGACTAAAACTAAATCCTTGACCGTGAGATAATTCCTCATCCCAACACCATTCATTATTACTACATCCATTAAATCCGTTATATGCACTGAAAATAACATCCTCAATTAGAGTGACATTACTGTCTTGAGCGGCTTCTGAAAATTCAAGTCTATAGCAATAATTTTCAGATACAGAAAGAGGGTAGGGATAAGCATTTGAATCATTACTACCAATTGCAAAATCTTGTAATGTTATGGAGCCTCCATTATATGCTCCACCAATATAATGACTAGCATCTTCATGCAATAAGTATCCTCCAGAAGTATCACATACTGCAGTGGCACCTTGATTATATGAAGGGTATAGATATTGATCGTAAATATAGGCTGTATTCGCTGTTAAATTACTTACTTCTGAATAGCCAACATGTAATCCTTTTTCATTCGGAGCATTAACTTCGTGATTAGAAATTTCTAAGTTTGGAGGATTATTTCCTCCAGAATTTCCACTTTGCGTTCCAGTACAAGAAGTAGTGAAAGATTCTAACAGGTTTTGACCTTGATCTAATTGGACATACAACTTATAATTGGCAGATGTAGAAGTTAGTGTAGGGTAATAACCATCTAGTGGTATTGTTGATGACTGCCCGTCAAGGGGAACTGACTGGGTTTCAATTACTGAACCTGAGTTACAATCTAAAATATCCCAATGCATAACATATGAAGTACCTGAAGTTGTATAATCTATATTAATATCAACTACAGGAAACGTGAAAGTATTCACAGTTAAATTCGCTGGTGCACACCAATGAGAAAAAGCATTTGATGCAGTGTTATAATAATCTGTAGAGGGGTATGGTCCAAATGGTGATGTTGAAGTTTGGAATAAACAAAAATTACTAGAATTAAAACCGGGATTACTATTATTGAATACTTGAGAAACTTCTTCATTGTAATCTTCCACATCATGTAAGGTAATTGCCCAATTATCTGTAGTATTTGTCATATTATTGGCAA
The DNA here is from genome assembly GCA_002699515.1 of Methanobacteriota archaeon. Taxonomy (GTDB): domain Archaea; phylum Thermoplasmatota; class Poseidoniia; order Poseidoniales; family Poseidoniaceae; genus MGIIa-I. The sequence continues at coordinate 6,091 of PAAW01000052.1, forward strand.
CATTCATCCACATCAATGAATTCCCATTAACCTCATCTGTGAAAGAAGCTTTTTGAAGTGTAATATCCATGAAATCATTCACAAAATCATAATGCCAATTAAATTCATTTCTAAGATAATTGCCTGATACATTTATCATATAATTAGGACTTTGATCATCAATTGTAACGGAACCTGCACCTGTTTGCCATGAAATAAAAGCGGTAACAGTTTCAGCCCTTCCGTTTGTTGCGTTTGCCATTGGCAATAATGGGGTTGTTAACATTAAAAATATTACAAAAATTAGCGTCGAAAGTCGTTTACGTGTCATAATAACTGCACCTGCTGTTTAGGGATGAGGGATTGTCCCTACTATAACCTTCTATTACTAAGTTTATATCAAAATTAGGATTTAGCCGAAGTCAACCAATTATTAAATTCTGTTTTTAATTGTTCTAATGTAGAATTATTTTCTATTTTATATTCAGCATTCTCAATTAATTCTCCCAATCCCCATTTTCTTTCCCTAGTATTTCTTGTTGCAAAATCTTGTCTGTCTCCATCTTCTCCCCTACCTCTAAGCAATATTCTTTGCCACCTTGTATCTTCATCGGAAAGTATGGCTAAAAGTGAAAATCCTTCACCCCAATGTTGTTTGAAAACCTCAGCTTCTGCTGTACCTCTAATTCCTTCTATCATGATTATTGGTGATGATGTATGAGATAATGCATCAACAGAAGGAACTAGTCTCTCTGCTAATATTTGTTCACCAAATTGGCTACGTAAAGAGACTACTACGAGACCTATATTTCCTGGTGTTTCTTCTAAGCCCCTACGTTCTGCTTCTGCTCTTATCATATCACCCATACTTAATACGGGGATTCCATTTAGATTAGCAAGTTTGCTTATCTCTCCTTTACCTGAACCAGGCATTCCGCAAATTGCTATTATTTTTGCACACATAGGCACCTCACCCTTTGATTGGAATTCAATCAAGACCATTAACTTTCAAAATTTTCTTTACCCCATTTGAAATCGATTAGTCTGAGTAAACCAGCGCCTAATAATGTAATTCCTGCTGAAATTGCAAAAATTGCTCCGAATCCCGCACGTGTTTCAACTGATACATCAAGAGGACCTGTACTATTTGCATTAATCCCTTCTGCTCTTATCGTTTCTGCCCAATTTTGGATTAAGGCTGTATCTCCCTGTGTAAATGACAATACAAATAATAGTAACAATGGAATTACAGTACCAACCCAAAACCAAACCATGATCGAGGCATCAAATATTGCTTTATTTGGCCTAAGGCCCATTAAAAATGCAGTTAAAGACACTATGTAAATACTATTTGCAATCATCACAACAAATGCCCCAGGAAGAGTCCACCATGCATCTAAATTCCAAGCCATCAATACAAGGAAAATTACTGAGATCCAAGTAGTTGAAAGGAAATAAACAGTAACTTTGGCACGAATAACTTCAGGAACGCTTACAGGCAAACCATCGTAATGTGCAGGAGAATCTATCGCTGTTAACCAGGAATAATAATTAAATCCAAAAAATCCTAAAAATGGTGCATAAGAAAGCAAATTTACAGGAATTGGTGCTTCTGCAAAATCAACAGCCCAAGCCATTAACAATAGTACTGCCAATGGAATTGAATATGATACTATCATTTTTTTAACGGTTCCACTACGAATTAATTCTACTATTTCTTTAGTAACTAATAATCTTAATTTTGTATTTTTCTTGCCACTTTTCAAGGCTCCTAATGTCAACCAACCCATTGGCCCCCAATCTAAAAATCCAAGGCGCTTATGAACTGGTAAAAATAATTCATCCCGCTCAATTATTTGGTGTTCGAAATCATCAGAAACAAGGAATGAGCCGATTAAAGCTAGTGAAATACTTGCAATTATTCCTAAAGGAATCCATTTTAAATCATGTGTGTATTGCCATTTTAAACCGATTATCAATGACTCAAAGGGTAAATAATTTAAAGCAAAAACTAATGTTGATAAAAAGGCAATTAAAGGAACTAATTTTGAAAAATAACCTCCTCTAGTCCAAACTGCAGAACCTAAAAATGAAATGGCAAGTCCTTGTGATAAAGTCAAAATCATTCCAATAAATGTAATGTACAACGAATGCGGTTTAATAGGGAATAATCCTGTTTGAGTTGTAGAAAAAACAGCAATCGCCATTCCAGTAACCACTGGAATTAATATTAATAAAATATAAAATGTAACTTCTTTAAGATAGTATGAAAAATAAGTTACAGATAATTTTAGTGGTTGTAATGCAGGAGCTGCCAATAAATAATTTAATCCACCTGCCCGTTGAGACACCATTACTCTACCAACAAATGCGAAAGTTCCTAATCCTAAACTTCCCATGAATAATAGAACATGCAATGCCTGTTTCATCTCGTCCCAACTAAATGCTCGATTTTCCTTTACTGGGTTTATTGAATCTGGAACTCCTTCCCCTACTAAAAATGGGAATCCAAGAGTAATTAGCATTGAAAATAATGCAAGTAATGCTGGAAATAAGAGTACGTGCCTTTTCTTTGCAAAATCTATGTTCTGACGCCATTCTTCTCTAAACATCATGTTGAATGTGATTCCAACGGAACCAAATAACCCAGGTTCAATATATTTAGAAAAATTTGATTCTTTATCTTCATTAAATGATTGAGGCAAACTCACTCCTCCTCATTCACAGATTGACCTACTAATCGAATAAATACATCTTCTAATGTTTCTGAATCTGACTCCTTAATATCTGAAATATTTCCACTTACCAATACTTTACCATGATCAATTATTGCTAACCTTGTGCATAATCTTTCGGCTACTTCGAGAACATGGCTGCACATAAAAATCGTACCACCTTTTGCAACATGGTCTAATAACCAAGTTCTACATTTTCTTTGATAAATTGGATCTAAGTTTGCAAATGGCTCATCTAAAAATAAAAGTCTCGGTTCATGAATAAATGCACATGCCAACATAACTTTTTGACGTTGTCCTTTAGACAAATCTTTACACATAGTATCTCTTTTATCTGTCATACCAAACCAATCTAACCAATGAAGTACTTTATTCGATAAATCATCTAATCTTCTTAACCTACCAATGAAATAGATATATTCATAAGGGGTTAAATAAGAAGGTGGAGATTCGGATTCTGGAACAATTCCAATGTTCGCTTTGAGTCTTTGAGGCATTTTTTTAACATCAATTCCTAATACTTCTGCAGTTCCCAAACTACTTTGTAATTGTCCAGTTAATAATCTTATAAATGTCGATTTACCTGCTCCATTAGGGCCAAAAACACCAAAGAATTCTCCTGAGAAAACCTTTACATTTAATGGATGTAAAGCAATAAAATCACCAAACATCTTACTAAGATCTTCTGTAATTACCAATGGCTCTTTAGAATTAATTATCATCACCTCAAATTATCTTCCTTTCCATTCAGGATTTTTCTTTTCTAGAAATGCTGTAACTCCAATTTCCTTATCTTCAGAGTCAAATAAGTCAGAAAAAACTCTTAATTCTTTTTTAATTCCTTCATCAATAGGTGAGTTTAAAGCCATTCTAACTGCTTTTTTGGCAATTTTTAGTGTATGACTTGATTTTGAACCAATTGTAGTAGCTAATTCAAGTGTCATATTTCTAAGTTCATCAGGAGCACAAACATGATTGACTAATCCAAATGAATATGCTTGTTCAGCATCAATAAATTTTCCTGACAAGATTAATTCCAAAGATTTCCCATAACCAACTAAATGGGTCAATCTTTGAGTTCCACCTCCTCCTGGTATTAACCCTAAATTTATCTCTGGCTGGCCAAAAACAGATCTGTTTGTTGCAATCCTAATATCACAAGACATTGCTAATTCACATCCACCTCCTAAAGCAAAACCGTCAATCATTGCAATTGTAGGTTTTTCAATTTTCCAAACTGCTTCCCAACAATTATCTGAAAATATCTCAAAAATTTCTTCTGATTTTTTACCTTTGAAATCTGTGATATCTGCTCCTGCAACAAATGAATTTGGTTTGCTTCTTTTCCCTTCTAGGGGAGGATTTGGAACTGCCCCTGCAAAAATAACTACACGAATTGTTTCATCTTCCATTACTCTTTTTGAGGCTTTTTTAATAGCTGAGGTTACTGATTTATTTAATGCATTTAATTTGTCTGGGCGATTGATTGTTAAAATTACAATTCTCCCTTTTTTCTCATCATTAGAATCAATAAATATCGATTCCTCTAATAGAACATCCTGCTCTTGGTCTGCATCCATATACAAGCGGAACTGGTGGGGTTTCAATATAATTGCCTTGCTTAGATTATTATTTTTATTTCAAAGGCGGCAATGGGGGCAAGCCTTCAAGAGGCGGTAAATCTGCTAAATCAAGAGGTGGTAAGCCTTCAAGGGGTGGTAATTGTCCATCAATTAGAGGCAATGGTGGTAAATCTGGCAATTCAAGTTTCTCTTGAACTTTCGAATCTACTTTTCTAAATCCTTCATCTAATGGAAATCTAAATTTTAACACTTTATTTTCATCAATTCTTACGTAAGTAGCTCCGTATGGCCTACCAGGAGTTACTTTTTCTGGCTCTGAGAGAACCATTAAGCCATGATCATTACGGGATAAAATAACTGTTAAATCTTCACGTTTATCTTTTTCATTCCACATTCTAGCTTTAGATGCTCTTATCTCTGCCATTTGATTACGTCTACGTGCCTCAATTCTTTTACGTATTCTATCATGTACGCTACGTCTTTCTCCAACAGCGTTTACAATTTCAATATCTTCAATAGAATCTGCATTTACATCAACAACATATTCAGTAGCAACATGATATTCGTCCACTTCTTCTACTATTTCTACGACCTCTATCTCTTCCTCTAAAACCAATTCATCATCGGCTTCAGTGCCTATTTCTGCTTGTGCTAAAGCATTTTTGTTTGCAATTTTAGCTAATTTAAGTTCTCTTAACGTAGTAGCATCTTGATTTTTCGCTGTGACTGGTTCTGGTAACTCATCATCGTAATCATCATCTAATTCAATATCACTTAAATCCTCGTCAATTAATGTATCTGTAGAAATTTGAGTTGTTTTTCTACGAATTTGTTTTTGTGGTTTTCCACTAGGAGCAAAGAAAAATAATCCTGCGCAAAGTACTATCCATCCTGCAAATAAATATTTGACATCATCCTTCCAGTTTTCTTTGTTTACTAAGAAAAATACCATTGAAAAAATTAATAGAAAAAATAAGAATATTTTCCTTCGCACTGCATCGCCCCCTGCTAGGCCCTATTCACTCAAGGTTTTGACTTTGACGCAAGTTAGTTAGTTGTATTATTAAGACTTAATAATACTTCATCCAATGCCTTTTTTCTATGAGAAAAATTTTCTTTGATACCAATTTCGACTTCGCCAAACGTTAAACCATTAATTGAATTATTTAAATAATCAAATGGAGTAAATATTGGATCATATCCAAATCCATTTACCCCTCTGATACTATCAACTAGTTTTCCTGGACAAATTCCACTTCCTCTATGGATTATATTTCCATCCCAAAGACAAGCAGATGCACGAAATGATGCATTAAGGGATTCTAAAGAATTAATTAATTTCAATACCCCTTCACAACCTATTTTTTCAAGAACATATGCACTATATACTCCAGGAAACCCTCCCAAAGCATCGATGAAAAAACCTGAATCTTCAACTAATAGTGCATCACTTTCTTTACCAATACTTTTCAATAACTCAATTCCCTGAGTGATTTTTGCATCTGCAACTTCCTCTAAAGTGTCACATTGAGGCTCAATAATTTCAGGTATAGTTCCATTAATTACAAACTGTTCGACATTAAAACCTAATGGTGAAAATGCATGTTTTGCTTCCAATAATTTCCCTTTGTTGCCTGTCATAAACCATAGTTGCATTATTAGATGCTAGACAATTAGGCTGATGAATCAACCGATTCATGGAAGAGATTATTGATTATCTTATCAAACGCCATATTATGGACCCAAAAGACTTGTTGTTAGTAGCAATCGGAGGTGCTTTAGGTGCATCTCTAAGATATCTTGTGATTCTCTGGGTTCCAACAGACGGATTCCCATGGTCTACCCTTAGTGTAAATCTAATTGGTTCATTCATTTTAGGAATAGTAATTGGCCTTGGTGCAAATCACTTACTTGATGAAAAAACAACATTAATGATTGCTACAGGAATTCTTGGATCATTTACTACGATGTCCACATATAGTATAGACACAATTACCTTATGGGAAAATGAAAAAATACTAGCAATTCTCTATATCTTTACTACTGCAATAATAGGCCCTATTCTTGCATTAATTGGTATGGAAACTGTAAATTCTGGATTAATTTTCAACAAAAATTAGTCATGATACCTTACTCTTCCTTTAATTTGTTCAAATCGAGTTATGACTTCTTTAGAAGTCGGTATTGTGCCTCCTGCAAACTCATTAATATCTGGTTCATCTAAATTCAAATATGATTCTATTATTTGTTCCATAGCATTGGGAAACATTGGATGTGTTGCTTGTAAGCATTCATGTAATACATGAAAATCTAATCCATATGGTTCTACTTCGAATGTAGATTGAGATAATCCATAATCAATTAAAGTGATTTTTCCTAATGAATTTAAAATTATATTTGTAGTTGTCAAATCTCCATGAGTAATGCCACAAAGATGTAATTTTCTCAATAATTTTCCTAAATCAATAAATATTTTTTTGGAATTTTCTAATCTCATTTCAGAATTTAAATTCTTAACGAGTGGATTACCCTCAACTCTTTCCATATACAAAATACCATCATTTAAGTTTAAATGATAAATTGAAGGGCATGAAAAATTCAATTGTTGTAATTTTAATAATGTTCTCGCTTCACTTATCAATCTTGATTTAGTTAATCTCAAATCTAATTCTGGATGGCGCCAAGTTCTGGGCCTTCTATGTTTTTTAACTGCAGACTTCCCCATCCAATAACCACTTGTCACAATTGCTTCTGCACCTTCATGTAATTTTTCTTCTTCAATCCAGACTTGCAAACGGCTTCACCTTGTACACCCCTAGAAGCGATGTGTTCAAAGCAATGATGCTTTAGGGTATCATTGAGGATGCATATGGCAATCAGTCTTCCTGTATGTGAAATTGATCCTTTAGAACGGAGTAGAGGATTAACGAATAGTGAAATTGATGAAAGAATTTCCTCAGTAAAAAAAAGGTTAGGAGAAAAACTATTAATTTTAGGACACCATTATCAAAGAGACTCTATTATTCAACATACTGATTTAATTGGGGATTCTTTTTTATTATCTAAAATGGCTGCGGATTCAGATAGTGAATTTATTGTTTTTTGTGGAGTACATTTTATGGCAGAAAGTGCTGATATATTGACTAATGACGCTCAAAAGGTGATTTTACCAAATCTTAGAGCTGGTTGCTCTATGGCAGACATGGCAAATTTGAAAGACGTTACGGAATGTTGGAATTCATTAATTGAGAAATTTGACCTTCTTGACCCAATTGATAGAAAGGATCCTAATTTACCAGCAGCTGAAAATGAAAATTATTTGATTCCTATTACTTACATGAATTCCAGTGCTTCATTAAAGGCATTTGTTGGTTCTCATGGAGGTGTTGTATGTACATCATCCAATGCAGAAGGAGTATTAAAATGGGCATTTAAACGGGCAGGTGAAAATGGAAAAGTTCTATTCTTTCCTGACCAGCATTTGGGAAGAAATACGGGATTAGCAATGGGTTTATCTCTTGAAGAGATGGCAACATGGACTCCAAATGATGAGCCTGAATGGAATGCTTTGGATAAATCAAAAATCATACTTTGGCATGGTTATTGTTCAGTACATAGAAGATTTTCAACTACTCAAATTACAGAATTTCGGGAACAGTTTCCTGATGGTCTTGTTGTAGTACATCCCGAATGTAAAACGGATGTAGTAAATGCGGCTGATGCAACAGGAAGTACTGAATTCATACGAAATTATGTAAAAAATGCACCAGAGGGCGCAAATATAGGTGTGGGTACCGAAATAAATATGGTTCAAAGATTAAATGAAGAATATAAAAATAAAGAGATTTCCTGTCTTGATCCGTCAATATGCCCATGCTCGACAATGTATATGATTCACCCAATTTATCTCTTGGATGTGTTAGAAAGGATAGAATCAGAAGAAATTCCAAATCAAATTATTGTTCCTGATGATGAAAAAATATCTGCATCTATTGCACTTAATAGAATGTTGAGTATTCTGAAATAATTTTACCAAGCACCATGAACATATGGCTTACCATCATCAGGATTCTCGTTTTTACAAAGCCTATACAATCGTTCAAATGTAAATATTCCACTATTACATCCTTGGGGAAATTCGAACTTTAATGCATAACTACCAACTTTACTTACTTGTGGTTTTTCAAATGAAATTACTTCTATCTTTGAAGTTAATTCTGAAGCTGTATTTTCATCATCTCGTGATGGAGAACATTTTGCACATGGACACCAATATAAAAGCGTCTTATAGCTAAGTTCAAACTCATGATTATCAGACCAAGTCAACAACATACTTTCTGCCTTTCTTTCTAAACGATTTAACTTTGGTATTTCAACAATTTTAGACATGAAAACACTCTCAAATAATTTCTAATTCTGTATCAGAATCTCCAGAAGTTAAAATTTCCCTAAGTTTTTTTACCACTCCATCAAAAGCAATTGCAGAAATTCCCTCAGGTTCTGAAACAATTCTGTGTACTCCATCATCTCCACTTCTTACAATTCCAGGATCAAAGGGTATTTTTCCTAAAAATGGTACTGAATAATCCTGAGATGCCTTTTTCCCACCACCGATTTTGAAGATATCCAAGGAGACGCCCCAATTCCCATTATCATCTGTAATTACCTCGTGAACCTTTCCACCAGGACCATTTACCTTCAAAGTCGTATTTTTCAACATATTTCCATCAGCATCTGATACTGTTCCGTTTACTGTATATCCACTCATATTTTCTACAATCCCAAGTACATTCATTTTCAATGATTTGGCAAAATTTATTGATTTTCTAGAATCTAATAATGCAATTTCTTGTGGTGTGGTGACGATTACAATCCCATCAATATTTTGTAATGATTGAGCAACCGTTAATGGTTCATCTGAAGTTCCTGGTGGAAAATCAATTATTAAATAATCTAAATTACCCCATTCTACATCACCAATAAACTGTTGTATTGCTCCTAATTTGATTGGACCTCTCCATACAACGGGTGTATCTTCCGCTTCTAATAAAAAGGCCATGGAAATTACTTTGATACCTTCTGGACCAACTGCTGGATGTATTCTTCCTTCATCTACATGTAATCTATGATTTTCTAAACCAAGCATTTTAGGTACATTTGGTCCAGTAATATCAATATCCATAATCCCTACTTTATTTCCATCTTTAGCTAATGATAATGCAAGTCCAGTAGATACTGTAGATTTACCAACTCCTCCTTTTCCAGACATCACCATTATTTTATGCTTGATTGATGAAGACAACTTCTCCATAGCCATTCTTCTTTTCATTTGACTATATGCTGCTTCCATTTGTTTTTGTTGTTCAGCAGTAGGGTTGTTATCGTTTGAATCTCTATCGGAATCTGAAGGATTGTGTATTGATAATGGATTCGACATAATAACTCCTAAAAGTCATATATTTTCAATTATCTGCAATAATTACTCTATATGATAAGAAAGAAATGAATAATGGTACTAATCCAGTAAGAAATAACCAGATTTCAAAATTCATATCATTTACTGCATACCAATAACCAATTGAATAAATTATTGAAAAAAATGTTGATATTTTAATGAGATTTAATTTTGTTAAAACCTCGTCTAAATTTGAAAAGTATAATGTCATTAATGTATGAAAATGGCTAAAGAAAAAGATAGCAATAGCGACTAAATTGAATAAATTCCAGAAATTTAATGCAGCAAAAACAATGTGTAATAAAAAGAATAACCAGAACATAATTGAGGCAATTATTAATCCTCGGAACTTTGCAAATATTGAATCGCTCACAATTGATGCTATGTCTAATTTTATTTCAAATTAGGTCAATCGTCATCATAATCAAATACTGAAAGTAAATTGTCTAATTCACGTGCATCGCTCTCTAAAGCTTTACGATCTTTTCCAGTTAATTCTGGATCTTTTAATCTATTTTTGATTAATTCTAATTCTGCCTTAGCATTCTCTCTCTCTTCACGTAATTTCTTTTCTTCTTTACCCATTTGTATTCTAGAGATTCTTTGTCGTGATGCTTTTCTCATAGCCTTTTGTTCCTTAGCACGTGGACTTTTCTCTTCTTCTACAAATGATGGTGCACTCTGTAATTCAATTGCTGTAGGGTAAGGGATTATGATTCCTTCATCTTCAAACCTTTCATCTATACTCTTTAACAACCAATCTTTAGCAATAAATTCGTCTGTATAATCATCAATCCAAACAAATACTCTGAATGTTTTTGCATAATCTCCAAGTTCAAGTAATAATACCCTCGGAGGTGGATGTTGCAATGCTTGTGGGCAGTGTCTTGCAATATCTAACAAAGTATATTTTACATGATCAATACTTTCATTATAATCTACTCCAATATCTAAAATTATTGATAGACGTCTAGCAATGCCATCTCCTCCCCCTCTTGCATGATTAATGACTGTGGTTTGTACCAAGGTATTATTTGGAATTACAACTAATTTCTCTTCCCTAGTTAATATTTTAGTTGAAAGAATTCCTACAGATGCTACAGAACCTAACATACCGTCTACTTCAATACGGTCTCCCACTTCAAATGGCCGGTCAATTGCAAGCATGAATGAATTAACAATATTACCTAATGTTTGTTGAACTGCTAAACCAATAATTAATGAGAATACTGCTAATGAGGCCAATAATCCCATCAATTCAATTCCTATCTCTGATAATGCCAAATATATTGCACCAAACCAAATTACTGCTCTAAATACAAAAGTTAACAGAGGGTTACTACCAGAAACAGTTACATTAGATTTATCTGTAAATCTATCCATGACAACAGGGACAAGATGTGCAATTGTTACACTCGCAATACTAGCTGAAATAATGATATATATTGCTGAGAAAAAAGGCATTAATGTCTCTAAAACACTATTTTGAGTATCTATCCAAACAACTGATAAATTAGTTCCACCGACTAAAACAAAGGAATATAACCTATTTGATATAGGAACAACAAGCATATCGTCCCATTCATTTTTTGTTTTCTTAACTAACTTAAACCATGGGCGAATTACAGCATATTTTGAAAAGAAAATCGAGAATGTAACCAATACTATACAAATACCTATTTTGGGAAATACTCCTAAATCTTCCAATTGGCTCAGCATACTTTCTACTTCCACTAATTCACCCCCCTAGCATTAACAATTAATAATTATCTGAACTTAGTGTATTCTTAGATTATAAATTATTGTCTTCTTCAATAAACATTTTTGCTTGGTTTACCCATTGATCTCTTTTCACTCTACCTGGGAAAAATTCAATCGCAACATTGACTTGATCTTCTAATTCTGTATCCATATTAGATACTTGCGAAAATGTATAAATTCCTAAAGCATTTAATTTCTCTTCTATAAATGGACCTATTCCTTTAGTTCTCTGTAAATCATCTTTATTGAAAATTATAGAACCTGCAGAAATTAATCTTTTTACTCCTGATACTCCTGTCAAGATATTTCCATCTTTAGCTTTCCACTTAATTGAAATATTTTCACCTGATGAATCATTAATGTAACCTAAACCTTGTTCTGGGAATTTTGATGCATCTTTTAAGGTGATTGTTTTTGCACCTTTCTCAATTTCGTCAGGAATTTCAGTAGATTCAGAAACACCAAGTTTATCAAAATCAATAAACTCTGCTTTTGCTTCAACTCTAGCTAATGATGCTTCTTTTTTAGATAATCCTTGTAACTTTTCTTCCATTTCAGCCATCTTTGCAGCCATTTGTGCTTCCATCTCGGCTAATTTTGATTCTGCATCGGATTCTACCTTCTCTTTTGCTTCCTGTTCTGCTTTCTTAATTCTCTCTTCTATTGCGGCTTTCTCTTCGGCTTCTTTCTTGACTTCTTCCTTTGCCTTTTCACGTGCCTCATCTTCGGCTTTCTTGATTCTCTCTTCAGTCTCAACTTTTTCTCTTGCTTCACGTTCTACTTTTTCACGCGCTTCGTCTTCAGCTTTCTTAATTCTAGCTTCTTCCGCAGCTGCTTTTTCCGCAGCTTTTTCCGCAGCTTTTTCAGTTTCGTCTTCGGCATCTGATTCATTGTCTTCTATTTCTTTTTCAGCCTGTTCAATTGCTTCAGGACTTCCAACAACAGTTACACTCCATGTAACATATACAGATGCATTTCCAATTCTGATATTACCAATAAATTCACCATATGGTGTTTGAGTTCCAAATGCTGCTTTGTTATCATTGAATTGTAATCTAAAGACTATGGAACCAAATCCTTCTTCTTCATCATCATCATCTTGAACTTCAATAAGATCCATACTAAATCTGTTTTCATTTTCTACAGAATCTAAATCTTCAACTCTTATTTCTGTTCCTAATTGAAGTTTAGTAATTGTAATTGTTTCTTTGCTTTCAACACTATCTCCCATATTAACCCCTTTAATTGGAGAAAGTACAAACGGTTCTCTTCGTGTTCCTTTTCCAACAGCAACCGCTGGCTCAAAAGTAGTATTTCCAGGCTGAGGGCCAACATTTACTCCTAAAGCCATTAATACATTATTTCCTTTTTCTCCAGCAAGGAAAACTAAAGGAATTAATAAGGCTAATAAAAGGAATAATAATGCACAGCACCACCAATAAGTCATAAATTCAAATGTAGATTCTGATTCAACACTGATACAAGTTAATCCTTCTGGAGGAGTGCTTGCATTACTAAGTGGGTTCGAACCACATGCAATTTCATCTTTATCTAGCCATGTATCATTATCATCATCTAAATCTTCAACTAGTGGAGGAATAGAGGTTGATGTACCAATTAAAGTATCTGGATCTCCATCGCCATCAGTATCTTTCGATGCTGAGGGATCATTAGGGAATGCATCATTTGCATCAACAACCCCATCATCATCACTATCTTGATCTAAAACATCACAAAAGCCATCACCGTCTAAATCTAATGGTGTACTCGTATTATCTAATGGATCTGTACTACAAACATCTTCCCATGAATCAATCCATTCATCATTATCATCGTCAGTATCTTCATTATTACCAATTCCGTCATTATCTGTATCAATCCATTCAGTAATATCATACGGGAATGCATCTAAATCATCAACCCAACCATCATTATCATCATCTTCATCAAGTGAATCGCATAATCCATCTACATCTTGGTCAGCTGGTTTATCTGCTGAATTATTACTTGATGTCCCACAAGCATTTTCCATTCCATCAGACCAACCATCTTGATCTGAATCTTGCAATAATGCATCACAAACATCTGGTTCATCGGGTGAAGAAAATATCGGAATTGATGATTCATTTAATGGATCTGATGAACATAATAATTCTTCTGAATCAATCCATTCATCATTATCATCATCATCATCAATTTCATCACAGATAGTGTCTCCATCTGTGTCTGTTGGTTTAATACTACTATTCAATGAATTAGAATTACACAGTGTTTCCATTTCATCTGTCCAACCATCACCATCATCGTCATCGTCATAAATATCTGGCACGGTATCCAAATTAGTATCTAGCAATACAGAAATTGTAATCTCAAAGCTTGCTGTGGTCATTGAATTTTGTGATGTGATTGTGAAAACAGTTGGAGGTAATAATTCAGTAGGCGTACCTGAGATCATGCCCTCAAAATCATTAGAACGTGCAAGATTTATGGCAACTCCACTATATTCATTAAATACCAAACCTTCTGGTAATTCTGGGCTAATTTCCCAAGTTAAAATCCCTCCACCTTCTAAAATTGGTTTTTGTGCAGGCATTGGCATATTCAATGAAAGTTCCAAATTAATATTTGGATATGCCATAATAATTGGCGCATCATCGAAATCGTCTAGCAAGTCACAAATTCCATCTAAATCTATATCCGAAGGATAATCATTAGAATCTAACGGATTATATTGTCCTGGAACTGAACTACATGCAATTTCTTCGGCATCTGTCCAATTATCATTATCATCATCAATGTCCATCCAATATTCTGTATTTGTTTCATCTCCATCTGGCTTACCATCTGCATCATAATCTGTTAATACTGCTAAAGATATTGTAAATGAGTCAATTAATGATGGATCAATTCCTACTGCTGTAATTGTATACTCAAGTTCAGGTCTAAGTTCTAAAGGAACTCCCCAAATTGCGCCTTCTGATTCACTAAAATACAAACCATCTGGTAAATCTGGGCTTATATCCCAAGTTGCAACTGCAACTCCTTGAGACGATGGCACGAATTCATTTTGTATTGGATAGTTTATTGCCAAATTAAATTCATCATACGGGTAAAATATGTATAATCCAGTACCATTTACAGCCATTTCGAAATAAGTTGTACTGCTACCTCCTGAATTATACGCTGTAATTGTATAATTATAATTGGTATTCTGTACTGGAATTCCACTAATTCTTCCATTAGAATCTATTGTAATTCCTGTAGGCAATGATGGTGAAACTTCAAAGTATTCTATAGGTCCGCCAGTATTTGTTACAATAATAGGGATAATAGGGGCGTCTTTCTTTACTTCGTAGAAATATTCAGGATAAGTAATATTAGGTGCTGGTTCAACAATAGTAAACATAATTATTTGTCCTGAATCACATACATCCCAACTATTACATGATTTAATTTTGAATAATTGAGATGTTAAATTTTGAGTAGGGGTTCCTGAAATGACTCCAGTACTTGTATCAAGAGTTATTCCTGAAGGTAATTCATTTGGCTCTACCATAAAATAACTGAGATACTCAGGTGTTTGAATATCTGGAGTTAAAGTATCCATTGGTTCTCCTTTAACAAGATTATACTCTAGAATGTCGATATTTGTCCAGTTAGCAACATCAAATTCAACTATAGGAATCTCTGGCGCTATTCCAAATGTTATATTCACAGAAATTGTTCTTAGAACTGGTGTTGAAATTGTAGCATTAAGCATGTAAGTAAAATTTGTATTTGTAAAATTAACTGGAGTTCCATAAATACGTCCATAATTAGCATCAAAATTTAATCCCTCAGGCAGATCTGGATAAATTGACCAAGTTACAAATTCTTCATAAGATGAATCATAATTATATGTACTTCCCATTGCTAAAATATCACTATAAGTGTTATTTGCAGGAGCCATATAAGAAATTGTATGATCTATTTCTCCAAAGACCCTATACATTCTTGCAGAACCACTAGAAGAAAATGATTGCCCATTTGAATATTCAGTAGCCGCTGTAGTACCTCCCCATTGTTGAGAATTCATTTCAGCAATAAAATATGGTAACTCAAATTGATCTAAACCGAAATCATAAATCCAATTACTACTACTTCCTCCATTTGTACCACTGAAATAAGTTTGGAAACCATCTGAGTTAATTCCCAATAAATGGAAATATGAGCCGACATTAGAATTTTCTGCATCTATCAAAATATGTACTTCATCGTTACTATCAATTACAGACCTTAATTGTCCAGCATTACTTTTAGATCCATAATTATTACAACTGTTCCAAATTAAATCTCCAGTTGTACTCATTCTAGCTGCACAAAGCCAACCTTTTTCTGAGGTTGAAAATGTAGTAATATTTCCTGCAAAATTTAAATCTCCAGCATCATTGTCAAACGAAGAATATACTATAGAGATACTACCATCACTATATTCCTCAATTGACGGTAAAACTTCATTCATGCCTCCAGTATATGTGATATTCTCAGCCCATTGCCATGTTCCTGAAGAATCTAAATGAGCAATAAATGTACTATAGAATGTTGCAGCCGCAGGATCAAGAACAGTACTTCCAAAACCTAATGCCACTTTTCTAAATTTACCAATCATTGTTGCCGAGCCATCAGAATGTGAGATTACATCTGTATATGCATAACTAGAGACATCATTACAAGTGTAAGATGAAGAAACAGAAGATTCTAGGTGAGTGGGTGACGAAATCCATGAAATGGAACCTAATGAATCTAATC
Source organism: Methanobacteriota archaeon (assembly GCA_002699515.1). Taxonomy (GTDB): domain Archaea; phylum Thermoplasmatota; class Poseidoniia; order Poseidoniales; family Poseidoniaceae; genus MGIIa-I. The sequence goes on from PAAW01000052.1 coordinate 22,392, forward strand.
TTGAAACATATGGAGTGTAATAACCGATACAAGATAATCCATAATCAACTGCTACCCCACCAAAAGTAATTGTTTGTGATGATTGTGTTTTTGCACTAAAAGAAACTGTTACTTCTCCATTACTTTCTACTGATATTCCTGAATCTGGGGTTACATCAAAGATTCTCAGGCCATTGGGTGATTGGGGTGAATCTGAGTTAGTAACCCATAACAAATTACCATTTTCATCATATTTAGCTACAAAAATATCTCTCTCATTAGTTGACTCGAAATCGAAACTTGGCGATTCTGAGAATCTAACATCACAACTTGAACTAGTTAATCCTTGATATTCAACAAGTACATATAAATTATTAGAATCATCAATTTCTAAATCTTTAACATCTCCAGAACATAATTTAATTGTTCTAACCCAATCCCATTTCTTATCTATTCCTCTTTTCGCAACAAATATATCATCACTATCATGTGCAGGTAATACTGGAACTCCTTCAAAATATTCACCTGTACCTGTATTAGAATAATAAGAACTAGAGAAAAACATTGACCCTTCATTTCCAAATCTTACTTGATTGCCCTTATGTCCGTTTACATCTCCAGAGTTAGAATTCTGTTGTGTAACTGGCAATACTTCATATCCAGATAATAATGGTGATTGATCCCATATCTTAATTGTGAGATTTAGTGAAAAAGGATCATTAGAAGAAGTAGTAGTAATTTCATAAATAGTACCAACCAAATCCATTTCCAAGGGTATTCCAGTAATATCTCCAGTAGTTGAATCAAAGTTTAATCCCTCTGGTAATTGAGGAGAAATTGAAATTGATGTTGGTTTCAAACCAGTAAATGTTGTAAGATATCCTTCATTCTCAGTATTAACTTCGAATACAAGTTCTGTTGTTTCATATTCTAGAGTAGCTTGATCTAATGCGTCACAAGTTCCATCTCCATCTGCATCACCAGGGAAATCATTTACATCAATAGACTGAGAATATTTACCCAAATAATTTATTTGACTATAAGCAGCATTTGTGCCAGAGCCAACTGAACTGAAAATATAGGGGTCATCATAATCATCAACTATAATTGAAACAGATTTAATGTAATTTACATTCCACGACATAAAAACTCTGACAATTTGAGATTCCCAGACACTAGTTAATTCATTAAATGTTGTGTAATATGTACTACCATTACTATGATCAACCCAAGTTAAATGTGGTTTATTGGCACTATCAAGAACAAAATCTAATCCATGATTATTCGTTTGGCTAGGAATTGTTGTATTAAATTGAGATTCCCAACCATTTGATTTTTCTTCAAGATAATATAAGGCACCGTCATTCATGTAAACTAGGTGTGGAGCACCGTTTGAATCTATTAATAACTCTGAACTTAAAGAAGAAATAACTGAATTTGAATTTACGGATCCATCGATTAGAACGCCATTTGACCAATTTGAATTAAAAGACTTGTTCCAACTTCTTAATCCTCCTGCGAGGCCTTCAGCAATAAAATATAATTCTCCATATTCATCGAAAGCAATTTGTGCGAATCCATCTTTTGCGTCGTCAGGATATGCTAAAGACTCTGTAAATGTTTCATTAGTAATGTCATACACTTGTAATTCTGTATTTGAAGTAAGATAGATGTTCCCATTAGGTGAAATCGCCATATCTGTGTAATCATAACTCTTACCTGTAATTGATCCAAGGTTTTCAATATTTTGATCAAGAGTTGCAAAGTTTGTGTTTCCACTTAAAACATCTAATTTATACAAATAGCCTGCTGATGCAATATATGTAATATCATCATAATGTGAAAATTCTGAAAAATATCTATATTGTTTATATGAATTCGAATTCGAATTTATATTCATAAATGTTTCTCCTTGTGCTGACGTTGAAGTATCATCACCATATCTGTAAATTGATGGATAACCGTTTCTACTATTTCCAAATGTATTTAATATTCCATTTTCATCAAAGAACATATTTCCTTTAGAGTAGTACATATTCATTCTATAACCACTATTCATTGTTAAAAATTCGTGTCTTGGTTCGCATATACTTTCTTGGATGTCTGTCCATCCATCATCATCATCATCAGTATCGAATTTGTTACACAAATAATCTCCATCTGTGTCCAAAGGTATTGAAGAAGAATCTATTGGATCTGTATCACATGCTGTTTCATTCAAATCAGTCCATGTATCGTCATCATCATCAAGATCTTCTACTAAATTAGTAATACAATCTACGACAATTGAATCTGGTTTCCCGTCATTGTCAGTATCTAAATATGCACATGGATCTAATACGAATTTATCATCAACATCTAATGATCCATCATTATCATCATCTGTATCCCATAGATCAATCGTTCCATCATCATCAGTATCTTTAGGTTTTAACCAAATATCTGAAGCGGGTAAATTATTACCCATTGAATCTGCTTGAGTTCCTACAGCATTGGTATTTTCATGAGCTAATTGACCGAATCCATTATTCCCCCAACACCTTACTTGCCCATCTTCTCTAATAGCACAAGTTGAAAGATAACCTAACGCTAATGATTCAGCATTTCCTCCAATATCTGTAATTATGAAATTATCACCAATATCTGAAATAGAATCTCCAATAGTGCTTGTTGTTTCAGTTCCTAGTTGTCCATTTGAACCTATACCCCAGCATCTTACATTTCCATCGGAATTTATAGCACAAGAATGAGGAGTTCCCGTAGAGTAATAATTTAAATTCAATTCTCCTTTTGAAATATATAATTGTTGGGTTTTTATATCAGTTCCAAAATCTACAGCAACTAAATTATCACCCATTTCTGATTCGGAATCTCCCACATTTGAAGATGGATTACTTCCAGTACCTAATCTTCCGTAGCTATTAGCACCCCAACAATACACTTCTCCATCTGTTGCTAATGCACAGGAAATTGCTTGACCTGTGGAAATTTTGAAAACACCTCTATCAGAACCTAAGTCTATAAATCTAAAATCTGAATTTGAACCTAAAGCCGAGTTTCCAAGAGTACTAGTTGTTTTACCAATTCCTAATTCACCAGCCTTATTATCTCCCCAACATTTCATTAATCCATTTTCTAATATTGCACAAGAGTGGTCATAACCCAGGGAAATATCTAACGCCTTCATTTCATTACCAAAGTCTACAGCATCATCTGCTATACCTGTATTCCAAGTATTACCTACTCCAAGTTGACCTACACCATTTGCACCCCAACATTTTACATCACCATCTTCAAACAATGCGCAGTTATGATAACTTCCTGCACTTAATTTCACAATATTAGAATTTGTTGTACCGAAATTAATTGGAGTTAATGAATCCCCCATCTCATTAGGATTATCTCCAAAATTATAGCTATTTGATGCACTACTGACTTGATTGTACTGATTATCTCCCCAACATACTACCTCCTCAGTATTTAGTAATGCACATACATGAGTTGCTCCTGCAACTATTTGTTTGGCTGTTCTATTAGTTCCTAAATTTACGAACTGAAGGAATTTTCCAGTTTCATTTACGTTATCACCATATTGAGTATTGTTTCCAATTCCTAATTGACCTTCATGATTTCTACCCCAACATTTTACTAATCCTTGAATTGATCTTGCACAATAAAAATCTGTTCCTGCTGCAATTTCCTCAACTCTGTAAAATGTTTTTGAAATATCTGGTGTTTTGAATGATGTTATCAAATCATCACCAAAACCAATATCTCCATCTTGCACCCAATCTGACGGTTCAGTAAACCCACTAAAGTGAACCCATCCTAATCCCATTTGGCCATACGTATCCTCTCCCCAACACATTATTCTGTAATCGGAAGAAACAGTATCTGAATTAAATAAAGCACACGAATGATGCCCATTTACTGAAACTTCAACTGGAGTATAACCTGTAGGCAAAGATGTCACTGTAACTGGAAGGTTAGATGAAGACATACCTGAATTTCCGTCCCCTAATTCACCAATTGATTCTTCTCCCCAACATTTTATTGAGACTTCAACAATTGCACAAACATGTCTTTGTCCAACAGAAATTGAAGTAATTAAATCGGAAGGATCGTCCTTAAGATCACCTACTTCAGTTCCATTAATACTTGGAGATCCACTTCCTAACATTACAGTACCATCAACACCTAATCCCCAACATCTTGTTTCATCTAATGCTCCTCCTAAGGAACAAGTAACATCTTGACCTGCGCTCAATGCCTTGAATAAATAATCTGGTTTAACAAGACCAATTCCTCCAACTCCTTCATGGTCAACTCTTACCAATGAACTACTATCTGTAGATACTGTTGAACTATTTCCAAGTGTCATGGTGTTTGAACCTCCATTGTATCCCCAACAGTAGGCGTTATCTTCAGAATTTGTTACACAATTATGTCTTTTACCTGCGGTAATTGAATCAATAAAGCCAACATCTGATTCAATTATAATCTTTTTAGGTATACTAGAATCTTGTCCAGAAATTAATGCTTTACTTGTTTGGATTTCGATATCATCAATCCATACAGTATCTAATCCTAAAATATTATTTGCATCTTTATCATATTCCCATGTAAATGTATGAATCCCAGTTCCAAATGAGGAAGTATTTTGGGTCCAAGTATTAGATACACCACTCCATTCGCCCATTAGTAACCCATCAATGTAAAATTTTAATTTGTCAGAAGTATCTGTAGAGGTCTTATATGAAAAAGTTATGTTTCCACCATAAGTATCAACTGTTGTTGAAAAAGAAGATGTAGAACTTGGACTCATAATATCTGGAGATTTCCAAGAATATGTTGAACCATCAATATCTGTAGTACCGTCTTGAACCCAAGAATTCGTAATATCTTGGTCCCAATCTAAGTTTAAATCAACAAGTCCATCGACTCCTGTATCTGCGAATGTTTCAGCCACAACTACATTACTATCAAATTCATAATATTCTCCAAGTTGTTTATCACTACCACTACCCCAACAATATACTTCTCCATTACTTGTAGTTGCACATGTATGTTCATCTCCAGCAGAAACTGATAGAATTGTAACATCCTCATCAAAAGAAACAAACGTTGGTAATTCTTCAGCTGATGTATTGCCTAATCCCAATTGTCCTTTATCATTAGCACCCCAACACATTACACTTCCATTATTACTTACAGCACAAGTATGGCTTGTTCCAGAATCCATAGAAATTACTGTGAAATCTTCAGGTAAATCTACTTCAAGCATATAATCTACTACATTCGAAGGTTCAGCATTTGCTGTAATGCTACCTAATTGTCCTTGATCATTATGGCCCCAGCACGCTACTTTTCTACTATCTAAAGTTGCACAACTGAAATCATCACCAGTTGAAATTACACTTGATTCGCCAATTGCAGGACTGTCATCTTTAGTATCAAATCTATCACAAATTCCATCTTTATCAAAATCAGCTGGAATACTTGTTTCATCGAATCTGTCGGTTAAACATCTAATTTCATCTAAACCGTTCCATCCATCTCCATCAGAATCAACGTACAATCCTGTTCCAGAGTACCCAATATTGCTCACTACCCAAATATCGCCATAATCTGCAGTATAATCTGCAATCCATAATCTTCCAGAATGATCGATTAAAATTGAAAGTGATGTTGGTTGTAAAGTAAATACTAATTCTGGGGTTGTCCAAACACCCTCTGACCTATGGATAATTTGTAATTGTCCTGAATTATTGAATGCTAAGTAAGGTTCGTGATCAGCATCAATTGCTAAATCAAAAATTCCAGTATCATAAGGTAATGTTTCATTTTGCCAATTATTAATTGAATCACAACTTCCTGAACAAGAAGAATAAATTAATCCTAAATCATATGTTTCGTGAACAACATGTACTGAATCATCTGGAGAGATACTAATTGCAATAGAAGAGTTTTCATCATTTCCATAGGCTGATGAATTTAATGAAAAGTTTGTAGAAGTACCATCTGAAAGTAAATGATAATATGTTAATGAGTCATTGTTAAGATCTCCGTCTCCATCATCAAAAATACCTACAATATGTATTGTATTCTCTGAATCAATTGCAGCATCAAAATTATCTGTTACTCCAAGTTCATCATGTTGACTAGCGGTCCAAGATGGTCCTGAACTACATGAAGAAGAACATTTATGAGACCACAAAGTTCCACCTCCAAGTATTGATACTATCTCTAAAGTGTCATCTGTGTGTAAAACTAATTCTAAATTTGTTGCAACTCCACTTAATGCAAGTGTAACCCATCTTCCATTTTCTTTTGTAGTATAATGAATCTCATCAGCTGAATCTCCAACTTCTGAATGAACTATATGAGGGACGTCATTAGAATCTACTACAATATCTAAATCTGTTATTCCTCCAGTACTTTCTCCTAATAGTTCAATCGTCCAAAGACCATTGACATATGTTGCAAATCTCAACCTATCATCATTACCACTGGTATATACTAACGCAGGACATCCATCGGAACGTAAAGTCATTGAATTGAATTTACCAATCTCTGCAGTAGAAGCATCAAGTTGGTGAAGTTCCATACTGGGGTTAGTTGCAGTGAATAATTCATTACAATCATCACCTTCAAAAGTATCATCTAATTTTAATTCAACATCATCTGTTGGCATATCTAAATTATCATCACCTTTGAAAGCTAAATCCTCATATCCTAGTCTACCATTACTTGCAGTACCCCAACATTTGATTCCATTAGTTGTTAAAATTACACAAGCGAATTTATCTCCAACTTCTATACGGTCTGCAGAACCTCCAACATTAACAGGCTGTAATGAATTACCCATTTCGTTAAAACCGTCTCCACGATCTAATGTATCTCCAAGTCCTAATTGTCCTACATCATTTTGCCCCCAACATTTTACTTGTGCATTATCTAATATTGCACAAACACTTGTTGTACCTGCATCAATTTCTACAGCATATCTAGAAGTTCCTAAATCAACAACTCCTAATGAATTGCCCATTTCTCCACCTTGATCACCTATATCATTAGTATTCTCAATACCTAATTGACCAAATTGGTTATCTCCCCAACATACTGTATCTGAATTATTTAATATTGCACAAGTGAATCCATCTCCCGCAGTAATATTTACAGCAGTGTTACCGTTTGGAAATGATACAAATCCAAGGTTTGAACCCATTTCACTGCCTTGATCTCCAATATCGTCTGTATTTTCAATACCTAATTCTCCATTATCATTGCTACCCCAACAAGAAACTGCCCCATCATCCCATATCGCACAAGTATGTGTTTTGCCTAATGCTAATTGTGAAACATTTCTACCTGGAGGTAGTTCTACAGTTGCAAAATTATCTCCAACTTCATCTAAATCGTCACCTAAATATGATGAGTTGCCCATTCCTAATTGTCCATAATCATTTGCACCCCAACAGATTAAATCATCATTATCTAATTCCACACAAGTATGTCCTGCCCCAGCTTCCATCATTACGGCATTACGACCTGATGGCAATGATAGAGAAGGAAGCATGTCTCCAGTTTCTAAATATCCGTCACCAAAACCATCTTCGCTTGCTGACATACCTAAACCTAAAGCAGCAACATTACCCCAACATTTTATTGAGTTATCATCCAATAATACACAACTATGTTCATCTCCAAGAGCAAGTGAAATTGGAATAAGTCCTGTTCCTAAATCTAAAAATGGTAAATTCATGCCCATTTCTCCTGTTTCATCACCTAAATCAAGAACATTTCCAATTCCGAGTTGGCCATCAGAACCTTGTCCCCAGCATTTTACAGCTCCTGTAGCACTAATTGCACAAGAATGGGCATCTCCAAGTTCAATTTGAACTGCTGTTCCAGTCGCACCTGAAAATTTATTTTCTTGCTCAAATATTTCTTCATTGTGTTCAATTTGATCTGTATTATTGAAATAATATGCTTGTGTCATTAATACCATAAGTAAGGCGTATAATATTGCTGTGCGGAATCTAGAGTTGTTGCGCATAATTATTGGCCAGTAAAATATACTAATAAGTATACTTCAAATATCTCTTGATTTTTTAATTCTTTTTAGATTAAAAGTGCGAGCGCCGGGATTTGAACCCGGGTTCCGGCGTTGGCAACGCCGGGTGATAACCGCTACACTACGCTCGCAGTAATTTGCCGAAAAGTTCTGCGTATAAACGATTGTCGGAATTTTTTAAAAATTAAAAAAATAAAAACAATAATTCAATAATATTGCTTAATTATGTTCATAATGACAATAAATATCCAAGTTAGTGCACAATATGCTTATAATAGTAGATTAATTTTGAGCGTATGTTTAATATACCGTCTCGGGAGCGAAGGTAATGAGAACAATGATAGATAAAGCAAAACTCGAATATATTTGGTTAGATGGATATGAACCAACACAAAACATGAGGAGTAAAACATTAGTTAAAGATGACTTTACAGGAGAATTAGAAGATTGCCCCATGTGGTGTTTTGATGGTTCTTCTACACGTCAAGCTGATGGAGGTGCTTCTGATTGTTTACTTAAACCAGTAGCAATCTTTCCAGATCCACAAAGAATAAATGGTTACCTTGTAATGTGTGAAGTTATGAGTCCTGATGGATCACCACATCCAACAAATGGTAGAGCAACCATAGATGATGATGATGAAGATTTCTGGTTTGGTTTTGAACAAGAATATTTCATTATGGATGTTGAGACTCAATTACCTCTTGGGTTCCCGGTTGGCGGATATCCAGGACCTCAAGGATTGTATTATTGCTCAGTAGGTGGAAAAAACACGCATGGGCGTTCATTAGTTGAAGAACATGCTGATTTATGCATTGATGCTGGTATAAATTTTGAGGGTATTAATCAAGAAGTTGCTTGTGGACAATGGGAATTTCAGATTTTTGCAAAAGGAGCAAAACGTGCTGGAGACGAATTATGGGTTGCTAGATATCTTCTAGATCGACTTACTGAAAGTTATGGATATTATATCGAATATCATCCAAAGCCAATCAAAGGAGATTGGAATGGATCTGGAATGCATGCCAATTTTAGTGATGGGAATATGAGAGACACTGGTGGTGAAGAACTATTTTCTAAAATTTGTGAGGCATTTGGGAAAAATGTCAAAAAACATATGGATGTATATGGAGCTCATAACGAACAAAGGTTGACTGGTTTGCATGAAACTCAATCAATAGATCAATTTTCATATGGTATTTCCGACAGAGGCGCATCAATAAGAATTCCAATTGGAACTATTGAAGATGGGTGGAAAGGTAGACTAGAAGATAGACGTCCTGCATCAAATGGCGACCCATACAAAATTGGTGCTGTAATCATTTCAACTACAAAATCAGCCTATTAAGTAGAAAGGGTTAGTCTTCACCAAAGTTACCTAAATTAATACCATTTTTACGTAAGATTATTACTACAACAACTACAATACTTACTAAACCAAATAATAATGAGAAAATCACTGCGGGTTTGCTTAACAATTGGATTATCCCCTGAGATGGATCTGTACCAAGATTTGTATCTTCATCTTCAATAATTACATTGTGTTTAACGATTGTACTTTGGCCATAAATGTCTAAACCTCTTAATTCAATTTCAACAAATCCTGCAGGCAGATGGCGTGCTTGAAATGAAATTGAATATACGCCATCACCTGCTGTTAAATCACCATTTGAGCCATCATCATACATTAATTTCCAAGATTCTCCTTGGTCTCCAGCTAACAACTCATGTAATTTTACTTGTACTGCACTTAATCCATCTGAATCCTGCACATCAACACTAACAACATATGTCTCCTCAGACATTTGCCCTATCTCTGGAGTAATTATCTTTTCAGGAGTGATTTTTGAATTTGTCATAATAGGGCCTTCATTTGTAATTAAGATATTGGGGCCATCAACAACAACATGTGCTCCATCTAAATCTTCTAATGACAAAGGTATTACAAAATTACCAGGAATTAAGGTATTTGGAATCATAAATTCTCCTCTCCAATATTCAGAATCAGAATCTTTTGTTAATTCATATAATTCGCCACCATAAGATCTTAAATCTACGGAAATTGATCTTACCCCATTAGCATCGATTGCTTTAGCACTAATTTCCACGCTAGATAATCTTGCTGATTGAGTCACTTCAATAGATGATTCTATTAATTCTGGAGGACGATTTGAAATGTTCAAATTCCAGATTTCTATGATTTGTCCAAATAAATCACTAACTTCTACGTTTACAACTAATTCCCCATGTGTTGATGAATCCCAAGTGATTGGAATTGTCCAAATATCATCTTGAATTGCTAAGTCCCCATCCAAACCACGATCATTTAATTCCAAATCATCAAGCACATCCTCACCAAGAGACATACTTGCCCTTACATATTGAATGTTCCAATCTAAATCTTTAACCTCTACTTCTAAATGTGCCATATTTCCTGCATCATTTAACAATGTAACCTCCCTAAATGAAACATCAATAATCTCAGGGAGATTGTTTTCTTCTTCTGTAACAATGCTAGGAGAAAGGATTCTTTCTAATGTTTGATATTCTGTAAAAATCGCACTTCCTAAATCAGTATCTATCACTAATTCTCTATTTACTTCAGCTAAAAGTCCTGCTAAAATTCCATTATTTATTACTGAACCAAAAGCACTACCCTCAGAACTAGGATTGTTTATACTTGACCAATAAGTTACTGGCATTATATGCCCATCTCTTGTAATTTGGCCAAAATGTGTTGCTTCAACATCTAAACTAAATATATCTCCATGATCTAATCTTACAATATCTCCTGGCAGTAAATATTCAGGAGCAAATCCAGACTCTCGACCTATTGTAATATTTCCTAATTCTGATTCTGCAGTTGGCGCCTTAGGTTCATTTTGAATTGGTGAATTTTCAGGGTATTCTTCTCCTTCATCTGCAGTAGCTCCAGTGGTCCTCCATGCATAACGAATAGTTCTGTTTTCCCAATCAATAGGTGTTGTTTGATAATCCCATGTTTGATTATGATATGCACCTACACCAATTTCGTCAGCAAAGAAGCCTGCTGCACCTGTAATATTATACCATACTTGGTTATGAATCACGTTTACAGTAAAAATATCGCCTGAATCATTTCCGCTAGGTCCAACATCCTCAATTTCCCTTAATAGGCCCCAAGTTCCTTCAGTATCTCCACTAATCGTTCCGTAAACATGCATATAATCTTCTACAGTATATCCATCAATGCTTTCAGTTTCAAAATGTACTATTGTCCCATTAATTATAGTTCCTTCACTACTTTCTTGCTCCTCTTCTGTTTCATTAGTATCATCATCTTTACTTTTTTCATCATCTGAAATATCAAAAGTTCCTTGTGCACTAATTAAATTATGTTCTCCTATTCTTTCTCCATCTAACCAACTTTCAAAAAAACGTAATTCGGTTACTTCAAGATAAATATGATTGTCTCCATCGTGTTGTTCCATCTCTGCTGTTGCTACAATGTCATTGTAATTTTTTATTCGTACCCCATTTACATCATAATATTCTAATTTGAAATAAGAAATTGCACCTTCCATATCGGTTGATGAATCTTCATCTTCTTGATGCATATTTAATTGTCCAAAACCTTCTATCAAAAATTCTTCAGACACTATTTCGGAATTCATTGAACGGTTAATTAATGCATCTAAAACTGTAATGTTGACATACATATCTCCTTCTGTATTGTCAAAAACACTAACACTACCATTCCCCCTCATTTCAAATTCGCTATCTGTTAATAATCCATCAATAGTTGTCTCATTCCTCCAAACAGAATCTAAATTTAAATCAAAAAGTATGTTTCCTTCATCTGTAGATTCACTTAAAAAAAATGTACCGTTTCCCAATTCATTAGATTCCAATATAGAGGATGTTCTTTTTTGCCATCCTTGTCCGTTAAAAATTAACAAATAATTATCTTCTCCTTGCGTGGTCTCTTCTGTTTGATTTAATTCCCAATGTGTTGACAAAGTTACTTCATGATCCGCCAAAGGTTGTGTCCATATCACAGGATTAAATGTCCTAGAGGCTATTATTGTGCCATTAACAAATACCTCAATATCAATTTGATCACCGTATGAGATTCGATTTGGCAAAGTTATTGAATATTCATTTATTTCAATAATGCCTAAGCCATTACCCCAAGTGAAATTTGTTTGATTGCTACTTTCTTGTTCAGAAATTTGATGAGAAGAACTTATTACAATTCCACCTAATTCTTCAGCAGTTGGTGCCCTATTGAATTTAATGAGGTATCCATGATTCTCATCTCCAAGCCAATTTGAATGTATGGTAGAGATTAGAGTATCTTCTTGGTCTGCATTCACTATTGTAGATAAAGAAGTAATCAAAAAACAAAATACTATGAAAATAGCAACTTTAGGCTGATTTTGCCTTTCCATATTATACCCATGAATCATGAACTATACAATGCCTACGGCTTAATGTACATTAATCAGATAATTTTTGAAAATGCACCTTTAGGTGCAGAATTATCTTCACCGTGTCTCCAAATCCTATCACTAATATCTGTGTATAAATCAGCATAAGGATCAGTTTCTTCTTCTTCTTCTGATTCATTCATTTTAGCAAGTACTTTTTCACGAAGCCCTTCTTTGAATTTCCAATAATGAATTCTCCATTCTCTACCATCCCACAACGTTGTTTCTTCGGATTCCGTAGTTAATAATTCATAATCTTGAAACATATAAAATAAATTTCTATCTGTAGGCTCTAATGCATTATCAATAATCCTATCATAATATCCAAAAAATCCCAAAGCGTGTTCTGCCATTTGTTCTGCCACAAGTGATTCCATATTTTCATCAATATTTTGGCGTATAGCTTCTGTTAATTCATTAATAGAAAGTCCCATCTTAATACCTCATAACGGCGAATTTTAATCGTCCGACAGTATAGTATGTGACGGCCCTGATTTATCAACAATTGTATTATTTCTATCAAAATATGCTCAATATTGCAAACCGAGAGTATTATTTTGTCAACTTTACCAAGTATGTTTGAGCGTATGGATGAGGATGCAATTCTCGGAAATTTTTTGGGCCTCCCAGAAAACGAAAATGAACCCGATATTATCATTGCATCAATACCTTATGAATTGACTACCTCTTATGGCCAAGGCACGGAAAATGGCCCTGCTGCATGTATTGAAGCAAGTACTCAAGTTGAATTATATGACGATCTACTAAATGATAATTTACCAGCAGGTGCAAACTTACGGACTGTTGAACCTTGGGATGGTGTAGGTAATTCATTAAGTGAACAATTAGAGGGCATTAAAAAATACGCTAAAGTGCAATATTCTACAAATGCATTTCCGATATTTCTTGGAGGAGAACATGGAATACTTCCACCAATTATCGAGGCAATTGAGTCTCCTGTTACGATAGTACAAATTGATGCTCATGCTGACTTAAGAGATGAATTAGATGGTGAACCTTTCTCACATGCTTGTGCTGCTGCAAGGGCATTAGATGCTGGAGCAATTCAACTATATCAAATAGGAATTAGGGCATATTCTAAGGAAGAATTAGAAAAAATAAATTCTGACAGTAGAATTAATACATGGTTCAGTAGAGATATTATGAGCCCTTGTACTGGTGAAAAATATTGGAATGAATGGATTTCTGAAATATCAAAAATCAAGGGCCCTATTCACTTAACAATAGATATTGACGGATTAGATGGATTATTAGTACCTTCTACGGGGACTCCTGTACCTGGAGGCTTGTCATATTGGCATGCAATCCAAACTATTGAAACATTAATTATGAACTGTAACGTAATTAGCGCTGATGTAAACGAAATTGTACCTCAAAAGGAAACAAAACTTACTGAATTTACTGCTGCAATGTTAGTAACAAAAATTATTGCCACAAAAATAAATAGAATGACACAAGGGTGAAAATATGGACTCATTACCACGAGGGAAACACGTCATAATTGATTGTAGTGGGGCATTTAATGCAAGTGGAGATATAGTACTCAAAATATTAGAAGATACAGTAGATGATTCAAATGCTAGAAGAGTTCATTCACACGTAGAAAATTTTGATGGGACGGTTTCACCTTTGGGGTTTGCTGCTGTAGTTTTAATTGATGAAAGCCACGTTACTGCACATTGCTATTCAGAGATTGGATTATTGGCAATTGACATATTTACCTGTGGAAATACTAATCCTGATTTATTAGCGGATGAAATAGAAATTAAATTGATGGAGGTTTTACCAGAACTTGTAATCAATAATCGTGAATCTGTACCTCGATTTACTATAACAAAACAAAATATTAATCTCCAAAATTTTGTTAATACTCACTTTAACCACTTTAATGCAGGTGAACTTCGTAAATGTGCCATTAGTCTCAAACAATTTTTAAATTCCAATGGGAGATTAATGGTGACTTTAAGTGGTGCTATGAGTACTGCAGAAATTGGTAAATCTTTAGCACCATTAATTAGGTCTGGTAAAGTTCATGCAATTACTTGTACAGGTGCAAATCTGGAAGAAGATTTATTCAATCTTGTAGCACAAAAATCTTACAAAAAAATCTCGAATTGGAGAAATTTATCTCTAGAAGACGAAAAAGAATTACACGAACAAGGATATAATCGTATTACAGACGTATGCATTCCTGAAGATGAGGCTATAAGACATATAGAATCAAAAATATTAGAAGAATGGAGATCTAAATCAGCCTTTCCACATGAACATATTTTTGCAATTATGGAAGATTTAAATTATGATATTTCAACTGAAGATTCATGGTTATTAGCAGCAAAAAATGCAAATATACCAATCTATGTACCTGGATGGGAAGATTCAACTCTTGGAAATATTTTTGCAGCACATTGCCTATCTAATAATTGTAAGATAGGTGCGATAAAAGGAGGTACTGAATATATGTTACACTTAGCAAATTGGTATAAAGAATCTAATTATCCAGTGGGTTTTCTACAAATTGGAGGAGGTATAGCAGGAGACTTTCCAATTTGTGTAGTTCCAATGTTAAGACAAGATTTAGGAGAAAATGTCCCATTATGGGGTTGGTTTGCTCAAATTAGTGAATCGAGTGCATCTTATGGAGGATATTCAGGAGCTGTACCGAGTGAAAAGATTACTTGGGGGAAACTCTCTACTGAAACTCCTATGTTTATTATTGAAAGTGATGCTACAATTGTCGCACCAATTCTATTTTCATATATTTTAGATTAAATCAGAATTATATACCAAAGATTCAATTGTAATGCCAAGCATCTCTTGTTATGGTCTGGTGGCATTGGTTTCTCATTATTTTAGGATTTTTAATAATAAGTTTACCAATTTCAATGTGGTATATCAAAGTAGCACCGAGAAAACCAACAAATGAAGGTGATTGGGTATCAGATAATGCAAAAACAGCATCTGTTACAGTAGAAGGGAGAGTTCTAACAATTAAAAATGTGAGAGATTTTACTTGGAGAACTTCTAAAGATCATGATGTAAAATGGAAAGAGGAAACTTACAACCTTGATGATTTAATTGGTCTTTATTACATTGTTGAGCATATTTACAAATTCCGTGCCCTTGCACATACAATGGTTACTTTTGAATTCAAAAATAATAGATTTCTAACCTGCTCCTTTGAAGTTCGAAGAAAAAAAGGTCAAAGGTTTCATCCATGGACGGGATTATGGAGAAGTTTTACTTTGATTCAAATTTGGGCGACAGAACATGATTTGTTATGGCTCAGAACTAACCTCCGGAAAAATGAAACATATCTTTTCCCTTGTGCCACTTTACCTGAAAAAAGAGAAGAAATGTTATTACAATTATGCAAAAGAACAAATCAATTGTCAGAAAAACCAGAATTTTATCATACTTTAGCAAAATCTTGCACAACTTCATTGATTAGAGAAGCAAATATTGTAACTCCCGGAAAAATTCCATTTAGCATGGGGGAAATAATGCCAGGATATAGTGTCAAACCTGCAATTAAATTTGGAGTAGTACAAGATTTAGGAGGATATAAGAAAACAAAGGAATTGGCAAGAATTGATAAAATTGCCTCGGAATTAAATTCTCAAGACGGTTATTCAATATCCATAAGAAAGAATTTAGAAGGAAAATTTACACATCCTAAATAATTAAAATCATTCATATTTATGCATATAATTGAATACTTGTGATTCTTCTTTTGAAAGGCCAGGGTATTTTTTCATATTTTTCACAGAATTCCAGCGGTCCATAAAAACTTGATTCTCCCAATCTGTCATCACCATTGGACGAATATATGACGAGCGGCAAACTGCCCTGGTGTTTCCTAGATCACCTGCCACGGTATCAATTACTGCCAGCATTGATGCTAAACGTTCTTTTTCATCTGAACCTGGAATTTTATTGTTTTTAGCTAACTTTGAAAGGCCATCTACACGTTTTAAATTAACACCTTTCCAATTTATCATGGGGTATTCTTCAAAAGCTGTCCCTTCTACTTCTTTTTTAGATTGTTCAAATAAATCAGGGATTTTATTTATCTCTTCTTCCGTTGCTTCAGAAATTAAAGCTAAACGGTGTGCTGTTTTCCATGATGCTGCCCATGTACGAAAATCTTTAGCCGTATATTTTGTTTCTTCACCAGTACAAGAATCAAGATATTCATTGATATGTTCTGCTTTAAGATCTCTAGGATTTCCATTATCATCAACATACATGAATAAATCCTGTTCATCATCATCTCCACCAATTTTTTTAGATTCTTCAATCATTGAAACGATATCATCATCGATAATAAGTAATCTCCACCTTTTACCTGATTTGCCAGTAAAATCAAAAATTGCATCAATTTTTCCTTCAATGGCTTTTTTACCTTTTAACAACTCAAGATGCCCTTCTTTAATTGTTGTTAATCCGTAAGAAGCGTTCTCTTTTGCATATTGATCGGAACCTACACGAATATGATATAAATCCATTAATTTTATGACTAAAGCAGCAGATTTGAATTTAGGCATCCCTTTTACAAGTAAATCATCTTTGACTCTAGCCCTTATTTCAACTAACCCTACCACAGCAAATTCATCAATTCCTGAGAACTTAATATCTGCTTTTACTGCATTCCATTCTGGATGATAACGATACTGAAGCCTTCCTTTAGCATCTTTCCCTGTTGCTTGAATATGCCCTCTATCATTTGGATTAAACCAAACATCAACCCATGCAGGAGGAACTACTAATGTATTAAAATCATTTATTCTCTCATCATCTTCTATTTTTTTACCAGAGGGTGAAAAATAATCCCAATACATTTTTTCTTTTTCACCTTCTTCTTTTGGAGGGACTACCACTTTTTTACGAGTAATTCCCTTTACTGTTCTATCACTAATGACTAGTCCGGCTAATTTGGCCGCCATGTTCGAATCGGTCTTCACAAAAACTCGTTCTGTAACTAGGTTGAAATAATTAGTTATCGATATGACAACTCTGGCTAGCCCATGAATATTTATCTAAATATGAAATTAATTCCGAGAACCTTTCAAAATTAACACCTAAATCTCCCATTCCTAACCTACTTTGACTTTGCAATGTAACATCTGTAAGATTACTTCCTTCTAAACAGGCAGCGGTTACATAAATATCATCTGGGAAAAATAGAAATTCTGAATTATCTTTAAAATGTAAAAAATAATTATTTTGATTTTCATCAAACTCACTAAACAATATCTTAGCTCCTTTCTCATTTATTAACCAATTAGAAATCACTTCTTTAACTTCTAATGAGGAGGCTTGAATTTGAGGCGCTTCTAAATTATTATACCTATATGATGTGCCAACAGAATCAACTCTCACACAATTTCCACTGTTTAATGGGCAATTTTCAGGCATAACCTCTACTACAGGGTTAGGTGCCGCTATTTGAATCAAGAATATTGTTACAACCCATAAAGCAAATGCTCTTAGAGCTATTTTGGTTATCCTTTTTTTGATAAATTTCATTCCAACCATTAAAGCACCAAGTGTTTTATGATTCTAATTCCTCAGGTCTAATCCTTAACCACGTTTGTGCTAAGAATATCAATAAATAAATTGATCCAAGCCATAATGCAGGTTTGACAATTACATCCAAGCCATAAGAATCTAAACCTAATGGAAGGTAACTTAGTGCTTCTTCCATTGTAGTTACAGTAGATGCTGTTGTTATTATCACTATAGTCATAAAAAATAGTAAACTAAAGAAGTCTAAAACCCAACGTAACCCTTCCATAACAGAATGACTTGTAGCTTTCATCTGATTAATTTCTGAACCAGTAACTACACTTGTTAATCCACTTACGCTTGACTGCATTAAGGTTAACAGGTCACGACCACCTTTCCATTCCATCTTACCTAATCTAAATCTATTCACAAATTCAATCACAACAAACAATAATACCCAAATTACTACCATTTCAAGTAGTGATTCTGCTCCTCTTAAATCTGGACCATTGTCTCCTGAAGCCCAAATAAATAATCCTACTAACCATCCAGTCATGAAATATTGTGTCCAACGTGAAAAACGTGATAGTTTTTGTTTTAATTCACGATCATGCCCTAAAAATGCTTCAAGGATTACAACCAATAATACAGCAATTCCTAAAACTAATGCAATTAAGACCCACCAACCATTATTTGCTGGTTCATTATCTTTCCAACCAAGCAACAATGATATCATTGTCCAGGCTATGACTACTGTAGATGTTAAATTTGTAATTGCTTGCATAACATACAATGGGTCATGACTATCGCGAAGGACGGATAAACCACCTACTAACCTAACTTCAAATGCTTCTTCCGCAGGTTCTTCTGCTTCTTCCGCAGGTTCTTCTGCTTCTTCCGCAGGTTCTTCTGCTTCTTCCGCGGGTTCTTCTGCTTCT
>PAAW01000053.1 GCA_002699515.1 Methanobacteriota archaeon
CACACTCTATCTCTGCGGAGATCTACCTACGAGTAGTCTCGCGCGGAACCTGCTATTGCCCATCTCGATTGGACTTTCACCCCTATACCCAACTCCTCCGAGCGATTTGCACATCAGCAACGGTTCGATCCTCCACCCAGTTTTCACCGGGCTTCAATCTGGCCAGGCATAGATCGACGGGCTTCAGGTCCTCCACCAACGACTCCAGGCGAGCACACCTCGTCCCTCACCCTAAGGCTGCGGACTTGTCGGTTTCCCTTCGGCTTCGCGGTTCTACCGCTTAACCTCGCCGTTGATCAAGACTCCCAGGGGCATTTTTCGAAACGCACGATGAAACGCTGCTAGTGAATAAATCACATTATCGCTTTAACGCCTCATCAGCCTGTACCCATCTAGTTTCAGGTTCTTTTCACATCCCGTCAAGGATACTTTTCAGCTTTCACTCACGCTACTTGTAAACTATCGGTCTCGAGTTGTATTTAGGATTGGAAGTATCTGCCTCCCATATTCACGCGCGATATCCAGCGCACGCTACTCTTTTTACGTTACATGTCCATATCTACTACGAGTACGGGACTTTCACCCTCTATGGATGCGCCGTTCCAGGCGACTTCCTCTTCGTAGACTTAGGCAAAAACGTAACCACATCTCCCTCAGTTTCCAGTTGGGATTCGGCTTGTCCTATTCCGTTTTCGTTCGCCACTAATCACGGAATCTCATTGATTTCTTTTCCTCCCCCTACTAAGATGCTTCAATTCGGGGGGTTCCCTTTCGCTAATGCGAATGAACATTAAGTTCAGGAGGTCCCATTAGGTGATCTGCGGATCAAAGGAATTCATGCTCCTCCCCGCAGCTTATCGCAGCTTGTCACGACCTTCATCGGCACTCGAGCCGAGCCATTCTCTAGATGGGGTGTAGCATCACAAATACACGACAATACGCCGTGCATACCCATCGGTGTCCAGACATGCCAATAATCGACCTCAGACAAGAACCCATTTCCTTCCGAATTAGGGCCCTCTTGGCCGCTTCCCCCAATATGTAGTACATATTAGGGTGCACTCAAGCAGCGTAGCCACCAACCTCCCGTATATGAATGATTCGGGTTTTAAAAAAGGATATTTGTACTCAGTACAACGTTTTTTTAGTGAAATAATAATTGCTTATATTGGGACTAATCTCCTTAAATTTGAACGGATAATTTCGTCCTCTGGAGATTCATAAATTGCCTTATTTAGTAATAATTTTGCTGACTCAAAGTCACCTTTTGACTCTAGCAATACCGCTTTCCCATTTAGCACGGCAGCTGTTGGCCCATCTCTTTCCAATAATGCATCAAATACGACCATTGCCTTATCATACCATGCAGCCCTGTGTAATGCAATACCTAAATTATATAATATCTCAGAACGTTGACCTTCTGATTGTGCCGCCTGCCTTAATGCAAAAATAGCGGCTTCAAATTGGCCATCTACTAATGCTTTTTGAACACCATCTCCAGACTCAAAGGTTTCTATTGCTTTTTGTAAAAGTGCTAAGCCATAATTATTCAATGCTGCCGCACCTCCAGATCCTGAAGTAGCAACGTTATGGAATTTTTTGGCTGCAGCATCCCAATTTGAAGCTGCCATTGCCATGAATCCATCCTGTACATTTTCTAATAATTCTGAATCTTTCAACCCTTCTACCGCCAATGCCTTAATTGGATGAAGTTCGGGTTCAGCAGCAGCCTCCATCTGTGCAGGATTAAAAATTTCTTCAGAAGTAGAGTATTCTACTAAATTATCTAAATCCACCTCTACTTCTGTTGTTAATGACTCACTACTAAAATCATGCATAACAACTTCTTCATTTGTTGAATTTAATTCTTCTAAATTAAGTTCTTCTAAATCTTCGATAGCTAAATTAGACTCACTAGATGAAGATTTTTCGGTATCTTGTTCAATAATTCTTTCGGTGTTTTCATCTAAATTAAATGAAGGAATATTCGGAATAGTCTCCTCTAAATCCTCGTGAACTTCTACTTCCTCATGAACTTCTACTTCCTCGTGAACTTCTGCTTCTTCACGTATTGATGGCTCGAATTCATGTGCTGTGGCGGCAAATGGCAATGAATGACTTCCAACTCCAAAAGGCAATGTTGATTTCATATTAATCGAATCTCCACCCATCCCAAAAGGAAGTGTCGATGAAGGTGTTTCGATTATTTCTTCTTCATCTTCTTCAGGAATTATTCCAGAGCTAGTCTCTAAAAAAGCATCCATCCCAGGTATTTTGAGATCATTTGAAGTTTCTTCTGATGTTTCTGACACTACTTCTTCGTGCACATTACTGCCGCAACCTGGGCAAATGTCCCCTGACAAAAAAGTCAGTCCACAAACACTGCATTCGCGCATCTTCTCAAACATTCGTAAAACTAGTAACACTTAGATACTACGCCAAGAAGTTTAAGATCAAACTTCAAATATGAGGATTATTCTTCTTCACCTGTGATCATTTCTTTAATCGATTCTACAACCTTCATTTCTTTAATCGATTCTACAACCTTTGAAACTACTTCTGCTGTATCATCATGAATTAAAGCCGCAGCAGGTGATTTCCCTTTGCTCCTTCCTCTGGAGTATTGTATTAGTGCACCCATAATAGAAACTCCTACTAACGTAGATTTCCACATTAGTGCACTTGCTTCTCCAATCACAAATACTAGAATCATGTAAAAAGAAACAATGAATGTTGTAAGAATCATTACTGGGAAACCTGCCCTGAAAAATTCATTGAATGAAATTGGATATCCTGCTTCTTCGGAAATTCCTGCAGTAACTACATTCGCTGATGCCCCTATTAATGTTCCATTTCCACCGAGACATGCACCAAATGCAAGGGCCCAAATTAAAGGTTGTAATGCCAAATCTAAATCTATTGCTAAAGTGAAAACTATTGGAATCATTGTTGCAGTATAAGGAATATTATCAATAAATGCAGAAGCTATTGCTGAAACCCATAAGATAATTAAAACCGCTGCTCCCAAACGATAATTTACATCAAAAATCTCGATGGCACTTCTTACAAAGTCACCAATATAATCTATGACTCCCATATATTGTAAAGAATGTATCAAAACAAATAATCCTGCGAAAAAGAGCAAAGTAGTCCATTCCACTTCTTCTAATGATTTTTCTATGTCATGTCTTGAAGTTGCTAAAAGCATCAACACTGCACCTGACAATGCCACCCAAGATACTGCAATATGAAGTACTGGATGAAGAAAGAAGCCAAGAATAACTAAAGAAAGTATACTTCCGCTAATTTTTAAATTTTTAGGGTCTTTTATTGGGTATCGGTTTTCAAGTTCCGTAACATCTGTATTTTTACCTCCACTAAATTCTTTTTTGTAAAGCCAACGTACCAGCATAAATGAGGGGACTATTGTCATAATAATTCCTGGTGCCATTTCAATGATAAAGTCATTAAATGTCACTCCTTGATCTGCAAGTAATTGTACTGCGGGATTACCGTTAGAACGCATTGCATCTGGAGACATTCCAGAGCCAATCATAATATTTGGAGGATCTCCAATCATTGTAGCGGCACCCCCAATATTTGAAAATATAACTTCTGAAATTAAAATTGGTATTGGATTAATTTCTAGTACTCTAGCAAGTTGAATTGTTACTGGAGTAAGTAATAACATCGTTGTCACATTATCCAAAAAGGCTGAAAGTACTGCTGTCACCGAACATAAAATTACAACTAAGGTCCAAATTTCCCCTCCGCTACTTTTGTATGCTTTAACTGCCAGCCACTCAAAAACTCCTGTATGGGAGATAATTCCAACCATCACCATCATCCCTAGAAGCAAACCAATTGTTTCCCAATCAATCATTGTTGTTACGGCCTTCAAACTTAATGCTGATTCTTCGGTGTAATAATTCAATGCAATCATTGCTAATAATCCACCTAGGGCTGCTGCAAGTGTACGGTGAACAACTTCAGTAATTATTAATGCATAAACAAACAAAAGGATTCCCAAACCAACAAATACAGCCTGGTTAGATAGACCTTCTTTGATATTGAGATCTAAATGAATATCTGTAGAACCGCCGGCTGCCTGAGTATTTTGTAAAAAAATAAATGATGCAACACAAATTAAAAGTGCGAAGGCAATTATCTGTGCTGGGTGCTTCTTGTAAAATAAAATTTTTACTCCCATAAGCAGTGGCAAAACAAATCATTTATTGAGTCTTATGTTTTGAATATCTTTTTATGTACATTCTCTAAATAAAAATATAGCGCTCTATATTTTCATTAAAACTACGATATTACCAATTTGATCTACTATCTTTGAATCTGTCTTTTTTGCTAAATCTGCCCAAAAATCCGTCCTTGTAGATGCATCTAAAACTCCTTTATTTGCCTTAATTTTAATTAATTTCCTCGAACTTAATTGATCAATTATCTCAGTCAATAAGGATTCTTTTATGCCATTATGGCCAATTCTCACTGTTACTTTTAACTGTTGAATTTCCCGCTTCAAACGTTTATCTACCATATTTTTAACCACCGAAATTTTTCCTCTTAACTGCTCCACATTCGAAACAAGTCAAATACCGAACTTTATTACGAATCCTTATTCTTGAATTTTTACCAGGATAAAGTAAATTTTTACAATTTCTACAAAACCTATTCTTGAATTTAGGGGGTAATCCAATCCTATGCCTAGTAGATATTTTCCACAATTGTTTAGAAGTGGTTTTCAAAAACTCATCTGAATTTTTTTGTGGGTTTTCTAAAATTGATTGTAAATATAATTGTGCAGAAAGTGCACGCTCATGTCGCACTTTTTTAATGCGGTTTTTCCGAGCCATTATCACACCAACAATTCAAGAATAGAATTTGTCACATCAATTATGTTTCTATTTCCGTTAACTTTCTCTAAAACACCTAAATTAGAATAATAATCAGCTAGTGGTGCTGTTTGTGAATGATAAGCATTTAACCTTGATCTTACTGTTTCTTCAGTATCATCTTTTCTCTGTATTAATCTATCACTAATGCCTGATGGAGCAGGTTTAAACTTAATGTGGTAGATTTCTCCTGTTTCTGAATCCATTCTCCTACCAACAATTCTCTCTACAATATTATCATCGGGAACTTCAATTGATATGACCATGGATACTTTTGTGATTTTTGCTAATGATTCCGCTTGAAGAATGGTCCTAGGAAAACCATCAAATAGCACTCCATTCTTGGCATCTTCTTCTTTCAATCGTTCTTCTATCAAAGATAATATTAGTCCATCTGGAACTAAATCTCCAGCCTCCATATATCCCTTAGCTTCTAATCCTAAATTAGTTCCTTTAGATAATGCGGATCTCAGCATATCTCCTGTAGATACTTGAGGCAATCCTGTTTTTTCCATGATTGCGGTGGCTTGTGTACCCTTTCCAGCTCCTGGCGGACCAAATAATACAATGCTAGACATGTCTCCTCGGACAAGGGTATAACTTTTCACCCTAACCCTTTAAAAAAATCTGATCCTAAAAAATAATTCTTACTTTTTACGGTTCTTGTTTAACCATTGATGCCCGTAATGAATCCATTGTTCCATTGACCAACCCGGAGGAAGTCCTTCAGGAGGAATTGGAGGGGGGCCAAAAGCTTTAGCGCTCGGTGGTTTTGGAAGTGTAGGCATTTCAGGCAATTTAGGAATATTAGGAGTTGTAATCTCTGGCAAACTGGGCAAACCAGGCAAAGATGGGAGTGATGGTTTACTTTGATTTAATGCTGCTTCAATTTCGCTTTTATCTACTCCTCCAGAGATTACATCATCCTCATTAGCTCCTGCACTCATTAATAATCCCAATCTTTCATTTGAATTAGATTGGAATTCTTCTGATTGAATAATATCTTCTCCATCATCAAAACCTGTAACTTTTCTTAATCTTGAACCTATCAATAAAATTAAACAGAAAACAAAAACAACTATTCCTAATTGAGCTCCTAAAGATAGACCGAATACGGAATTAGTCTTTGTTTCAACTTCTTGGGAAGAAACCCTCAAAACTAAGTCTCCAATCTCAATCGTACTATTTTCTAAATCATTATCTAATGTGCTTACTAATACTAATTCTGTCAAAGCACCTCCTTTTTCAGGAACTGAAAGTATGCATGGAATTAATATTTCAGCACCTGCACCAAGAACCATTGTATCACTTGAGCAAGTGATATCCCACTCGTTTTTAACATTAAAATCAATGTTTAACTCCCCTTCATAATTTCCAACATTAGTCGCCTTAATCGAAAAATCTTTTTCAATTCCTTGACCTAAATCAAAAAAGTATGATTCTTCCAATGATGCTCCATCGGAATCTACAAGTGCAAAATCAACAACTGTGGATGGTTTAACTACTACATTGAATTGTAAAGAGGAGATATAAACCTGGCCGCTTGGCAGTTCCGAAGTTGTTTTTATTGTGACAAAATCTTCAACATCTGCATCAATAAATGGACTTGTTTGCAAATATAATTTAATTGATTTTTGCTCCGAGGATTTAATTAATCCAGGAGTGTTTGATAAAAATGCAGACCAATCATCAGGAACTATTATTTCCGATTCACCCAATTTATTTTCAGAAGTTGCAGGCCATATTAAGGGTAAATCTACATTTCCTGTATTCTGAATTACAATATTGCATGCAGTATCCTTTCCTGCAACCACAACACAAGGATCATCATATTGTATCACTTCTATTTTAGGCAATTCTTCTAAAATCAATCTTGTAGTATTAAGAGAATATATGAATGGCGAAAGTTCAATTTTCAACTCTACGTCATTATACGTACCCATAACTGCATTTGAAGGAACTAACATTTCTATTCTAATCGATATTGATGATGCAATTGGTACAGAAAAAGAGGTAATGTCCATAGGCACCTCATTTGGAGATAAAAATAATTGATAACTCCAATCTGTTTCCGACCTTTCTAAATTCAAATTTAAATTAAGAATTACATTTCCTGTATTTTCAATGTCTAAGAGCAATTCCACACTTTCAGACGGCTTGACTGGAAGGCTAGGGTTTGATAATGCTGGTTCAATATTTTGCCCTTGGCCATCATACAAAATTGTTTCAAAGGTTGTTTGCTCACCTACTGTAATTTTCATTAAAGTGTCATATCCTTCTATAGTCCCTGCAACATCAATTACTGTACAAAATACATCTTCTATTTGACCCACAGCAGGAGAACCACCTATAACAGTAGGAACTCTTACTGAAATTTCTGTAGAGATGTAATCTCCCTGATTTAACCGTTGTAATTCATATACATTAGATGTTGAATCACGACCAACCCTTACTTCCCAATTGGATTCAGTAGTACAACTTAATTCGAAAGTCGCTGGAGAATTACCCGTATTACGAATTCCTTGTGAAAATTTAGCCCAATCACCAGGCACTGCAGTTTCAGTCCCTGAACCCGCAATTACAACCTCAAGATCAGCAATTGGATTAATTAATACTTCAAATTTTAATGAATCAGTAACTAATGGATTATTGAGATAAGTAGATACAACCTCAACAATAATTCTTTCTGCTGAGGCATAATATTTTGGATTAGAACTTAGATCCGCATCTAAATTTTCTAAATTCAATGTAAATTCAATTATTGAACCATCTGAACCATCAGGGGCCATTGATATTACTGTGCTTGATAAATTAATTTCTGAACCCCATGCATCTGCTGTTTGTAGAGTATATAAGGGATTTGTTTCATCAACTGCCCTTATCGAAAGTACACTAAATTGGACATTTTCAGTTTCTGTTCCCTGATGTTCCAATCTAAAATTTAAATCAATGCTTGTTTCATTGAAGGGATCTATTTCGTATTCCCTTATATTATCAATAGAACCATCTGGTTTAATCATTTCAAGCGTAACTCCTTCTGCTGCAACAATAAATGATAAATTGTAAACATTATTGTTTTCATTTAATTCACTTACTTGATCTAATACATCAATAACCAATTGTAAATCATGAGTTCCTGTGACTGTAAAAACATGAGTGTCCTGAATACTATCGACCACACCTCCAGAAAGTGGAGACATTTGTTCTGAAAGTATTACTTCACTTGTAGTTAAATCTGTAACTGTAACTTGATAGTTTCCTGTAATTAAATTGGCTTGATTAGCCCAACTTGCACGTACTAAAACCTCTGTGTTAACCATCGGAGTAGATTCACTAATCCATAAACTATCTGTGATTAATGATAAGTCACTAGATGGTGCCTCTTGGCCTGAACCAGTAACTACAAGAGAAAATGGTTGTGAGTTGCCTCCTCTATGGTGAATTTGTACTTGCCAAACACCGATGGAAGTGGATTGTGTTGGATTGATTCTAATACGTTCAAGGTTGTTTATATTGTCTGATAATCCATTTGAAATGGATACACCATTTGAAAAATCATTTCCGTGATATTCTGACCCATTTGGTGCGATTACCACTACATCTAAATTATTCAATAGTTTTGGAGAAGTCTGAAGTGAACTTGAAGAAACGTCCTCATCATTCCAAGCCAAAGTTACTTCAAGTCCTTTACTTGAATCTAATTCATAAGCATAAATAAACATTCTACCGGGATTTAATGACTGTGAGTCGTCATACCAGGTATTTAGAGGGGTGCCTGAATGTACAGGATAAAGGGAGTTTTCAAGGTTTAATCTACCCCAACCTTCTAGTGGATTTGGCACATCAGGAGTGCCCAAATCCTCAGCACCATGAACTAAAATTGCTCTAATCAAATCACCACCTGGCGAAGACATTCCTAACTCTTCCCGTAGATACTGTCTTGTTAATACGGCAGCACCACTAACTACGGGTGTTGCTTGACTAGCTCCCGACAAGGAAGTATGCAATGGCGTGGTCCCATCATCATGAAATGCAGCCGTGCAATCTGTACCTTGTGATGATGTTGCTTCTTGTGCTCTCGAGGAACAAATATTTTCACCAGGAGCAACAAGATCTGGTTTAATCCTCCCATCAAATGTTGGCCCTTGCCCTGAAAATGACGCAACATCCCCCATCAAAGAATCTGTTGATGCCCCAACTGAAATTGCA
>PAAW01000054.1 GCA_002699515.1 Methanobacteriota archaeon
CCCAAGAATAAGTCCATTCTTGACTTCCATTTGAAAATTGAGAACCCAATGTAACAATATTATTGTAACCTTCCATTGATGATGAAAAATTTTCATTATGCCAAATTTCATACCCTGTTTGGCAATTCTCATCTCCACCTCTCATCACATAATATGTTTTTTCAGGTAATATTTGAATTGCTTTAATCTCTAATCCAGAATTACCACATTGTTTTTCCTCAATTGCACGGATTAAATTTAATTGTAAATCAAATCCAAAATAAATACCCTGATTAAATTGTATTGAATATGGAATTGTATTTCCATTTGAATCATAAATCACACAGTCATCATTGTTAAATTTAAGTTGTATTGAAGATTTATTTGCTATTTCAAATCTTTCGAAATTACATTGGGCATAATTTGGATTTGATGATGGAATATTTTTTGAAAATGAAAGGTAATCAATTAATGTTCCATTTAAATTTAATTTGGCAATAAAATTGCAATAACCTGTAATACCACTTTTACAATTAAGCGTACCATTAGGAAATGAAATTGTACTTGTTGATGCCCCTTCCATCATTAGAAAGATTTCATCATCTAGAAAATGAACTTTCATGAAATAGTCCGCACTAGCAAGATAATCTATATTTCCGCCCCAATTCAGACTTCCACTAGCTTGAGGAATCCAAGCATTTTGAAAATGTCCTGTGTAATTCCAATGAATTAAGATATCCTGGCCATTTTTTATTAAAATAGAATTATTGTTGTCAAATTCTAATAAATCAAAACCTTGCCCGTCTTCATATTTAACGCAATACACATAGATATTGAAATTATATACATGAGGTTTACATGTATCAAAGTTAGTAAAATTTGTAGACAAAGGAATTTCTAAATCTTCATTCATGTCTTGTAATTCAATAAAAGATCCGAAACCCTGTGGAGGAACTGACCACAATGAAACTGAAGGTGATTCATACACACCACTTTCAAGAATAAAAGTATCCTTGAATACAGTGATAAATTTTCCGTCATCATATTCAATTCCAAAAGCACCTGGCGCATCTGAATCTCCATCATTAATTTGTAAATTAAATGTATACGCATACCTTGTTTGATTCTGTAAACTAGGAATGGATGAATATGCGTTTCCTGTATTATTTTGACTTGTAATTTGCCAAGAATATGTTAGGTGGTTTGTTTCATTAAACACTGTAGCAGCAGCAGCTTCTTGTAACTCTGATTTAATTGAAGCAGATAAAGAAGTACTATCTGTAAGTCCTACAGGTGAATTTCCAGTAATTGTAGCATACAATACACATGATGCTAAGTAACTTCCAGAAAGTGAAGGATGGCTTCCATCACTAGAATAAAGATCATAAAACAGATTTCCTGAATTTTCTGGGGTCACTCCTGATGCTTGTACATTCTCATAAATATGTTTGAACGCTAAACCAACTGGTGCAATCCAAACATCTCTATTTGGTGTACTAAGATTATCTCGATAGTCAATATAACCATCTTCTAATCTTTCTTGCATACTTAAGAAATCAGGATAAAGGACTTGATTATTAGAATCACCATTCCTTCTACCCCATGTCATCATCAAAATCGATTCAGCACCAACATCTTCTGCAAATCCATCAAGAACTTGAGCACCAGCAAGGCTATCTTGCCAATATGCAGTATTACGATATAATCCTGGAATCTGGCTTTGATCTTGTAATACAACATAATCCCATGCAGTACCATCATTGAGTGTTGTATTCCATGAATGTCCTGAGGACTGAGCATTTTGTGAATGCCCATCTAGAGTCATTCCTCCGCCAGTTAAACTGTCAACAGTAGTAGCAACTCCTCCACTAACCATTCCATCTTGAACTAATGAAGCAAGGTTATTTGCAGAGGTGTAACTATTACCATACATCAGAATATCAAAAGGTGCAGATGGTGCAAACTCAGGATTTTCTAAAGGTTCTAACTCTTCAGAAAACATCTGTCCAAATGGTACCGCAACAAACAGCAACACCAATACAACTGACACTAAACCAGAGCGCATGTAATCTGATATTCAGGGTAGTATGATAACTGATTCGGTGAATCAGTATCGTTTATTATTCTAGATTTCAGAATCTGTCAGCATATTGCATAGCATATGCTCTTGCTTGTTCTTCTGTATATCCTTGTGCTACTAACTGTTGGATGTATGCTTCCATACGTGGGTTAGTTGCTGCTGCAGGAGCTGCTGCTGCTGGTGCTGCTACTGGAGCCGCTGCCATTGGTGCTGCTTGTTGAGGTGCTGCTGCAACTCCAAATTGTTGTGCAGCATAAGCACGTGCAGTTTCTTCAGGATATCCTTGAGCCATCATTTGTTGAACATATATTTCCATTTGTCCACCTGTTGGATCTTCGTAACCCATTCCAAACTCATCATCATCTCCTCTTCTACGAAGAACAAGTACTGAAACTACGATTGCAATTAATACTGCTGCAACTAATCCTAAAGCAATTGGTAAACTTCCACCACTAGCTGCATCAAGTCCTAATGCACCACCAAGAATTGGTTCTTCATCTGGACATCCATCATCATCTTCGAAATTGTTAACAACTTCCGCTTCATTGATACAAGCATCTGGGTTTACACCTGCTGGATTATCTCCAAACCCGTCTCCATCTGTATCGCTCCATTGAGTTGGTTCATCTTCATACTCATCAGCACACTTTTCTGCACCACAATCTTTTGGAAGCCAATTTGATGTAGGATCTGAATAACCATCGCCATCTGAATCTGGACATCCAAGCCTATCTTCTGTAGATGTTCCTGCAGCTAACAAACATGCATCTGCTTGATTACCTGTTTGATTATCTCCATATCCATCACCATCTGAATCTTTGTATTGTGTTTCATCTGCAGGGAAAACATCCATTGTATCTGGCCATCCATCTCCATCAGTATCTAAACAACCCATTGGAACATTGTCATTTCCTTCAATTCCAGATGTACCTGCTACAAGAGGGCATGCATCTTGATTCACAGCTAAGAACATGTAACTTCCAGGCCATGCTTCATCACGTGTATCTTCCCAAGATTTGTTACCAAAGTTATCTCCAAAGCCATCTCCATCAAAGTCTGTCCATTGTGTTGGTTCATCTGGTAAAGCATCTGCACATAGACCATATTGGTTAGTACATCCTGTAGTTCCCCAATCAGCATCAGGATCTGAGAATCCATCAGAATCAGTATCTAAACATCCTCTTCTATCAAATTCTGAATCTCCATTTACTAACATACAGTCATCAGCATTAGAACCAGTACTATTATCTCCATATCCATCTTGGTCAGTATCTGCCCATTGTGAAGGGTCTATTGGGAATGCATCTCCTGTCCCAACTGGGTGTGCTGGCCATGAATCATCTGGATTAGACCATCCATCTTTATCTGTGTCTACACAACCTTCTCTATCGTACATGGATTCACCATATTCAAATTGACAATCATCCATATCGTCTGCTACTCCATCATTATCATCGTCTAAATCTTCTCCGATGTCTTGACATCCATCACCATCTAAATCTGTAATAGGTTCAACTAATACTGAAGATGTCCAATTGATGTCTCCCTTAGGACAAAGATCATTAGGATCTAATACTCCATCATTATCATCATCTGTATCTTCTCCAAAAGCATTATTCTTGGAACCTTCATCATTACAACCATCTACATCGTGATCATTGCTTACTGTGTTACCTTGAGCATCTAAAGTATCTTGTCCAGACATCCAACCTAAATCACCTTTAGGACATTTGTCCTCACCTTTGTATGAAGGCATACATGTGATTGACATATTGTTTCCATAACTTGTTGGACCTCCAACATCACATATGTGGTCTCCATCATCATCGAAATCTTCATCTAAATCTCGGCAACCATCTCCATCATAATCTTCTGCTTCTACAGAAGTCCAAGAAGGATTTTGTAAAGCTCCATATTGACAGTTGTCTGATTCATCAAGAACTCCGTCATTATCATCATCAAAGTCACATGCATCTCCACCAAATGGTTGATTGGCTTCTTCATCTTGCCCTAATATTCCATCCTCATCATAATCTTCTTGGCCTTCATTTGCTGTTTGTGGACAATTATCATCTGGATCATTAATGCCATCTCCATCGAAATCTTTTGGACCTAAATCAGGGAACCAAAAGAACCAATCATAATAATCGGCTGTAAATTGTGTTGTTGTGTCTCCATTATCTACAAATTGAACCTCTCCATACATCCATCCACTTACTTTTGGCATAGCATCATTTGCTAAGAAATAAGGACTGACTCCCCAAATTGCTGATTCAGTTCCATCCATTGGCTTAATTGCATTAACAATGTTAAATGTACCACTAGGTTGCATTACTGCCAAATAATTTGCATAACCTTCTCCTGAAGGTTGTTCATAATATGTAGTACTACTAGGTTGTAATGTTACTCCACCCAAATCAAATGTTCCATTATACAATCCAGAAATTGCAATTTCACCATTAGGTCCTACTGCAACTTCTAAAATATTCTCAGTAGATTGCTGAACAGCACTTCCATAAGATATTCCCATTGTCCATGAATAATCAGTAGTATCCATTTTACCCATGAATACATCTGCAGAACCACCGTTTGAACTGTATTGTGTATCTAAATCAATATTAGAACCATAGAATCCATGTACTATCATTTCTTCAACATCTGAAACAACCATTCCAGTGATTTGTGGTCCAAAATACAATGTTGTATCGTCAACACCATCTCCATCTGTATCTCTTGATTCTTCAATATCTCCACCATCAACTTTCATTGAGTGATCCCAACTTCCAGTGTTAGTTAATGCACCAAGAGCGTAAGCAGCAGTTTGCTGACCTGATACTTGATGAGTATCACTACCCATTGTAACTGATGTTTGGAATGCTACAGCAACATGTATCAGTCCTTCTTGATCAACAGTCAAGATACCTATATTATTGTCAGTTGCTGAATTTTCAGTATTAGTTACCCATCCTTGCTGTCCTATTGAACTGTACTTTGTAATAAAACCATCAGATGAACTATCTCCAGTAGCACCAACATTTGAATCTGAACAATCAGTAGAACCAGGTATTGGTCCACCTACTGCTGCTTCAGTACCGAAGAATCCTCCCACATAAATTCCAGAAGAATCTGCATCTACCGCATTAGGTGCAAAATAACAATTTTGTAATGAGCCTAGTGCAGTTCCAACATTTAATGCATCAGTATGGATATATTCTACCCAATCCCAAGCACCTAATGCACTTATTTTCGCTACGAAACCAAATGGAATTCCTACTTCTGCAGTATCCCTAATAGTTGCTCCTGATGAACTCATGAATGTAATATTCTCAGAAGTATAAGCTTCTCCAACAACTACTAATCCTCCATCGGAAGTCATAGCAGCATCATTAATTGCTACTTGGCCATAATACATATCTTCCTGTCCATCGCCATCTTCATCAATACCCATGTTAAGCAATCCACAATCTATTCCAGCAATCCATAACCAATTTCCATCAGAATCCATTTTTCCTAGCATTCCTGAATTATAACAATACGATCCTTCAGAAGAACCACCATCATCGTATGTGATTGTATGTGCCCCTAAAGTTGCTGTATAATCCATTGAAAGAAAATTCAATGCCCAAGTATAGATGTGTTGTCCATCAGTTAGGCTTTCTTGTGCCAATGTTGGAAAATCCTGAGATGCTGAAAATACAGCATGTCCAGACGGTGTTTTAGCAGAACTAAATGAACTACCATCATCCATTCCAGGATATAATTCTAAGTTTTCTTTCATTAGTTTTTCGTTTGTTTCCACATTACTAATTGTGGCTAAAAAAGCCGAATTAACAAGTAGAAATAATACTACTAAACTTATCACAATTTTCGCTTGACCGAATACGCGTTGCTGGGTCATATAACAGTGTGAGCAGAACTCCCACTTTAATCAATCCCTTTCAGTTCTCCTCTGAAATCTAATATCTTGCCATTTAAACCATTAATTATTTTCTTTCCATCTATTGGAGATATAAATGCCCAAGAAGGCATTAACACCCTCTTTGGACTACACTCTATAGACTTTTTATCGATTCTCCACCACCTCAACAATTTTCCTGAATTTAACTCTGAAGTACTAATTGATTCATGTCTTCTTTCATCACATAATCTATTGAGGTTATTTCTTATTTTTTCATTAGAATTTGAAGATGAAACACATAAGATTGGAACTGAAGGAACTTGGAGAATATTATCGAGTTCATTTACCAAAGTTAATTCATCTGAAAAATTATCTTCTAAGATAACCCACTCTCTTTCTTCTGTTGAATTTTCAGGCCCAATTAAATTCCCCTTGACTAACCAAAAGCATAGCTCTAATAGAATTGGTTGACAAGGAACTTGAGATATCCCAAGTGATTCCAAAGAATCATTAGGGTTAATGAGGGATTTTATACAAGTCAAAGTCCCATTACTTATTCTTGAATAAATAGAAGATGGTTCTATTTCAGTGGCTATAATCTCACTTTCAGTACTTCTCGCATTCGATTCCTGTTTTTTATGAGTTCCATCTAATACGCTATATCCGATTAATAATGCAAGTTTATCTCTGCCCCATAAATCAACTTTTACTCCATCTGGACATTGATGAGGAATATCTACATTATTTTGTCCCTCTACTACAATAATATGATCTCCATCTGGAGCATCGACAAGCCATGCTTCTAATTCACTTCTACTAAAATCCATCCAACTTTTCCCAGCGGACCATATGTATTGCCCTTTTTTTGCACCAATATTAATCATGGTTTCTGGCAAATATCTTATTTTCCCATAACACCTAATTTCAGAAATTATTAATGGATCGATATGTTCTTCAAATTGAACACCTAAAGAGGATAATAAGTCCTCAAGCCTTGTCTCCATTAATACTGCTGAGTCACAACAAGAACTTAGTTTTCACTAAATTCAAAGGTTAGATTTCAATGAAAGTAATTTACTTCTTCCTGCATCTAAAACTGCAATAGTACTTACAGGGAATGGTTTTCCACATAAAGCACCTAAGTCTCTGTTTACAATATCAACTCTATACATTGTTATTCCTGAAAACTCCGCAGATAAATCTGTAACATATTCTTCTGGACAATTCATTGAAAATATAATCAATTTCGCTTTGCCATCTGAACAAGAACTCTTGCTTTGTTTTTGTCCATAGATAAGTTGTCCTGTAGTAGTTGCATCTTTTAATTCTCTAAGTACATCCATTTTTTCACCTCATTTATTCTTCTGGAATATAGTATAAATCAACACTTCCTGTTCCTAAAGAAATTGGTTGACCTACAATAATATTTTCAGCAACACCAGTTAAGTTGT
Source organism: Methanobacteriota archaeon (assembly GCA_002699515.1). GTDB lineage: Archaea > Thermoplasmatota > Poseidoniia > Poseidoniales > Poseidoniaceae > MGIIa-I. Next base: position 7,409 of record PAAW01000054.1, read on the forward strand.
CTGTTTCTCCAATTACACCTGCCTTCAATAAGTGATTTACTGTAACTTCGAAAGCGGCACGTGCAAGAATACTGTGTTTAGTACCACTTACTCCGTGTCTACCAATTGCACGAACTGCCCCTTCACTAGTCATTACATCAGCAACCATCAATAGGTGACGTACATCAACATCAAGTCTTGCAGCATCAAGAGTTGCTTGCAATTCATTCATAATTGATTGTCTAGCAGCTTCAATTCCAAGGTATTCGTAAATTTCAATGATATTATTTGTATATGTTTTACTTCTATCAATTCCTTCAACTTCACTAACACGAGCCAAGTTTGAACCAATAGTTGAAATATAAAACTCATCAGTTTTATCATTTCTTTGTACGTTTGCTCTTTCAATATTTGGAATACCCTTAAGTCTTAAATCTCTTACTTTATCTTCTAATTGTAATAATTGTGTATAGGATGGTGGCTCAGAATCTATTCTTTCCAGATCTTCTGCTTTTTGTACCCCTGGTATAATTACAATATTACGAGGCTTGGACTCACTGTCTACATCGATATACAACCTTAGTGCCTTTCCTAATTTATCTACTACTTCACCACCAGACATTCCTTTTTGTTTTAGAACTGAAGGTAATAATTTCAATGTCAATCTACGTTGAGTAACATCAGTTTCAATATCTGCGATATTCTTAGTAGTAGTAACTTCAAGACTTGCAGCTAATTTTTTGACCTTACTTTCATTTGTTTTGTAATCACCATCCAAATGTACAATCATAGTAGGAGTATTTGGTTTCTTTCTAGCATCTACAATTTCAATAATCCTAGGCAAACCTTGAGTTACATTCACAGTTGCTACACCAGCATAGTGGAAAGTACGCATGGTCATCTGAGTTCCTGGTTCTCCAAGTGATTGAGCAGTAATAATTCCTGCAGCCTCAAATGGATCTATTTGAGATGAAACAAATGCATCCTTAGCCATTTTAACCATCTCTTTAGCCTCTTTAGCAGTAACTTTCTTTCGACCACGTTTTATCAAAGCTTCAGATAAATCAGCAATTACTCTAGAAGTTAACATTACTCCATCCACACTTTCATTGGCCTTTTGAATAGCATCATAAAATTCACTATTTTTGAATTTTATTATGTCTTCCATTTTTTCTCCTGATTTGTAATGATCTAAATCTCTTTTAATCACTTTTTTCCTTGAACGAGCAACTTTTCTTCTAACTACAGTTGTTTCTCCTCCATCTATTCCAGAATCTCCTCTTTTTCCAGTAGCATAACTAGATATCATTTCATGAATTTTTTCAGCAGCATCACTACCTACTTCACAAATTTGAGCAATTTTTGCTGAGTCTAGAATTTTTACATCATCCCATTTACGGTCATCTGCAAGATTATGGGCATAATCCTCTTCAATTCCCATATCCATTAATTTTTTCTTTGTTGCACTCTTGACTACCATCAGAAATCACCGTCCCCTGTTTCTTGATCAAATCCATCGCCATCTAGCAATGACTCGAAGTCTTTATCGCCATGATCTGTATATGAATCCTCATTGGTTAATTGTCCAAATGTACCCAATACAGTATCTACTATGACATCAATATTCACTGGCTGACCATGAGCTGATCTACAAGGATCAATTCCGTCCTCTCCATAACTAAATTGTATGATTCTATCTGCAGTATTTCTAACGGATCTTCTATTATCTGGTACTACTTTCAAATCGTCCATGGCATTAATCAATCTTCTTTGCATATAACCTGATTTAGAGGTCCTTACCGCCGTATCTACAAGACTTTCTCTACCAGATACTGATAGCATAAAGAATTCTGTAGGTTCTAAACCATGCTTAAATGATGATGCTACAAATCCTTTAGCTTGTGCCCCTCTGGCAAGTCTTGGGAAGTGAGAGAGTACTCTGTCTTTGTATCCTCTTTCTAATCTCTTACCACGAACTTTTGCTTGCCCAATCGATGCAGCCATCATAGTAAGGTTATCCATACTTCCTCTTGCACCAGATATTGCCATGTTTACTGCTGAATTAAATCGGCCTGCTTTCAGCAATTCATCTTTAGCAATATCACCAGCTCTTTGCTTACCTTGGTCTAAAGCAATCATGATGTCTTCTTCAAGTGTTTCAATAGGAGTTCTTCCTGGCCTAACTTCGTATCCTTTCCCATTTTTACCAAACTTTTTCAAAAATCCTTGAACTTCTTCACTTGCTTTTGAATTCTCAGAATTAATCATCTCTAAAGCCTCATCTGTAAGATCTTCATCGTCAATACCTGTTGTAAACCCAAGTGATGTACAAGCTGCAATTGAAAGCCTTGTGAAATCATCCAAGAATTTAGCACCTCTTTCAGATCCATTTGTTTGAACGATTGCATCTAACAATCTACCGTCTTCTGCACCAATTGATCTTTTATCTAATGTTCCTGACACTTTACCTTCATTTACTTCCACGGTATCTTTTGACCTGCTTGTAAACTGAATCTTGATATTCTTTGGCAATAATAACCCTACAAGGTCGTGTCCTCTAAACCCTTTAACTAACTCTCCTTTGAATCCTTTCTTTGCAGCAGAATCAATAATTGCACCTGTCTTTGAACACATATCAATCTCTTTAGGTAAATCTCCAACCCATTCTACTGAACTAAGAATTTGTAAAGCATTTGATCTACGTACACCAACATCATCTCTTGAAAGCATAAACGCTCCAGAAATATGGTCATGTATTCCTCCAATTACAGAACCTCCATATCTTGGAGAAAGTATGTGCTCTTGAACTCTCATCAGAATTTTTGCTTCAGCACGTGCTTCTTCTCCCTGAATAACATGAAGGTTCATTTCATCTCCATCATAATCAGCATTATATGGAGTACAAACAGCTAGATTAAATCTAAATGTGTGTCCTTTCATTACACGAACTTCATGAACCATCATTGACATCCTATGCAAAGATGGTTGCCTATTGAAGATAGCAACATCTCCATCAATCATATGCCTTTCTATAACATTACCCTCTTTTGGATTTCCGTCAGAGTCTACTGTTTCTAACCTGTCAAATAAACGAGTTCTTTCATCATATTCATTAATTGGTGAACCACAATGAGGGCATTCAACCTCAAGATGTTCTGGGAATTCACAACCTAATCCGTTTTCCCTTTCAAAAATCCATCTTTGTTGCAATATTGCATCAGGATTATCTTCTTTCAAAGGCTTTCCATTTTCATCAATTCCTTCTAGATTTAATAATGTCTTTTCTAAATCAACTACATGTTTTTCTTCTACAGAACCATCAATATTCTTTGTTGATTGTAACTTTACAACAAGACCTGGTAAAAAGTTAGGAGCAAACATAGCCTCATTTAAATCAGGTCGCATACTATCTTCGGGTAAACAATCTGGGTTTAAACATCTAAATCCAGAATTAATATATTTTGATCTGTCTGTAATTCTGACACGCCTTCCATCAGGCCTTACTACATAGTTAACACCTGGATGTTTATTTGGCCCTCTAAGAATCATTTGCCTCATTTGTTCACGGTTCCTACTATTTACTCGAATAGGAACTGATAATTCCATTGCTACTTTTTCAGGTACCCCAACTTCATTTATTCCTAAATATGGGTCTGGAGAAATTACAGAACGTGCACAAAAGTTAACACGCTTACCAGAAAGATTACTTCTGAATCTACCTTCTTTACCCTTTAGACGTTGTGTAAGTGTCTTCAAAGGCCTACCTGATCGGTGTCTAGCTGGAGGAATGCCACTAGTTTGATTATCAAAATATGTTGTTATGTGATATTGTAATAACTCCCATAAATCTTCAACAATTAATTGAGGGGCACCAGAATCACGGTTTTCTCTCAATCTCTGATTGATTCTCAATACATCAACTAGTTTGTGTGTTAAATCATCTTCACTTCTATCTCCACTATCTAAAGTAATTGAAGGCCTAACTGTAATCGGAGGTACTGGCAATACTCTAAGAACTGTCCATTCAGGGCGGTTTGCAGTATCCATTCCAATGAAGATTAAATCATCATTAGGTATTCTTGTCAACCATTCACGAATATCTCTAGGATTTAGTTTTCTTTCTGTACGTGTACCTGCCTTATTTTCAAATCTTTCTTTGAAAGTTGAAGGTTTATCTATCATGATTTTTCCTTGTTCTTCTCCACAATGCATGCAAATACTTGCTTTTTTACCAGAACATACTTTTTCAATCATCTTAATTACTTTAGCAAATTCAGAAGAACCTACACCATGTTTTAACATGATATCATTAACACGATCTCTCCAGTAATCTTGCTCTGATAAAGCAGGATTTGATGGATGAGTTTCCTTCTTTTCATGTAATAATGCTCTTCCACAAGTATTACATGTAGATTTTAATGCTGTTTTAATATTATTAATAAATCCAATATGAATTACAGGCAACTCAAGAAGTATGTGGCCAAAATGGCCAGGTGAGGTGTCATACTTACAATTATCAGTAGGACAAATCATATTTGGCTCAATTACACCCATCCTAGGGTCCATTAATCCTTGCTTAAATGCACGACCATCATCACGATATGTGTCTGCAGTTTTTACTTCTACAGCACTCATTCGTCTAATCTCTTGTGGATCCATTAAAGTAAATCCAATACTTCCAATCCTCTTCGGTATCATTGATTGTGGGTTTCTGCTCATTTTCGGTCCTCCAGTTTAAGTCTCATAGCCACTCCGAGTGACTTCATTTCATCAAGTAATAATTTAAACGCATATGATGTTTGAACTTTGTATACTTCTGCTCCTTCTCCATGAATTGGACTTACATAAGTACGCTTTTTCGGGTCATACCAGGCAATATGCCCACTTTGACCACAAACAAACATTTCTATTCCATCACTTTCATCAAGCAAACGATCTTTGATTACCATTGATGCACCGTGAGCAATCAAACAGTCACGCTCCATCTCTCCAAATCTTAGACCACCTTGTCTAGCTCTACCTTCAGTTGGCTGTCTTGTAAGAATTTGCACTCTACCTCTACTTCTAGCATGTATTTTTCCACTTACCATATGGTGTAATTTTTGATAATAAATTACCCCTACAAAGATATCTACTGGATAAATTTCTCCAGTTTCTCCATTATACATTGTTTCTCTACCTGAATGATGGAATCCATTTTGTACAAGTCCTTCTCTAAGTGATGATTCTTTTTCGCCAACAAAAGCAGTACCGTCAATAAATCTGCCTTCCATTGCACCGACTTTACCTCCAATCATCTCCATAACATGTGCTACAGTCATTCTACTTGGAATAGCATGCGGATTAATAATCAAATCAGGAACAACTCCATCTCTAGTAAATGGCATGTCTTCAGGAGGTACTAATCTTCCAATAACTCCTTTTTGACCATGCCTACTTGCAAACTTATCTCCTACTTCTGGAATTTTATTTGTCCTAACTACTGAACGAATTAATCTTCCACTTTCGAGTGATTCAGTAACGAACACATTAGAAACGTATCCTTTCTCTCCATGCCTAATTAACATTGAAGATTCTCTTCTTTCATGAGCCTGCAAGAATCCGCCTGTTCCTGTTTCCTCAAGGAACCTTGGTGGACTTGTTTTACCTACAATTACATCTCCACCCTTAAGTTCTACTTCAGGGACAGATAATCCATCTTTTTCTAAGTGAGAATATGCCTCAGGAGTACGTAATCCCTTAACTTCAACTTCTCCAGTACCTGGAACTTCTATTTCTTCAAACTGACCTCCAGGGTACCTACGTCTTTCAGAATTATATGTTCTTAAGAATGTAGATCTTCCTAACCCTCGATCTACACTGCCCTTGTTCATAATTACTGCATCTTGCATATTGTATCCATGATGAGACATTACTGCAACGACATAATTTTGACCTCCAGGTCTTCTTAGGAATCTTGTTGATTCCATAGCCCTAGTTCCAACTAGAGAATTTTGGGGGTAATGTAAAACATGAAGTCTAGTATCTGGCCTCAATAAGAAATTTGAGGATGGTAATCCAAGACTTTGCTTAACCATAGCTGTACCTCCAGTAACTCTAGGGGTAGAGTTATGTTCTGGATATGGAATTAAGCTTGCACAGACACCAAGTATTAATTGTGGATCTATCTCAAGATGTGTATAATCCATATCTAATTCAAGTTTTCCATCTTCTGTAACTTTTGTCCAAGTTAATGGGAATTCATGCTCTTCAGTTTCAAAATCTCCAGATGGTAATTTAATATCTACTGAAATTTTTGCTGTTGTAGCCCTATCATCCCCAATATTGATCCATTTGATGCCTGTTTGAGATATTGGATATCCTGATTTAGGCGATAATTGTGGTAAAATAAATGGCCTAGAAGCAATATATTGATCCTCTTCTTCATCAGCATCTATCCATTCTATGTATCCTCTACTTACTAAATCTTTGAATTCAAGTTCTCTATTTGACAATTTAAGAAGTATCTCATTATTAACCTTTAATGAACCTCCATCAATAACTAAAAGTGGTCTTAAAATTCTACCTTTATCTGTATTTATGAAAATATCCTTGTTTTCAACATCATGTCTTATTGAAACTTCAGGTCGTATTCTACCTCTCCTTCTAGCATTTTTAAATTGATTCACTAACGACTTTGGTCTTTTGTGTAATCCAAAAATATCTCCATCTACGTGAATCCTAGATCCGTCTGACCAATCTTCAGGCATAAATACGTCCATCTCTTTCAATTGTAATTTTACATCCTCTACGGGGACATCTTCAGAAACATCTATCATTTGTGAAGCATTCTTTACTAATCCACAATTTTGACCTTCTGGTGTTTCATTGGGACACAATCTACCCCATTGCGTAGGGTGTAAATCTCTTGCTTCAAAATGAGGCTGACTTCTTACAAGCGGGCTTGTGACCCTCCTCATATGAGATAATGCCGAAAGGAATGTTGTCCTGTCTAATAACTGACTGACACCACTACGTCCACCCACCCAATTTCCTGTTGCAAGTGCATGCATAATCTTAGATGTTAATACATCAGGCCTTAAACAACTTGAAATTTTTAAATCTCTTTTTCTGTTATGATGCCTCTCTAGTTGATATTTTAAATCTCTAGCCAATTGATTCATTGAAACTCTAAATAAATCTTCCATTAAATCTCCAGCTAATCTAACTCTCTTGTTAGCATAATGATCTTTATCATTAGGTTTACGATTTGTGATTGCCATTTCTAAAACTTGTCGCACAATTCGACCAAGATATATCGCTTTTTTCATTCGAGCATCTTCTGTATCTCCCAAATGTGGTAATAATTCTCTGTCTAATAATTGTTGAACTCTAGCCTCTCTAAATTCTCTTTGTTGACCTGCAGCAAATTTCTTTTGTAACCAATCTAAAGCAGATTCCATATCTTTTGATAATCCGTATTCTTCTTGATCATTTACTTCATTAATATTAGCAACAATATACTTGAATGTCTCATGAGGTCCTGCGATTGCTCTAAATATTTCTTGGTCTTCTTTAATCCCTAATGCTCTCATAAGCAATACTACTGGTATTGCTGTAGTTCCCACAGTTGATATTTTTGCAAGAAGCATTCCATCTCTTCTTTTTTCGACTGTCAATGGTTTCCTAACACCATCTTTTTGTGAAAATATTTTAGCCACTTCAGTATTCTTTGTATAACGTGTATTAAGTTCTACAGTTACTCTATTTGGGGCTAAATCTTCTACTGAAATCAAAGCTCTTTCTGTTCCATTAATTATGAAATAACCTCCTGGATCAAGTGGATCTTCTCCAGCTTTTGTTAATAATTTGTTATAAAGATCAGCATTTTCCTTATTTTTCTTTGGCTCGACAATAACATTGTCCTTCTTTTCGCTATCTCCTATGTGTGCTGCTCTATAGACATGTCTTGGATGAACATTACATCTTTCTGAACGTACCATTATTGGCATATTTCCAATTGGTATCTTCTTTTCTGCAGGTCTTGCTTCACCATCTACGTAAATTGTACAATCCATTAGGATTGGACTTTGATATGTTAATTTTCTAAGTCTACATTCTACAGGAGTTGCAGCATGAGAAGAACCATTTGCTTCCTTAACTACTGGTGTATCTAATTGAATATTTTTTATTCTAACATAAATTTCCTGATCGATTACGTCAAGTTTGATAATCCCTCCGTTTCCATCATCTGGTTTTTCATCAGTACCAATACGAATATTTTGTACAATTTTTTCCATTCTACTTAATCTTCCATCTCTTGCTGTAATACAATCATCAAAAGATGCGATTTGGTGATTTACCAAACTACGGTCCCTAAAATATGAATCTACTATTTCTTTCATTTTTTCATCTCCTTAACTTCCTTCCACAATTAATCTGTATGCCACAGAAAGGCCTGCCGTAGGACTTGGCCGAGTTACTCTTACTACTCTATCTGCCAACCATCCTGCTGGAAGGCCTGGGTGTTCTTTGTCTTCTTCAGCAGCACGTATCATTTCTTGCCTTTCTTCGGCTTCTTTTAATGCTTGAATTGCAGGATCCGTAATCAAAATTTTAGGCAATAGTTCTTTTGCTAATCTCGTAGAACCATCAAAATCTATACGAACTAAATCCCAAGGTGCTAATTCTTCTTCCTCGGAATCTATTGGTACCAATTCATGATGAGGCACTAGTACATGATTCAAGGGATTAAATTTAATTTCATGCTCTGGCATGTCAATTAAATCAATTTCCTTCATACTAATTGTTATTTTTCGACTTTTGTTTCTTCGCCTGTTTGAACCAACTTCTTGTAAAACATTTAGCACAGTCTGAAGCTCTTCATCATCTCTTGATAAACCGCAAGCTTTTGCAATGTCATCACTTGACATTTGTTTAATAGCAGCCATATTTCTATCAGTTGCTAATTTATGTGCTAGTTCTTCTCGAACACCTAGTTCAGTCAAGCGCTTTTTTGTAGCACTTTTTACGACCATCTTTTCCACCAACACTCATGGAATCCAAACGGCCAGAAGCAAGAGGTGAGCGGGCCTGACGGGATTCGAACCCGCGGCCGACGGGTTAAAAGCCCGTCGCTCTACCTGACTAAGCTACAGGCCCAATTGGAATACATGGGCAGGGGTCCGACCTAAGAGGGGATTAAAAGGCTAACTATTCGTCGCAAAAAATAAGGGCAACGAAAAATGACCAAAAAGGTAGGCTGAAAGCAAGATGGAATATTCAGAAAATGAAATAAAAAGGGCTATTTTAAAGCCTAAACCCCACGTATGGACTTGCCCTTTGAATAATAAATATGAATTAAGAATCCCCAATACTGTTTATCCTCCGAGAGAAGATACAAATTTGCTTGCGGAAACTCTAATGACTTTTGGAAAAGTTAATGGAAATAAATTATTAGAAATTGGATGCGGTTCTGGAGTGATTTCAATTTTTGCAAGGACATGCGGATGGGATGTTATTGGGTGCGACATCAACCCCCTTGCGATTGCTACAAGCAGAGGAATCTCTAACAAGTACAATATCAAAAATATTGAATTTATTGAAGGAGGAATTGAACCCACTTGTGAGCAAACATACAATCTTTTTGAAAAGGGCCCATTTGACCTAATTGTTTGGAATTTGCCATATCTTGAAAAACCAAAAGAAAATGAATTATTAGGGCCATTGGAAGATGCATCTTTAGCAGACATCAGTGAAGGGAAAAATGGAAAATTACACGAGTTATTAATAAAGAAAATTGAAAAAGAAAATTGTTTGAAAAAAGATGGAAAAATTATTCTAATACATAATGATCAAGGACCAGGGAGAAAACTTACCTCAGAGTGTAGAAAACTAGGATGGGCCAGCAGAACAATTAACAATAAAATCTTACAAGATGGAGAAAAATTAATTGCCACTTGTATTTGGAAACCTTGGGAATTATCTAGAAAAATTAAGTTGGACGAAATAGATTCAACCAACTCTTATTCCCTAAGTAAAAAGTTGCCAAATGGAACGTTGGTCGTAGCAAAAAAACAAACCAAGGGAAGGGGTCAAAGAGAAAACGAATGGATACACCACCAAGGAGGATGGTGTGGAACTTGGACAATTCCTCTTAATGAATTAAGTCCTTCAATAATTCAAGCAAAGGCTGGATTGGCAGTTTTAGATTCCATTGCAGCAATCAATTCTCTAGAATTACCAACATTTGATTACATATCAATGGCTAAATTTTCAATAAAAGACATTATTTTAAAATGGCCAAATGACATATTACACAAAAACAAAAAATTGGCAGGAATATTATCTGAAGCAAAAACACAAGGAAATGAAACTATTTGCGTTGTGGGGGTTGGATTTAATTTGAATGGCAAACAAACTAATTTCGAACAAATAATACCGAATGCAACGACATTAGAAAAAATAACTGGTAATTACTTTGAAAATGAAGAATGGGAAAAAATTTTACATGCATCAATAGCATCAAAATTTGAAATGAAAAAAGGTATTAAAATGACTGAAAAATCAAAAACATTGATTAATTGGTGGCTTTCAATGGAACAATTTAATAAAAATAATATAGCAATAATTAATTCCATAGGATACAATGTATGTTCTCTAAAAGAAGATGGAAGTCTAGGACTTATTACGAATGAAAGAAAGGTTAATTCAGAAATAAAATGTAATGAAAATTTTGACATCTCATGGGACTTGAATTCATTTGATTAATTCGGCCTCAATAATTTCTGCGTCTGGTGTTTTTTCATCGCTCAATATTCCAAAATACACACCATATGCTGTCAAACCAACCCCCAGAAATATCATGAGGAGATTTGTAAATAAGTGCTCAGAGAAATTGGAACCAGATTTAACCGTCATTAAGATATATCCCAAAATTAAACTTAATCCAAAAACTAACCCTACATCGGGCAATTTAACTTCTGGAGCACTCCCTCCTCCCATATTACTTCCTAGCAGGATTCAATCATCAATCTGCCGCTGAAAATATTCATCTAACCTCGATCTTACAAGCCTAATCTTACCCGATGAAGTTATCGAAAAAATACTGCACTCTTTGTCATTAAGTAATTGCTTGGCACTCACATATTCTGATAATTTCACTTTGATTATGCAAGACCTTCTAGATTCTTCATTAATGTAATCATACATTTTAATATCTGTACAATTAAGTATTTTCAAAAGAGAATCCTTAACTGATTTGAACTCTAAATAATTCTTATCAAATACTAATCCAATCCACCTATGTTTGCCTCTAGCGGCTTTACCAATTTTTGGCATTATATCCGTCCTTTAAGGGCGAGTATCTTAACTTGCCGACACCCACGCATAGGTTAATGGGAGATATTGGAACTACTAATAATTCTGATTTAGAAAAAATTACCCTCATTTCAATATTGAAAGACCTACTTGCAAAGGAAAGAAGAAGCCACATATTGACAATTGTTATTCTTGCACCTACACTTTATACCCTTAGTCAGGGAAATCTGATAACTGCAACTCAAAGTTCAATAGCTTTTATTTCATTTATGATTGGGTATGGATTAACTGCATTAATGGGATTAAATGAGAATACTAGAAAATATTTAGAAAAAAACATCACAAAATCTGATGAAAAGAAATCAATAAGAAATATGGCATTTGAAAAGTTTATTTCAACAATTAAAATTATTTCTATCCCGTTAATCATATCTGGTGTAATCTTTCTTCTTCTTTCTGCAATAATTGGAGAAAAAGGCTTAATTTCTGAAATAGGGACAGTGCTCCCCGTCATTCTAGCCTCATTATTCATTTTTTGGAGTTTTTCACAAGCTCTGTCTTACAAAAACTCAGTAGGTTTGTGGATTGATGAAAAGATTAAGATCAACAAAGATATTTCAACTGCAGAAATAAAGAAGAATTCGATTATTCAAATGATTATTGTAGGAATCACAATAACAATATTATCTTCAATAATGCTTAGTTTATTAGGAGATGGTGAAGGATTAAACAGCACATATGGAGTACCTGTCGTTGTCATAATTACATTAATGTCTCAAGGATTAATTTTATGGTATTCAAAAGATTCAAGACAAGAATTAATTAAAAGAAAAGATGGTGTGAAAATAGACATGTTTTGGGGAATTGCATTACATATTTTTGCGTCTTGGCACTTACTAAGTGTCTATAGAAGGTTTGTTTCAGAAGAAGTTTTATCATTTAATTTATTTGAGGAAGTGGTTTTAATGATCTTCACCGTAGTAATGTCAATTTGGAATATTTCATCTAGAGGTATGCCAAATTACAAATTATTTATTCCAGAAAATGTTCTGTTTTGGGGTATTGCATTTGGCTTCGGATATGCAGGTAGTGTCACAATGCTTGCAGTTGGTCTCGAAGGCGATATTTCAAGCATTTTTGCCATAGGACATTTAGTGACTTGGATCGCACTATTGTCTATGCATAAACAATCATGTAAGGATTTCGTTACTTCAAGACTATAGTACATTCAGAGGCAGTCCACTCAGCACAGCAACTACTCTAACAATTCCCTCTAATTCTTCACTTACTCTTGCTCCAAAAATAACTTGTGCTTCAGCATCTAATCCTTTAGTAAATGCTTCTGCCACAGAATCAACCTGGCCTAATGTCAAATCAAGACCTCCTTCAACTTGAATTAAACAACCAGTGGCACCATCCATACTTACTCCTTCCAAAGGTGATTTCATAGTTTTAGAGAACAGTTCCTCAGGATTATCAGGGCTTCCTTGTGCAACAAACATTGTCGAACCGCCTGTTCTTGAAACTATGGATCTTAAGTCCATCAAGTCTAAATTGATTAAACCTACTTTAGCTAAAGTTTGTATCACGCCTGTTGCTAAATCCTCAACCCAGCCGCTATCTTTTTGCCAATCTAAGCCTCTTTCTCTTGACCTTATTGCCAACCTATCCAATGAAACTTGTACACAAACGTCTGTAGTGCTCCTTAATTCATGGAGTGATTTTTGTGCAATCTTCTGACGTAAACTTTGACATTCAAAAGGTAATGCTGCTATGGCAATTGTCAAACATCCTGAACGCCTAGCTTGCCTTGCAAATTCAGCAGCAGCACCAGATCCACTACCTCCTCCAAGCCCAACTAATAATACGACTAACTCTGCATCAGAAAGAACTTTTGAGGTCAAGGGCGCATTAGCCAACATTCTTTGATTTGCAAGAGGAGTTAAAGCAGCACACCCGTCTATAGAATCTGAGTCTCCGAGAGATAATAGGTGTCCTTCGGCTGATTCATCGAGTGATCTTGAATCTCCATCGATTAATAATAAATCTGATAAGTTTTTACAATTTTTATGAGCATTTTTTGCCCAGGTACATCCCACTCCACCAATGCCACAAATCAATAAAGATTGGCTATCCATAAAATCACTTTTCTATTTTTCAATATGTTGTATATCGTTCATATCTGCGTCTTTCATTCCTAGCCCACTCATTACTAGGTTCTAATTCCAATACTTGATTATAGTAATTTATTGCTTTTTCATATTCTAAAAAATATTTACCATAAAGAACTCCTAAATTGTTTAAAACTGGAATACATTTTGGTTCTTTTTCCAGCATCTCTAATAATAATATTTCAGCGCTATTTAGGTGCTGAGATTCTAACATTTCTTCTGCCCTATCTAAATCTTCTAATTGCTCATCGGAAAGATTGTAAATATTCCGAAAATCATGCCCAGACATTGTCACCTCCTATCATTGATGGCCATTAGACCTTTGTACGTTTTTACTTCCAAAAATACATACACATTCCAATATAAAAACACCAAGGGAACTAATAACGTTTATTGGGTCAAGATAAGTCGCCTCACCATAAGGTGAAGAGATGCTCTCTGTAAACCGAAAATTATCTTGTTTTTTTCTGGTTTTTACCGTATTATTAATCTCTGCTCCAGTTTCATCACTCCCTGGAGGAATTGGAGGAGATCAAAGTGCTCAAGGAGGCCCTAATGACGTAGCAAAAGAGGGGTGTTCTTGCCATGGAACCTCACCTAGTAATTCGGTGACTGCACTCATTGACGATGTGCCTTACAAATATGTTCCAAACGAGGTTTATACTCTGAGATTAGAAGTAATTGGAGGCCCTGACAAATCTAGTGGAAATACGGGAGGATTTTCAATGCTTGTAGATAATGGAATTCTTGGATCCGCAGAGGGATTTGAAGGAATAGTTGAAAATTGGGAAGATAACACATCAACATTAACACATACAGAAGAAGGGGCTAGGTCTGAAAATAGAGCATGGACAATTTCATGGACTGCACCCGAAGAAAATACTGGAAAAGTTACTTTTTGGATTTCATTAAACAGTGTTAATGGTGCTGATGGAAATTTAGGAGACATGTGGAATAGAGTATCATTCCATATTCCTGAAAGCACAGAGAACACACCATCTGAAATTTTAGATTCCCGAAGAACAATATTTTCTGGAGATGGTGCTGTAGAACCCCCTGCTGCAGATGAAGGCCATGTCGATTTACATGACATGGGTGCAAAGTTTAGAGCACACTGGCTAGGATTACTAGGATTTGGAGCAGTAATCATTGTCATCATATTTTCTGGGTTTATGCTTAGATATGGATTTAGTCATTCTTATACAGGTAGAACCAATTTATTGCAATTAAGATATAAACATATGAGAAGGGGGGACCAATAATGGCAACTGATTTACTTGAAAAGCTCCTACACGAGGTGTCCCTTGGAAAAATCAGCATCAAAGATGCCAAAAGAGCATTAGAAGGTGTTGACCTCCAAAAAGAAGATTTCCAAAGGGCTGTTGATCATGGAGTATTTACTCCTGCTGAACCAGGCACAATAATCAAAGCAACAATTTCACCATCGGGAGGGAGTGCATTGGTCTCCCTATTATTCATCTGGGGTATTTTTTGGGTTACCTATTGGACTGGGACAATGGCTTATGGATTAATGAATGGCTGGGACCAACAACAATTATCCTACCATCTTTTCATATCTTTAAGTACGATTATTATTATGGGAATAGTATATCAAAAATGGGTTTTACCAGACTTAATTGTTGTGAAACATGAAAGGAACAAATTTATTCCTGAACATTCACAAAGAAAATACGAAAAAGATTGGAAAGAATACAAAGTATAGGTGATTTAATGAGTAGAGATGTTGAACTAAAAATTCCTGGAAAACACGCCACCAGAAATGAAATTCTAGGTTCTGTAATTGATCGTAGACAATTCATACGGTATGGATTTAATACTGCTGCAGGAGTTCTTGCAGCGACTTTTGGAGTAATTGGCTTCGCTGCAGTACTAATGCCTGGAGGTGGTGGCGGTGGCGGAGATTTAGCTGTGAAATATTGGGCAAAAGGAAGAGAAGATGATGCTTGGTATGGTTCAAAACACCTACAAGAAATGAAATTAGACGAATTCGTTAGTGAAGCTTCAAAAAGCGTTGCTGGAATGGCAGGAGCATCAGGAATTTGGAACGGAGTTCCTGTAAATGTAGTATATGTGCCTCATAGTGAGAATAAGACAAAAGCACTAGAAGTAAATGTTCCTAGATATCAATTTGGAGAAGGTGTTGACGCTACTGGAAAATATATAGGTCATTTTGAAGATTTAGCAGAGGAAAATCCAATAATCACTCCAAATGATGGCATTATAATCTCTTTTGGAAGGTGCCCTCATCTTTGTTGTATTCCCGGATGGCAATTAGTGAGTAATAATTTCACAGAAGATAGTTGGGCACCTGGAGGAACTGAAGAAGGAGGCAACAAATTATTTTGTATTTGCCATAGTAGTAGGTTTGACCCTACCGCACTAGAAGTAAATGAGAACAGAAACCGTGCAACAGGTCAAACATTCCAATTTGCAGGAATAAAAAAAGTAGGAGGTCCAGCGCCAGTGGGAATTCCTATAATTCCTGCCAATATTAATGGTGGAATAATTGAGGGTGTAACTGAATTTGTAGACTGGTTAACATTTTGTGATTGAGGTAATTATGATGAATACGATGTTTTGGGTTCTTTGGACTTTTATAGCGATTGTCTGCGTATTAGTAGCATTAACACTACGTAAAGAAAATGATCAAACTCCTAGAAGAGAGATTTTACGAGCTGTGGAGTCATCTGGAAAAATGGGTGTAGCAGAAAGATCATTCCTTTGGGTTTTCTCATGGCTCGATACAAGATTTAGATTACAAGATTATTGGGCAATGAGTAGAGACACATTTTATACCATGCATAGACAATTACCGCTCACTCATGCTGAAAAATATAAATTGAAAATTATCTGGTATTGGTACCCACTTTATTGCCTTGGAGGAATTTCATTCTTAGCATTCATAATACTTGTAATAACTGGCACTGTACTAGGTATTTACTACGTACCTGGTGGAAATCTTGAGCTTGATCCTACACCTGCATATGCATCAATGGAATTTATCATGTTAGAATTGCCGTTTGGTTATATTATTCGTTCAATTCACCATTGGGCTACACACTTCATGGTTGCTTCAGTATTCTTACATATGTGCAGAGTTTACTTTACTGGCGCTTATAGAAATCCTCGTGAATTGAATTGGCTAATTGGTGTTGGGCTTATGTTTTTCACAATTTTCTTTGGATATTCTGGATATCTATTACCTTGGGACGCATTAGCATTTGGTGCCGCTACGATTGGAATTAATATGGCTGCAGCAACGCCTCTTGTAGGCCCACAAGTTGCAACATTAATGTTTGGAGGAACTTCATTATCTGGCGCAACTGTAACAAGAATGTATTTCATTCACGTATTCATATTACCTGTTATAGTTACAGCATTAATAATCGTACATTTATTTATTGTATGGGTACAAGGAATTGCGGAGCCACATTGATTGAGGAGATATTATGGGATTATTAGGAAATTTGGGTAGAGTTGCAGAAACCTACATGAATGAAAAAGAAAAATTACTAGATTCTGAGGATTCTGAGATTAGAAAACGTACATTTATGGGTCATTTATTATGGCCTCATGAAGTATTAAGAGACACAATTATATTTTTATCAATCATGGCCACATTAACATTTTATGGATATTTGATTCCTCCTCCATTACATTCTGCAGCCGATCCTATCGCACAAGCCGGTTTTGTTTTCCCAGATTGGTATGTATTATTCAGTTATGGATACTTGAGATGGGGTGAATATTTACCTCAAATTGACATACCCATGGGCCCTATTGGATCATTTTTCAATCAACCAGTATATCCATTAAATGCTGGTGCTTGGGGAATTATACTTACTGGATTACCAGTTGGTATTCTTGCATTACCTCCAATCCTTGGGGGTACAGCAAAAAGAGGTGTTGAAGACCCATGGTTTGCTACAGCAGGGGTTATTTATCTTGCACATGTATGGTTTATCAGTGTGTTTTCAATCAATATATTCCTAGACCTATATGGGAAAAATAGAACTGATTCATGTCACGTTGATCATGGAGAATTAATTTGTGGAGTTAGAGAACCATGGGTTGCAGAAATATTCAATACAATTCCTTGGGTTCTTACTGGCATTTTAATATGGATTTTAATTTATTTTGCGGCTAGGGCATTTTTAGTAAGCAGTATTGGTGCAAGAACTACACCGAATGTAGGTAAGAACTTAATCATAGGTGGTTTTGTAATTGCTCTATTAGTAAGTGTTTCAACATTTGATTATTATGAGAGAGGTTTTTGGGAAGCAGGAGGACTTGGAGCAATGGATGACATTGAAACTCTAGAAAAAATGTATGATCAACCTCTTGACTATGTAATTGAATATACTACAGATTGGGCTGAAGAAGGCACCATAATAAGTGCGAAAATGAGTTCTCAATACAATGCCGCATTATATCAACCAACAAACGAATATTTGATTGATTTTGCTGATGTAAATAACCATCACAACTCTGATTTAGACATAAATAAAATTACTACAGAAGGTTCAATTCTTGAAAGTTTCAGCAATTCTGAAAACCAAACAGAAGGTTCTCTTACAATTACCAACATGGGACTTGACAGTGTTCCAATAAAAATGAGTTGTAGTGCTAAAACTAGCATAAGAAATGTAGGGACTGTCACATCAACATTTGTTCTTTACAAAAATTCAGAAGAAGTATTGAGTTCTGATTGTTCTTTAGATATTGAGCAACACATAACACCTGGTGAATATACATGGGAATTACATGTTGACCCAGAGGGTATTGAAGCAGGTACTCAAATATACACTAATTATACTGCAACTATTTCTGCATTCCAACCACTATTAATCTATTCTGACGGTCATTCAATGGAAGGCCAATCAGTAGATCTTTCATTAGAAGATGATGAATCATCATACGAGATGTTAAACAACCCAGGATTTAAGAAAAATCCCAAAAGTCTTGATGCAAAATTAATTTATTCATTATTCATACCTTGTCTTACTTTAGGTGCTCTTGCATTTATCGTACTCAGGGGAATGGCTAGAGGATATGAATATGAAATGAACAAGTGCTACGGTTGTGACCTTTGTGATGATGCATGTCCTGTAAGACTCTTTAATGCTGGAGATAAATTGAATATCATATACAACACATGGAATAATGAAGATGATGGTGTTCCAATGTATACTTGCCTTACATGTTCTGCCTGTACTAATGTATGTCCTCAATTAGTAGATTATGACTCATACGTAGATATTAGGAGATCATTAACTGTAGGAACTGCACCTGAAGCTGAGATTCCACATACAATATTAAGGGCCGTTCTCAATGCAGAAATTGAAGAAGGTGCTGATGATTCATTTATTCCAGTAGAAGAATACCCTATTGACTCAAACATTGGATATTATCCAGGATGTGTTGATTTTATTGATCAGGAAATGGTATTTAGTCATGTTAATGAAGGTTCAATGAATTTGGGTGTAAGTACTGCATCTGCATTTACTCTATTCGAAGAGATGGGTGAAGAAGTTACTTATCTGGGCAGAGACTTCCTAAAATGCTGTGGCCATGATCAAAAATGGCAAGGAATGACTGAAGTGTTTGAAAAATTAAAATCATATAACGAAAAGAAATTGAAAGAAAGCGGCATAGATACGCTAGTAAGTAGTTGTGCAGAGTGTTTCAGGACATTTGCTAAAGATTATGAATTAGAAAATATCAAAGTAATGCATACAACAGAATTCTTAATAGAAAATGGATTTGATATGAATCTAAAAACTGAACAAGAAACCACTGTAACTTACCATGATCCTTGCAGACTTGGAAGACAAGTAGGCTTATACGAAGAACCAAGAAATTTAATCAAAGATGTTGAAGGCGTTGAACTTGTAGAAATGGAACACCATGGAGAAGATGGACTCTGCTGTGGTGTTTCAAGTATGATGTCTTGTAATGAAAATAGTCGTTCAATCCGTTTAGAACGTTTTGAAGAAGTAAAAGCAACAGGAGCAGACGTTATGCTAACATCATGTCCAAAATGTGTTAGTCACTTTGAATGCCTTAAATTTGAAGGCGACCCAACACATAATTTTGAAATTCTAGATGTTGTTACATTCTTAGCAAATCAAGTTAATGAGAAAAAAAATAATGAAAATATCTCATTAGAGAAAAATACAACAAAGATTGAAGCATAATATTTGAATTAGAGGAAGATAATATGACTACTCGAGATGAGTTGCAAATAAGAATGAAGCAAGAGAGAGCTCGAGTAAGTATGATTATGGAAAA
>PAAW01000055.1 GCA_002699515.1 Methanobacteriota archaeon
CTGAAAACCTTGAGAATATTAGTTCAATCATATTCTTAAACACTTCAGGAGATATTCTAAATTTAAAACAACAAGAAGTTATGGAGGAATTTATTAAAGAAGGAAAAGGTTTTGTAGGAATTCACTCAGCAACCGACACAGAATATGATTGGGATTGGTATGGAGGTCTTGTTGGAGCTTATTTTAAAAGTCACCCTATAGGCACTGCCAAAGCAAAAATTAATACAATTATTAGTGAGCATATATCAACAAAACATTTAGAAAAAGAATGGGAAATAAGAGATGAGTGGTATAACTTTTATAATATTAACCCAAATATTAATATTCTACTTAATCTTGATGAGACTTCATATAGAGGGGGAGAGCATGGTCAGAATCACCCAATTACATGGTATCATGAATATAGTGGTGGAAGATCTTTCTATACTGCGCTAGGTCATTTAGTTGGAACATATTCAGATCCAAATTTCAAAAATTTAATAAAAGGAGGGATTCTATATTCATCAGCACAAGTTTCTGATTACTAATTAATTCATTACATTTAAATATATGATAAGAAGCATATTTATTTCTGTTTGTATATTTTTTACTATATCTGCTTATTCTCAAAGTGATAATTTAGAATCATATCAAGAAAGAATTAGATCTGGAGACTATTATCCCTACTGGGAACTAACTGATGAAGATAATCTTCAATATCCAATTAATCATGAAATGACGATTAATATTCAAGATCTAAGAGATATTAAAAATAATAGTGATTATTTCTATTTAAAAATAGATTGGGAAACATTTCAAAAATATGACACTTTATATGTAGCAAAGAGTAATGAAGAAATTAATCTATATGATATTGTTCCAGCTCTTGTTTATCCTGAAAGTGACCAGGTATATACTCAGTGGGGATATAGCTACAAGGGTTACATAAATGAAGATGGTGTAGAGTATAGTGAATATGATAGGATTTACCAAGAGATTGAAAATCATAATGACAGTAATTATGTTTTTACTGGATATTTTGAAGGATTATTGCCTCATAAATGGGATCTAAGGGATTATCCTTTTGACAAACAAAATTTAAAAATTGTATTCCGCGGAACTAAAGACACTTCTGTTGTAAGGATGTCTGAATCTTCCTTATTTCCTCCTAAAGTTAATGTAAATGAATTTGAGTATTTGCTTGATGGTTTCGATGTTACAGGTGTCTATACATCTAGTAAATATGTTGATTCAGGAGACAATTATGGATTTGCAGACGGATATAGGAATAGTGTAGTTGAGGACTTTTCTTTTAATATAGTATTAGACAGGAAAGGCTCATATATATATTATAAACTTTTTTTCGGTGCCTTCTTGTCTTACATAATATCTCTCCTTGTCTTTTTTATTGATAAGAAGCTATTTGAAACAAGAATAACGCTTAGTCTTGGTGGGATATTTGGAGCGGTTGGAAATAAATATTTTGTCGAAAACACAATGCCTTCAATTCAAGTGTTAACCAAAGCTGATATAATCAATAATCTTATAATTATTTTTATAATTATAAACATCTTCATTGTAATTGCTCAATCTACAAAGAAAATTAATTTAGGTTTATTCGAGAATAATAAATATTCAATTATCCTTTCACTATCAATATTTATTTTGTTAAACCTATTAATAGTAATATTATAAATGAACCTAAATGAGGCTATAATAAAACTCGGGTTAGATAAAGTTCTTAGATCTATTTTCTCTGATTTGGAAGGAATAGATTTTAATTTAGTCAAGCATGATAAAAAAATACAATTAACTAGTTTTATTGATTCAGTAGTGCCTATAGGTGAGAAAGAATGGAATCTCATTATAGGTCCTCCTCCTGTAATTATAAAATCCTATCAATCAATTGATATTGATAAAGAAATAGATAAACTTCTTTTATTAAACAAGATTCCAAAAAACACATCATATAGTGATAAGGATAAGCCGAATATTACTTCTTGGGATGGGTATGGGTTTAAAATTCAAAAAATTTCTAATGAAAGTAATCAACTGATATTAATATCTAAGGAAAATGTTAAACCAATAGATCTAAAAGATAAGAAGTCTAATATTCATCCCATTTCTCCAAAAATAGCTTCAGGAATCAAAGGATTTAATAAACAAGTTTTTAGCTCTACAGATCCTAAGCAACATATAGGTGAATTTATATCAAATGATAAAGAAGCACAAAATATTGAGTCTATATCATCAGATTTTAATAGTCAAATGAAGTTTTTTAAAAAAATTGTTTTTGAATATAATCCTGAAGATGAATTTCTTAGGATTAAGGATGAGAGTATAAAAAGTTGGTTAGATAAAAACCCAAATGAGGTGATGGCTTTTAATATTAATGAGAAATGTCAATTAATGTTCTCTAAAGAAAAAACTAATTATAGAGTTAATTTATTCCCTCCTGGAGGAATTACAGGTAGCTGGGATAATCTTAAAGAGGATGAGTATGAAGGACCAATTCCAAATGTAAAGTTTAGTAAGTCTCTTCAAACTATTAGGTTACAGCCTGATGAAGTTCAAACTAATGAGCCAGAATTTGACCCAATTTCAAATGATGAAGAGGCTAAAGATCAAGAGGGTTTTTTTAACGACTCAATAGATGATGAGATTGATTATGGAGAGGTGGATACCTCAAATAGCGGAGAAGGGATTCCTAGATGGCTTTATTATTTAATGTTGGTTCTGGCAATATTCCTTCTTTTTAGATATTGTCAGTTTGGTAGCTCAAGAGATGGTTCATACTATTATGATAGGGGTGTTACATATTATGAATCAGGAGATGATAGAAGAGCATTAAGAGATTTTGATAGAGCTATTGATATAGATGATTCATATACTGATCCTTACATAAAAAGAATAGAGATATACATAAAACAAGGAAAGTACTATGAGGCAATATATGATCTAGACAATGTCATCCTTGTAGATAATAATAATTGGTATGCATATTACTTAAGGGGTAGAGCATATCTAGAGCGTGCCGAATCTTCAAACGCATCTCAATATAGTCCTGATTATCAAAAAGCCTTGGATGATTTTACATCATCAATTACTTTAAATTCTTTGCAAGAAAATGCAATGTCATTTATGTTAAGAGGTCAAGTATATAAAGTATTAGGATCTGAAAATGCATGTGAGGATTTCTATGTTGCTTGTGATTATGGAGTTGATAAAGCTTGTATTATAGTTGAAGACGAATGTTATCCAAGAAGTGGATCAATGCCTTATGAAGAGAAATTCGGTGCCGGTCTGTATGGAGGAGGTAATAACTATAGAATTGATAATACTCTTGGTATATATGATGTTCTTTTATCTATTAGAAGAGCTGATACAAGATATAGGGTTAGGTCTGTCTTTGTTAGAAAAGGTGAAGAATTTATGATTGAGAACTTGCCAGATGGTAGGTATATTATAGAACATTTAAGAGGAAATAAGTGGACAACAAGAATACTTAGAGATGATGGTATAACAAAAGGAGGTTTTCTGCAAGATGAAAATTTTGGTAAAATAAAGGAGGGCAGAAATAATTTGGTGATTAACCTATATAATAGGGTAAGTACAGGCTTAATGTATAATTCACCTGATGGAGATTTAACATCAGAAGATATTTCAGAAAATGAATTTTTAAATTAGAGAAATGAAAAATAAAAAACCAATAATTGAATATTTTAGAATTGCCTCCAAGTTTAATATTTCTGGTGGTATAACAGATATTGAGTGGAGATCAAAAAACAATTTTTTAGCTATAATATATTTTGGTTTTAAAGTTAGATTCTATTTCAATACTACAAATACTAGTTTATTTATTTATAAGCCAGAAAAAATAAATTTAATTTCAATTGGTTTATTTGGAATAACTACTTCTAGAATCTTTGTGAGACCAATTGAGGTTGAAAAAGAAGTTCAAAATAGAAAATTTCTTGATAATAGAGATGTTTTTAAAACAAATTCAAAACTAAATAAACCTATAATAAATGATTTTTATTACAAAAAAGAAATTGATAAATCAGGTTTAATTGATAATGGATTTTTTATCAAAAACATAAATTTTAAAATAAATAGTAACAAACTAAATTACACAGAATGAATAAAGATTATTACACATCCCCAAAACCAAATTTTATAATGAGATTTCTATGGAAAGCTGCCGGAGCAGACAGTTATCTTCTAGAAAAAAGCACATATACAGATCATGTTAAGTATGCATGCTTAGGTGGAATAGTTCTAGCTACAGGTTTTATGGCAGCACTTGCAGGAGGATATGCATTTTATATTGTCTTTTCACCAAAAGCAGCTGCAATATCTGCTGATGTTAGCTCAGTTGCAGCAGCAGATTTTAATACTACACTTTTAGCAATAATTTTTGGATGTATTTGGGGCCTTATAATTTTTAACATTGATCGTTTTATAGTTGCAAGTACTGGTAAAGGAGATGGAACAGAGGCAATAACTTCCGGAGAAATAAAAGCTGCAGTACCTAGAATTATTATGGGTATCATAATTGCAATTACCATTTCGAAGCCAGTTGAACTAAGAATGTTTAAAACAGAGATTGATGTTCAACTTCAAGAGGAGCAGCAGACACTTTATAATGAATATAAAAAAAATGTTGAGGCAAAATTTATACAAGAGATAGATCGCTTAGAGGGAGAGAGAGCAAAACTTGAAGGTGAGATTGCAGATAAAAGTATTAGGCTGGTAGAGCTTGAAAATCAATTAACTCAAGAAATTCAAGGAAGAGTTGGTTCACAAAGAGAAGGTTATGGTCCTGCAGCTAGAAGATTAGAGAATCAAATAGCTAGAGCTAAACAAGAATATGATGATATTCAAATTAAAAATATTGCCCTAATTGCAGAAATTGATTCAAATTTAGGAAATCAACGAGATGATAAGCAAAGAGAATTAGATAAAACGGATAGTATTACAAATAACTATAATGGTTTAAACGCAAGGCTTAAAATTGCTCATGAACTTGTTGATTGGAAGATAATACTATTTATAACACTGCTGTTTATGTCGATAGAGCTCACTCCAATATTTTTCAAGATGATGTTAATTAAAAGTCCTTATGATTTTATGAATGATAATATAAAGGCACTAATAAGAGCTGAAAAAGGAATAGAGATAAAACATGACTTTTATAAGGATAAAAAGGGAGTCCATAGAGATCTTATAATAAATCACCAATCTCAAAAACTATTAAAAGAAAAAATCAAGCTTTTACAAGCTCAAGCTGAACTTAATGAAGTTGTGGTAGAGTCATGGAAAACAAAGGAAATAAAGAATATTCAGCAAAACCCAGAAAATTATATCAATAAAGAATCGTGATAAAAAAAATATCAGAATTTTTAGGCCTTGATTACTTCTTCTTAAATAATGAAGATGGAAGTGTTTTGTATCGAATTTCAGGAATAATGTTTGTAATACTAATGATTTCATTAATTGGCCTTATCTATGGATTTAAGTTAGCCTTTGACAATCTATTTATTAGTGTCTTAGTATCTGTCTTTATTGTTCTTTTTATATATAATTTTTATAGATTGATTTTCTCAATAATAGAAGGTGAGCTTGATTATAAATCAAATAAATTAGAAATATTTCAATTTATTATTAAGAGATCAATTGTTATAGTGCTTTTATCTTTATTTATTTCAAAATCCTTTCAGTCATACGTATTTGAAGATACTGTTTCTTATCATCTAGATAAGTATAAGAATGAACTTAAAAATGATTTTAATAATAAACTTGAAATTTCATATGGGAGTGAAATAGAATTAGCTATTAAAAACTTTCAAGAATCACGAATAAGTGAGTCGGAAAAAGACTCAATATTAAGTTTAACTGAAATGAAAATGGGCTCAAAAAGAAGTGAAATTAATTATGCTATATCAGAATCTAATTTTTTTATAACAAGAATATCTATTGTATCTGGAAAGATGCTATATTCTTGGATTATTACTATACTAATAATCTCATTATTCCTATCACCTATATATATTTTTATAACTAATCCTGTCTTTAGGAAATATGATGTCCTTTGTAGAAAGGTTAATAATAAAATCATTCTTGATCATTATGATTTTTTTAAAAAAAGATATACTGAATTAATGAAAGAGTCAACAGGAATTCATATTGAATATCCTGAAAAATATAAGGATCCACCTTTTAACACTCTAAAAATAGAACCAACTTATAAATACTTAAAAAAGGGAACTCTTTTGAAATGGTTTGACAAGTATGATTAATAAAAAATCAAAAACTTTTACTACTGATAATAATCAGTATATAAAAGGAGATTTTGTTGGTAAGTATGAAACTAAACGTATTGACTCTAGGGGTGGTGTTAACTTTTCAGAATTTATACTTACAGAATCAAATATTAATAATGGAACTAAATGTGCTTTTAATGAAGTCCTAACTATAGATAGAAACTTTCTTGAGAAAAAGCATGTAAAGAATATTTCAATTTCACTTTCAAACTCAAAAATTCCAGAAAACTATATTTTTAGAGAAGATGTATACAGTGTATTGATATATGATATCGATCTAAGTGAACAGATGCTTGAAGGAACAAAAGTTTTTGGAGTTATTAAGGGTAACATAATATGCTCACTTAAATCTCAACCTGATACTATTAAATATATGCCTGACCAGGATATTGTAATTGATACGCCAAAGAAAATAATTCAAGAAGAGCAGGAGATAATTGAAGAGGTTAGTGAAACTAATTGGTTTGATTTTATGCCAGAAAATATTGATGGAATTGACTACCTTATCAGATTGTATTTTGCCTCTATATTATTAATATTTTCCATTGCTATATACGATGGAATTAATGATTCTATACTTTTTTCAATAATAGCTATAATATTATCAGCCTGGTTAGTAGCTTCTACAACTCATAAGAGGTGTTATAGACTGAGTCTTCTTCCAGTAGGACATTTTATGACTATTTTAAATACACTGTTTGTTATTATGATTTTTGTCTATAGTATACAAGTGACTTTTTATAAATTTCAAGAGAATACAGACTTTTGGATAGGTTTCTCAGCCATATTAATCATTTTAAATATGGTATTAACTATATCTAAAAAACCTAATTAGTCTGAAAATTCAAAAGCATTAATATCCTCTGACTCAACATCACCTCCAGTTACGCTATAAAGTGTCACAGTCCATATTTGATCACCACGAACTGTCATCCAATCATTTGAATTTTGAGTTTTTGTGAAGCTCTCATCACATATAAAACCTCCTGTCATACTTCCAACAGTTTTATTTGGATCCCATGTATTTCCAGATGTCCACTGAAGATAATAAGTGCCATTAGGAACACCTGTCATATCAAATGACTGTCCTTTTCTTATATATTCATTTCTTATTTTTCTTTCTGAATAGGCATTAACTAATAAGACTACAGCATCGGTTTGATTAGAATTTTCAATTTTAAAACTATTATTTGAGTTGTTGTTATAAGCTCCTCTACCTACCCAAGCATCATATGGTGAGAATCCATTTGTAGGTCTTGGATTATTGATTAGGAAATCTCTTTTAGTTATAGCATCATTACATGGAGTTTTTTCTATATATTCTGAATAGTCACCAGAGGTGTCATTATTAGAAACAAATCTTTCTTCAAAGAATCCTCTTTGATCTGCTATTGCTATTATTAATAAAATAGAGAATAAAACTATTTTTGATGTTCTAGACATATTTTGGATTTTTAATTAAATTCTCGTATGCTTCTTTTATTTCTTTAAATTTTTCTTCTGCTATTTTTTTAATAGCATTATCTACACCAGCTAATTTATCAGGATGAAAAGTTTTAGCCATACTTTTATACGCGTCTTTAATTTCTTGCTTTGTAGCTCCAGGAGCTAGTCCTAGCTTTTTTAAATAATATAAATCATCTTTACCAGCTTCTGCATTATAGTTTAAAAACTGAGCTTTTATTTGGATTAACCTTTCTTTGCTAAATCCAAGCTTTTCACCTACATCGAATATAAATTTTTCTTCTGTAATGGCTAGTTCTCTATCTGCAACAGCTATGGAGAATAAGAATTGTATTACCAGGAAAAGTTTTGAGGGTTCAATTCTAGATCTTATTGCCCGTACAATTTCATCTATATTACTGCTAATAGGGGGGTTATTCTTAATTGCTTTAAAGAGCCTATCTGCTTTAGATCTCCCAAAGGTTTTTATAAAAAAATTTCTTACTGCTATAATCTCCTGGTTTTCAATTTTTCCATCAGCTTTTACAAGTAGTGAGCTAAGCCTAAGTAGAGATAACTCAAAAATATCAACTCCACGATCTCTATTGTCTATTAATTCGCGTGCAAGGAAATAGGCAGCAACTGCTCCAATTATCCCTCCGTAATAAAATCCTGCTGCTGCAGCAACAAATTTGTAAAATCTAAAGTCAATTGATAATGGCATATTTAATCTGTTTCACAGAATTTGTCTTTAATAAAACTTATTCATTATTGTTTAAATATATTTTGATCTATTTTTTTATTCCCATTTTTAAAAAGCAGAACAAGATGAACTACAGCTAATAAAAGAGCAATAAGTGCAAAGGTAAAATCGGAAAATTCTATTTCATCTGCCATAATATTTATAATTATATGAATTGGGATGGCGATTGCACATAAAACCCTAGCTTCTTGAGACCAATCAAGAGAACCTGCTCTCTTGTATGCTGTAGCAGCAATTAACCAGAAACCGATAATAATAACTATAAGTAATTGACCTACTATTAGTCTCAAAAAGTAGTTCCACCCTGTAACAGGCTCATTATCAAATAAAAAATACCTTTTCATCAAATTAAATATATAATAATATTGTTAAATTGTAAGATAACTTTTAAAAAATAAAAAATGAAAACAAATTATACAACAGGCGTATTAACAGGAATCTTTTCGGTTCTTTTAATATCAATAATCTTAGGTTCAAACAAAATAGATTCAAATGATAATTACTCATTTCATGATTTAAATGATACCAGAGCTATAATATTTAATAAAGTAACAGGTGAGATAAAATATGAAACGATAAGGGAGGAAGCTCCATCTAACATACAAAGCGTTGATATAACTGGTTGGCCCATTCGGGACCTTGATGTTGATGTTACAGAATGCGTAGATTGTTATAAGTGGTAGAACTGATTAGTAAGTTTCTAACTATAAAATAGAATATGAAAAAGATATTATCTATAGTATTATTCCTATTTCAATTTTTAGGATTATTTTCTCAAACATATCTTCCAGAGTCTAAAGGAGAAATAATCAGCCACTCTTATTATACTTTATCATACATCGAAGATCATGAGCAGGCTGAATGGGTTTATTATAAGCTAACACATGATATGTTTGAGACTTCTGTTGAGCGAACTGATAATTTTAGAAACGACCCACTGGTCTCAACTGGTTCCTCATCACCTAATGACTACTATAAATCAGGATATGATAGAGGACATTTAGCTCCAGCTGGTGATATGAAAAAAAATAGACAGGTTATGTCTGAATCTTTTTATATGTCTAATATTTCGCCTCAGAATCCATCATTTAATAGGGGAGGGTGGAGAAAAATTGAATCCTTAGTTAGAGACTGGGCTCATAATGGAGAGATACATGTTGTAACTGGAGGTGTTTTAAGGAATGGGTTAAATAAAATTGGAAATAACAGAGTCTCAGTACCTCTATACTTTTATAAAATTATTTTTGATTCAAATAAAAATAAAATGATTGGTTTTCTTACTCCTAATCAAAAATTAGCTAGTTCTGTTGAATCATATGTCTATAGTGTTGATTATATAGAATCTTTTACTGGGATTGATTTCTTTCCAGGTTTAGATGATGAATTGGAAGATAGGCTTGAATCTCAAAAGCAATTAAATCAATGGAGCTTTAATATAACAAGTAACCCCTCATCTTCTCCAGTTTCTTTTACCTCATCATCTCAATGTTTAGGCTTAGCTAAATCAACAGGGAATCGTTGTAGAAATTTAACAAAAAATGAAAATGGATATTGCTATGCTCATCAAAGTCAATCCCCAGACTATAAACCTCCAAAGAAATCAGATTATGTTGGAAGGTGTAATGCAACTACTAAATCAGGTACAAGGTGTAAAAGAAATGCAGCATCAGGAAGTAGATATTGTTGGCAGCATGGTTAAATTTGTTAAATTAGGTAAATGAAAAATATTTTACTTATATTTTTTTTACTTGCTAATTTCATTTCTTACGGGCAATATACAGGCGCTACTCCTTACACTTCTCAATTTGGAGCTAATGAATCAGTATATAAAAGTGGAGCTAATTGGAGAATTATTAATGTTGATGATGATGATATGGTCTTTGCAGTGGTTAATAAATATGGTAGAGTTGTAGCTCATGCTTATATTGAAGCGGGAGATAGTTATATGTTTACAGATTTACCTATAGGCTCCTACTCATACAAGTTTTCCAGTGATGATGGTTATTTTGAAAAAAAGACATCAATTCTTTTAGATGGGTGTGACCCTGATGTCTACATCTGTAAAGGTGAAGCGCAGTGGGAGCATCAGGTTTGGGTTGAAACTACAGGGGGGTATTCTTCTGGAAGAATTTCAAAAAAAGATTTTTTTAATAATTAATATTATCAATGACATCGATAGAACAAGGAAATACAGATCATCAGCTAGGAGAGGTGATTAAAGAATCTATTAATAACAATAAACCAAACAAATTTGTAGGTGTTAAAGGGTGGCTCCTATTATTTTGTATTATTCTAACTATTATTGTCCCACTAGGTTCTTTCTTCAATCTTTATGCTGGTTGGATTGATACATATGAATATTTTGATGAAATTTCTGGGTTGAATACATTTGTTTATGCTGATAGTCTATTATCTATTCTATTAGTGCTTTTAAGTGTTAGAGCTGGAATCGCACTTTGGAAAATTAAACCTAGAGCTATAATAATAACAAGAAATTATCTTCTTATATTTTTAGGCTACACGATTCTTTCAACTCAATTCCTAGCTAACATTTCAGGATTATCAGATGATATAATTGAATCAATGCGCCCAGAAATGCAAAAATTACTTATAGATGGTGTAGTATTTTTTGCTATATGGTACTCTTATTTAGGTTTTTCAAGGAGAGTCAAAGCAACATATTATGATTAAGTTAATCCTAGGTCGTATAGATAATATATTAAATTAATTTTATTAATGAATAAGTTAACTAAGTGGTCATTAACTGCTGCCCTTGCGGGTTTTCTTTTTGGATTTGATACTGTAGTAATATCTGGTGCAGATCAGAAACTCCAACTTTTATGGAATTCAACTGATATTTTTCATGGTTCAGTGGTTATGGCAATGGCTCTATGGGGAACAGTTGTAGGAGCTATATTCGGTGGAATACCAACTAGAAAAATTGGTAGGAA
>PAAW01000056.1 GCA_002699515.1 Methanobacteriota archaeon
TATAATTGTTGAAGGTTTTTTAATGTCAACCTTTTTGGATTTTCCTAGTAAAAAATTAATTGAATGGGCCCAAACACGTCTCTTAGTTCATTTAGATTGTAGGTTGGTTGCATAATATGGATTTAATTTCAGATATGAGTGAAGCAAGATCTCAATTTCCAATCTTAGAACGAATTTTACCGAATGGAAAGAAATTAATTTATCTTGATAATGCCGCAACTTCCCAAAAACCGAGTTCTGTAATAGATGCAATGAATGAGTATTATAGGGGATATAATTCTAATGTTCATAGGGCTGTACATACTTTATCAGGTGAAGCTACTGAAGCATTTGAATTAGCGCGAAAATCAGTTGCCAATTGGTTTGGTTTACCTCCTGGAGGAATGGTTCTTTTTACTAGTGGTACAACTGATGCTTTGAATTTGTGTGCTTTAGGATGGGCCAAAGTGAATTTAAGTTCTGGTGATGCTATAGTATTAACAGAAATGGAACATCATTCAAATATTGTACCTTGGCAAATGCTTGCTAAAGAGAAAAATCTGGAACTACGTTGGGTAGATGTAGATTCTGAATCATATCAGTTAGATTTAGAAGATTACAAGTCTAAAATAAATGGTGCAAAGTTAGCTTGTATCATACATACATCAAATGTTTTAGGAACAAGAAACCCAGTAGAAAATTTAGTTAAAATAGCACACGATTCAGGTGCTAAAATAATATTAGATTGTGCACAAGCAGCCGCACATGAAAAATTAGATATGATGGATATAAATGCAGATTTTCTAGCAGTTACAAGTCATAAAATGTGTGGTCCAACAGGTATTGGTGCATTATTGATTTCACCAGGTATTTTTGAAGAAATGGAGCCTGTGGTTGGAGGTGGAGACATGATTACAGAAGTATTCAAAGAATATTCAACTTACCAAGAAAATGAACATAGATTTGAAGCAGGAACTCCAAGAATTGCTGAAGCAATCGGTTGGTCTGCAGCAATTAATTGGATGAAGAAATTAGACATGAATGTAGCACATAAACATACACTTAAATTAGCAAAAAATGCTGTTGAAGGTCTAAAGCAAGTCCCTGGAATTAAAATTTATGGAGATCATTCTAAAGATGATGTTAGCGGAGTTGTTTCTTTTTTGCATGAATCCTTACACGCAGAAGACATCGCTCGTATGCTTGATTCTATGGGGATTGCAGTTAGAACCGGCCATCATTGCGCTCAACCATTGATGAGAAGATTAGAAGTTACAGCAACAAATAGAGCCTCATTCTATTTTTACAATACTATTGAGGAATCAAATGCTTTTGTTGATGCTGTAAAAACAATTGTTGAACGTTTTGCATAGGTGATTTAATGAGTGAATGGCCAGAAAAAGTTCAAGAAATTATTGATGACTTTTCTGAAGCATTAGATCAAATGGAACGATATGAAATGTTATTTGAATATGCAGAAGAAATAGATGAATTAGATAATTCAGAATGGACAAATAATACGCGTGTAGTTGGTTGTCAATCAGAAGCTCATATTGTTGTAGAGTTTGGTGAAAATGGTTTTCATTTAAGAGGGAGTTCAGATTCACAAATCATTCAAGGGTTGATGGCAATTACTGCAATCGCTTTAGAAGGTTTAACTCCAGAAGAAGTAACTGGATTTTCTCCTAATTTCGTTTCAGAAATGAATGTTTTAGAAACACTTACGCCAAATAGAGCGAACGGTTTTCTAAATATGTTTATGAGGATTCAAGATGATGCAAGAGAGATGTTAGGGTGATATAATGGTAGATGAAGCAGAAATAAGAGAAGCATTACAGATGGTTGAAGATCCTGAATTGGGAATTTCAATTCAAGAATTAGGTTTGGTTTATGCAGTGAGATTTGAAGATAAAGATCAAGGGTTATTTTGTGAGATTGATTTGACTTTAACATCCCCTGGATGCCCTGTAGCGCCAGAGATTATGGCAGCAGCACACAGAGCAATATTATCTGTAAATGGAGTTTCAGATGTACATGTAAATTTAGTTTGGACTCCAAGATGGGATCCCAAAATTCATGCTTCAGAAGATGCAAGAATGGATATGGGAATTTGGTAATTATTCATTTAACCAAGTATTAACTAAATCAGGTAAAATTTCGCCTGCCTTTCCTAAGTGGATTTCATCAAACTCAGAAGCATTAACTGGTGAATCAAAGTTGATTAGGATAGTTTTTGCATTACAAGAACGGGCAACATTGACTAAACCAGCAGCAGGGTATACATGTCCTGAACTTACAATTACAATGAAAAAATCACACTTTTCAACTGCTTCATAAATTTCATCTAAGTGCATTGGCATTTCTCCAAACCAAACGATATCTGGTCTTACTTGAGTTGGTTCTGTGCAACATGTGCAAAAAAGAAAATCATCTCTTAAATCTTCAACATCCATTCTTTCTTCATGCTTTTGGCTAACTTCACATCTTAAGGTGCGTAATCTTCCATGCATGTGAATTACATTTGAACTTCCACCTCGTTCATGTAAATCATCTACATTTTGAGTGATTAAAGTAAATTCTTTAACACCTTCTTCAAGCCTGGCTAGTGCAATATGAGCGTGATTAGGTTTTACTTCCAATAATTGCCTTCTTCTAGTTTGATAAAAATTCCAAACTAAATCAGGGTTATTTATCCAAGCAGTAGGTGTCGCAACATCTTCTATACTATGATTTTCCCATAAACCATCATTATCTCTAAAAGTATTGATTCCAGATTCTGCAGAAATACCTGCCCCTGTTAGTACGACCACAGAATAACCAAGCATACTAGCCATATTATGGGCGAAAATGATTTTTCAATTAATCTTTCCATTCTTCCCATTGTTTTGTTCTTGAATTCTTAATAAACCATCTTCCACTATTTTTTGGCCATTGAATGTATTCATAACCGTCATTTTCATTAATATCTCCCTTTATCGAATCGGGAGGATAATTTTTATTGTAAACAGTTTCATCTACATCATTTGTTTTGTTATTATTCTGATCCTTCATAGCAACGTTTTGAGACAAATTTATTTTTCTTTCTTTATTTTTAGTTGTACCCATTAAACCAAAATATGCCTCATCATTTGCGATTCTTTCTAATTCTGAAGAATCCATTGTCAATAAATCAGAAACCAATAAGTTTATTTTCTCAAGTGTTGCTTTTTTAATTTCATTATTTGTATATTTAGCAGTAATTTCAGATTTGTATGATTTTAATTCCTCTTCGAAAATATCTTCATCATCATGGTATGCTCTTAAGACTGATTGTAAATATGTCAATTCTTGAGTTTCTTCTCTTGTAAGCTTTGACTTCTTACGTAAAACTTGCAAACCTCTTAATGTGTCTGGTAGAAATGCTGCTACAAGATTAGATTGTAAAAACCCAATAAGTGCAATAACTACCGCGCCAATTCCAACAGTAGCAACCACAGTTTCTTGGTCACCAGAAAGAAGTTGTTGCATATAATTTTCAGATTCTTCATTTGAGTCTGAATTAATAATCGTACATCCCTCAACATTTACTTCTACACCTTGAGGTGTGTCATTACATAAATCAAATTTGTCAACTACACCATCTCCATCAGAATCAAGATCCACACAACCTTCTTCATTAACTAAATTTTTATCTTCACTTGGTGTATTTGGACATAGATCTAATTCATCTATTATTCCGTCTCCATCCTCATCAGTTACCACTGGTTCTTCTTCATCAGGACTGTCGTAAATATCAGCAATCCCATCGCCATCTTCGTCAGGGCATCCAAAGAAACCATTTGCTGTTGAATTTCCTGATTCAGTAGGGCAATGATCTGCAAGTTCAGCATGGTCTATGAATTGCCCTGGCCATACAAATAATCTAGTAGAATTCCAAGAAGAATTCCCCCAATTATCTCCATATCCATCTCCATCAGTATCATCCCATTGGGTTATGTTGTTGACAAATAAATCAGGATTATCTCCATTTATATTATCTCCATATCCATCTCCATCAGTATCATTCCATTGAGTTTCATCGAAGGGCAAATCATCACGGTTATCTCCATATGTATCATTGTCAGAATCAAACCATTCATTAGGATCATTAGGGAATCGGTCTTCATTATTTCCAAATCCATCGTTATCAGAATCTATAATTTCACTAGCATCTAATGGGAAGTCATCTTCACTATCCGCTAGTCCATCCCCATCTGTATCAATACAGCCTACAAGATTCATATTTGAAGTTCCCCAAGTGTCTGGGCAATCATCTTCTAAATTATCATCATAACCATCTAAATCTGAATCACGATTACGGGTGGAATCTGATGGAAAATCATCTTCGCTGTCCGCCCAGCCATCTCCATCACTATCTAGACAACCGGTTAGATTCATATTTGAGGTTCCAAATTCTTCAGGACAATCATCATCAATTGCATCATCATATCCATCCTCGTCAGAATCTCCACCTCTGATTGGATCATTAGGAAAATCATCATCCATGTCTGCTAAACCATCACCATCAGCATCTGGACAACCGTAGCGGCCATTTGTTGAGTTACCCCAAATAGAGATACAATCATCTGGTTGGAAACCCGATTGATTATCTCCATAACCATCACCATCAAAGTCTAAACATTGTGTGGCATCTAATGGAAAAGCATCGGCATTAGAACCACCAAGGTGAGATGGCCTGTCACCACAACCATCACCATCGGTATCATTCCATTGGGTGGGATCACTGGGAAAAGCATCGTGATTGTTTCCTGAGATATTATCTCCATATCCATCTCCATCTTGATCAGCCCATTGAGTTTCTTCATGGGGAAACGCATCACCAGTATCGCTATAACCGTCTCCATCACTATCAATACAACCAATTAAATCAAAAGTAGAGTTTCCAAAAATATATGGACAATCATCATTATTATCTGGAATACCATCTCCATCAGAATCATATGCATCATAAGTAAATGAAAATGGCAAAGTTATGTTACTTCCATTTTCTAACCAAATTTTGATATTGCTTACTACGGCTCCCGATTGAGGGCCTTGGGGAGAAACAAATTTAATTGTTGTATCATCTACAATAGTGCCCGTAATATTACCATAGTTTCCAAATTCTATTGTGACATCTCCCAAAACCGAACTCCCTGTATGTTTTTTTAGATATTTCAAACTGAAATCCAGCGAATGAGGAGTATCCATTCCACCGAATGAAATATGAGCATACCCATAGGAGTCTATTTCTAAATCTATATTACTACTGATCGTAGTATATTCACCTATTGTTGATAAGGACCATGAATTGTAGTTTTTAGTTGCTAATATTTGGTAAATCTCAACGGATGTTGGATGATATCTTTCGTACGCAACATGTGGAATGTCTAATTTATCTATGCTGATCTTTAAATCAGTTATGTAAGAATTTGTAACATTATCTATTTCCGAAATATTCCAAACTCCATTGTGATGTGTTGCATAATGTAAAGTACCATTACTGTAAGCCAAATCTGTCATACTACCAAATGCAAAATGTATTTTTCCACCCGAATCTGAATTTATTGAACCAATCGACATAACAGTTGTTGAGGGAATTAATTCTATTAACCAATTATTTGTCCAATTTCCATTGATGGGATGTAAGCTTTTAGCATATTTTAATCCAACATCCGACGCAACATAGATAATATGGATATAACCAAATAAATCAATATTAATTTCACAATTAGATCCAACTTGACCTCCTGGATTGGATGTTAGGGGGTCGGAACCATCATCAATTAGAAAAGTATTCCATGAATTTGTCCCGTTATCAAAAACTGCGTATCTTAAATCTGCACTACCGCCACTATAGTATGCAATATGTGGGATTCCATTTGAATCAACAGATATTGAACTATAACTTCCGCTCCCGTGACTAGTGTCTACTACCCAAAGATTCCATGAACCATTAAATTTTGCATATTTTAGATCATGATTCGTTTGATCATGATATGAAATGTGTATGTGATCATTTGAATCAATCGCAATAGAGCTTTCACCCCCAACATTAATGTGTGGCCATATATGCCCATCAATCCAATAATAATTCCAAATGCCATTAATATTATTTGCATACTTTAAGCTATTATTAGTTTCATCCAAATAAGAAATATGGATATTTTCGGAAGAATCAATTGCGATTGACGATCTTCTTCCTACATCACCTAAATCGTCAACAGTAGATATTGACCATAAATTTTCTAATTGAAATAATGATTTGGCATATCTTATACCATTACTCTCATCTACATATGAAACATGTAAATTGCCATAAGAATCTAGTGCTAAAGTTGAGTGGCCATCATCATCTCTATCTGTAATTGAATCAATACTACTTCCTCCATCAATTGTAGAATTTATCCAGTGATTTCCGTCATTTGTAACGTATTTTAATTCACCTAATTGTAAATTATGATAGGAAATATGTACTTGTCCATTTAAATCTAATAATATTGAAGTGTCTGCATATGAATAATACATAGAATCAATGGGTGTATCCATACTTTCGATTATACTCTTAGTCCAAGAATTGCCATCATATGTGGCATATTTCAAAGAGCCAATATCAACATTATAATTGGTATAAGAAACATGTAAATTATCATTTGAATCAATATCGAGTGAATTGTGACAACCGAATTGTGATTCCATTGGATCAATACCAAAACCAAAAGAATCTATTGTAGAGGTAACCCAAGTCCCACCATTTTTAGATGCATGTTTAAGTTCTTGATCATTGTAATGATGATAAATAATGTGAGGGATCTCATTTGAATCGATATCTAAAGAGATACTAGTTCTGCATTCAATAATCCCAATATTTTCAACAATCGAAGATGTCCAAGCAGAATTTGGGGCGAAAGAGGAGTCATATGTTCCATAGTATAAATCATCACAAGACATATCACAAAATGCGATATGAACTATCCCATTTGAATCAACAGAAATCGAAGATTGGCTTACTCCTATTGTAATTTGTAAATAGCTAATTGTCCACGAAACCCCATCATATTTTGCATATTTTAAATAATCATCACCATGCCCACTCCAATAAGAAATATGAATGTGATCATTTGAATCGATTGTTATTGAGGAATGTTTTCCGACATTTCCTGTTGAATCAATCACTGAACCTGTCCAAGATATTCCATCAAACTTTTGATAAACAAGATCCCCGTTTCCAGAATCATAATATGAAACATGTATGTCGTCATTTGAATCTAAAGCCATTGAAGAGTAATCACCATTATTTCCAGCGATCAATGTATGTGTCCAATTTATCAGTTCTAACTTTGCATATTTTAATGTATTATTAGCATCATCTTCATAGGAAATGTGTATATTGGCATTTGAATCTATGGTTAACGAACTAAATTCTCCCACATCTGCATGATCAATCGTAGAAACATTCCAAGAATTACCATCGTAAGTTGCATACTTTAATGCCCCAATATGAGAATTAATGGGATCGTCATAACTCCCATAAGAAATATGCACAAAATCATTAGAATCTATTCCAAGAGATGAATCTCGTGTAAATTCGCTATCGATTATTGATTTTGACCAGGGTCGTGAGATGATATCGGTGGAAATATTTATTGTAGCAACGCTTAGCCCATTGCCTTGATATGAAATATATACATTAAAATTAGAATCAACGGCTATTGAAGTATACATTCCTATTTGCCCATTATTGTCGACTCTATCGGTTGTAAAACTACTCCCGCAATTGCTGCTGAGAGTTCCATTTGAATTATATTCAGCAGATGATGCATACATGAGGTCTGTGTTATAATTGTCATAATAGGAAATATGAACACATCCTTGATAATCTGTTGTAATAGATGTATGAGTTCCAATAGGTGATGCCGAACCATCAACTTCAACGGGCGAATTCCATCCAGTTCCTCCATTGAATAAATAATTTAGATGGCCATTTGGACCATAATAAGAAATGTGTATTCTATCGTTTGAATCAATATGTAACGAATTCCATTCTCCATTAGATGTGGTATATTGTAATATCTCAGTAGTCCAAGAAGCACCATTGTCTATACTTTTTGCTAACATGAGATATGATGTCTTTGAATATGAAATATAGATTATACCAGTGGAATCGACATCTATCGATGATTGTGGATGACCTGTTCCTAAGTTTGAATCAACTGTGGTATAAGACCAAACTCCTCCAGAATTAGTTGCATACTTAAGAGCATAATTTATCGAATCTTGGTATGAAATGTGAATATTATTGTAATTATCTGTGGTTATAGAAGTCCAACGTCCTGTGTAACTATTATTATCGATGGTTGTGGTAGTCCAAGGATTTATTTCTGGAGTTTCAAAAAATGACGAAAAACCATCTCCATTTATGGTAAGATGTGTGCCTCCATGATGCGAACCATTAGTGGGTGATAAAGTCCAATTTGATGAATTAAATGAGAAATTATTCGGTGAATTTTCGAAAGAAAGCTCTTGTGAATTAA
>PAAW01000057.1 GCA_002699515.1 Methanobacteriota archaeon
ATATCCTTTAGTAGTAAGGCCTTCTTATGTTTTAGGTGGAAGAGGTATGGAAGTACTTACTAATGATAATCAATTAAATGCATATCTTTCTGAAGCATACATTACGCCTGAAAAACCAATTCTTGTTGACCAGTATCTTTCACATGCAATAGAACTAGATGTAGATGCTGTTTCTGATGGAAAAGAGGTCCTTGTAGGTGCAATAATGGAGCATTTAGAAGAAGCAGGCATCCATTCTGGCGACTCAACTTGTTTTATACCAACTCAAAATATTTCGGAAGAAATTTTAGAATTAGTTAAAAAACAAACAAAAATAATTGGAATTGGATTAAAGATCATTGGTTGTTTCAACATTCAATTTGCAATACAAGAGAATGAATTATATGTTCTTGAAGTAAATCCAAGATCTAGTAGAACCGTACCATTTGTAGCAAAAGCAACAGGCATACCATTAGCAAAAATTTCAGCCAAAGCAACATTAGGAGTAGAGTTATCTAAACAAATAATCCCTGAGCCAACTAAAGGTCATGTATGTGTTAAAGCACCAGTATTCCCCTTCATAAAATTAGTTGGATTAGACCCAGCACCAGGACCAGAAATGAAATCAACAGGAGAAGTAATGGGAAGTGACATTTCTGCTGAAACTGCATATCTAAAAGCTAGATTAGCAACAGAAATACCAGTTGCAACTTCTGGAGGAGTATATTTAACCGTAAGAGATGAAGACAAACAAGCACTAATTCCTTTAGCAAGGAAACTTGAAACTATTGGCTTTGAACTATATGCTACTCCTGGAACATCAGACACATTAAGAAAAAATTCAATCAATGTAAATACTGCATATCGTATTAATGAACCTGGGCATCCCGATGCATTAGACTTAATGCATCAAGGAAAAATACAATTCATTATCAATGTACCAACAATAAGTGGTGGTGCTGTAAGAGATGGAAACATAATGAGAAGGTTAGCAGTAGAAATGAATATCCCATTTGTTACAACAATTTCAGGTGCTAAAATGGAAGTTGCAGCAATAATAGAGGCTAAAAAAGGTAGTTTGACACCAATAAAATTGCAAGTAAACTACCAAACTTTAAAATCAACAAATAAAAACAATATTGCTATTGATTCATCAACACATTTAGGTCAAGCCTAACAAGAATCGTATGCTTCAACGATATATTTTGTTGTTGGAGATGTCCATGCCAACTCAGAAATTCCTTTCTCGCCTGATTTCGCATAATCGAAAACAACATCTTCCACTCTTACATTTCCTTTAGAAGAACGTGCAAGAATTGTTCTTCTCTTCAATTTTTTACCTGTTCCGTGAGGATCATAGACTGTATCAAGTGCTTCATTGAGGAACCACTCTGGTTTCTCAGATTTTTTACCATCAAATGATTTTGATTTTTTGCCAGATCCAAATAGTGATTTTGCCTTCTTCTTAGCAGGGGGTTTACTTGTTTCAACTTCCCCTGATTCATCCTCTAATTCTTCTTCCAACTCTGTCTTTTCTTCTATAGAATCTTTTCCTGCCTTTAATTCTTTTAAAAGTTCCTTTCTTATTTTTGTTGTTAAAGACTTTCTTAACTTGGCTTCAATAGATTTTTTATCTGTATTTTCAAGTTGTTCTTTCAAATCCTCAATCTCGGCTTTTAACTTTGAATTATCTATTTTTAGATCTTCCATTTCATTAATATGATATGCACTAATTTTAACAATGGAGGTTTCCATAGCTGCTTCTAGTTGAATCCCTACAACATCCGAGGATGCATCACGCCATTTCCTCCATTGCATCATTGTAAATGAATGGATATCAGTACCACATTTAGGACAAAATGATCTTTTTGGTGGTTTTAATACAGGAATCTCTTTGATTACTTCAGCATCTACTCCTTCGAATTCTCCTGTAGAAATATCATGAATATGTTTAGATGCATCTATCCCTAAAGTCATAGATTCTCGATATAATTTATCTGAAAAATCTATTTTTCCAGATTTTACTAAATCCCATGCTTCTGATGAACCTACCACGGTATTTACAGCATAATTTGAAGCGGCACTATCTCCAAATTTCATTAAATTTACAGAAAGTTCCTCTTCATCAGGTTTTTCTTGATCCTCAAGGTACGGTAGCCCCTGATAAGTACTGTCATCTT
Organism: Methanobacteriota archaeon; assembly: GCA_002699515.1. GTDB lineage: Archaea > Thermoplasmatota > Poseidoniia > Poseidoniales > Poseidoniaceae > MGIIa-I. The sequence continues at coordinate 2,160 of PAAW01000057.1, forward strand.
CAGCAGGGGCTGCTATACCTAACCTAATTGGGTTAGCCCCTTCTTCAATTTGAGCCATTAAATTGAATTTTTCAGCCATAGATATATCTTCTCTTATTTTTATTGCTTCTTTTAATTCATTCAAATCGTGACCTGTGGAAGTTATTGGACCTTCTCCATTCAAAAAACTATGACCACATGCCAAACAAAACTTTGCTACAGCGTCGACCTCGGCCTCGCACTTAGGACAATACACCCCGCTCATTGGCACGCAAGAATTGTTATTGTTCTTCAAGTATAATGCTCAATAATACTAATAATGCTGTTTTAGGAGGTTTTATGATTCGCCGCTTGTGTGATTAATTTACAAATTGATTCTTTATCTAACTCTTCTAATAACCTTGCTAATTTAGGGCCAGATTTTTCTCCTAAGATTATAAGATACAATAAGGAATATACCTCTCCCAAATTTAATCCCATTTTTTTGGCAGGAGAATTTATTGCCTGGCTAATTTCCAAACTTCTCCACTCATCTAAATCTTGAAATGAGATTAATAATTGACTTAAATAATCTTTAGAAAAAGAATAATTATTGATTAATTCAACATCTATTGAGGAATTAATATTAATTCTTAAATTATCTGGGAAATGCTCTGATTCTATCCAATTTCTAATCTTTGAAAGTTTTTCAGATAATTTTTTACTTGGTTTTTTTGCTGTGGTAATATATCCTCCTTTTTCAAGTGCTGAATATACATCTTCATCATTTGATCTAATCTGAACTAACATCGATAGATGTCTAAAAGGTACTTTAAAAGAATCATCTAGTTCGGAATTATCATCTATCTTTGAATACCGAATACTACCTTCTGCTTCTTCTTTTAAAACACGTTGTCTCTTAGATAATTCCTCTAAATTTTCATCTTTAGAGTCAACTATTGATAAACATGTCCTTTCATACTCATCTGCAAGATTTAACAATAAATCTCCTGTATTAAATTCCAAATGCTTACTTGGTTTAGAGCGTGCAATAAAATATCTTAATATTTCTGAAGGAACTAATTCTAAAACATCCATTGGCCCTATTGTAACTCCCGTAGAACTAGACATTGCTCCTTCTCCTTTCAAAGAAATCCATTCATAAGTAAGAGGGAATGGTGGTTCGTGACCAAACATTTCAGAAAACTTTCTTCCTGTTGAATATGAACCTCCGGATGTTCCATGATCTTTTCCAAATGGTTCGCAAGTTACTCCCAACCAACTCCATTTTGCAGGCCAATCAAGCCTCCATGGTAGTTTCCCCTCTCCGAACCTAAGGTCATTTTTACCAGTATTCCCATCAACATCACTCCAATAGATATAGGGCCATTCATAACCAGACACTTTTAATCCATCCATTGAACCTGAATCATTTATTGGGTTATAAGGGAACCAATCAGCAGATAGTTCTCTTCCAGAGATATTTTCAATAATTTCTCTTACTCTATCTACATTCTCACACGTAATCTTTGCGGCTTCAGCAAATTTACCATCTATATAACTTTGATAATTATCAATTATTTTTGGAGTTACTCCAATCTTGCTCAATGCATCTAAAAATGGATATAAGAAATAATCAGAATAAGTTTCACCATTTTTACTTGGTTTCCCGTCTTCGTCTGGAGCAGGAATACAAGCTAATTGGTGACCTACGAATTTCTCATATTCAGGATCTAAGAAAGAGTATACTTTTCTCAATGGATCGGCAGAATCTACTATGAAAACAAATTCCGATTCCAAACCTAATCTAAGACATGCCCTATGTATTATCTCTCCAGTTAATATCTCTCTAAGATGGCCAATATGAAATTCCCCACTAGGCGTAATTCCAGCTGCAATAATATGTTTTTTACCTCTATGAGACAATCTTTGCGCTACTGCATCTGCCCAATGGATTCAAATCACCTACACTGTTACAGTCCGAATTAATCCTCTAAGAGGCACTCCATATATTTCATTAAGTGGAGTTTTATTGACCAATACTAATGCCAACAATACTTCAGCACCCATTTTTTGTAAAACTGATATTGTATTTTTCAGGGTACTTCCCGTAGATAATACATCATCAACAATCACTACTCTTTTACCACCAACTTGGCCATATTTTGTTGATAAATGCCCTCCTTCGGCACCTTTACTATCTCTATGTATTGCAACATCAACATTTAATTGTGAGGCAATCTCATGTGCAAATAAAATACCATTGATACTTATCCCTACAATTGTATCTAATGATTCTACATCCCAATTCATTTCTTCTAATACTACATCTGCGAAAATATTTGATAAAGCAGCTACTCTAATTGGTCTCGCACCGATTGTCCTCCAACCTATCCTGATATCTACAGGTCTTTCTTCCAAATTGTTTTCATTCTTATTTGTAAGTAACCATAAGATTGTACTTTGAGAAAGTGATAATTCATCAGCAATTTGTTCGGTAGACAATCCTTGTTCTTTGTATTTGGCTACAGTTCTTCTTAATTCATCGATACTTAATGCCATGCTATCGTAAATAGGGTCTAATCCATGTGATATTAATACGTCGATTAGTAGTAGCCTTAATGTCACACATTCTTTCGGAAGTACAATGGGCGAGTTCAATTACGAGGATTTATTAGATCGTGCGCGGGAAAAAATACCTGATCAAATTTCTAACAGAGAACGATGGACTCTTCCGCAACCTGATATTATGATTGAAGGTTCAAACACATATATTAGAAATTTTTCAGAAGTAGTTTCTCACATGGATAGAGATTTAGTGCATGTTTTCCAATTTTTATTAAAAGAATTAGGAACAAGTGGGGCAATAGATGGCCCAAGAGTACACTTCAAGGGTAGAATTCCTCCAAAGAACATCAAGCAAAAGTTCGTAAATTATGTAAATACTTACATCAAATGTTCTCAATGCAATGCACCAGATACAAGTTTCATAAAAGAAGACCGTACTACTTTGCTAAAATGCCAGGCTTGTGGTGCTACAAGACCTGTGAAATTGTAAAAATTAAGAAAAGTCCAACAAAACCTTTCCTCTGTTTTTCCTATCATGAATATATTGATGTGCATTTGCTACATCTTCAAAATGAAATACCTTGTCGATTATCGGGATTATTTCTTTTTTATTTAACATTTCAACTAATATTTCTATCTCTCTACGCATCAAATCTAAATCTTTTATTGTACCCATATGTACTCCAAAAATTGCTTTGTTTTTCCCAATCATGCCTAATGGGGAAAACTTTGGCGTTCTTAGTAATCTCCAAAGTGTCGTTGGTTTGAATATCTTTGGCCCTCTTACAAATGAAGACCCTCCAAAAGCATATAATTTACCTCCAGATCTTAATGCTTTAAACGATTTTTTAAGATGTTGCCCCCCTACTGGATCCAAAGCATGATGAACACCAGCACCATTTGTTTCATCTTTTACTACTTTAACAAAATCTTCATGATCTCTATCTATGAACCTCATACCTAAACCTTCAACGAATTTCTTTTTCCCTGAAGATGCAACTCCAAAAATTCTACTCGCACCAAATGCATTCGCAATTTGAACCGCCGCAGTGCCAACCCCTCCTGCTGCATGATGAATCAATACAGTATCTCCATCTCTTATATTTCCTAATTCAACTAACATATGATACGCAGTGATGTAGGTTACGGGCATTGCTGCTGCTGTTTCGAAAGAAATATCATCTCCAATAGACACTACTTGATTTGCTGGAACTTTTACTTCTTCTGAATAACCCCCCACTCCTGTAAATGCAGCAACACGTTGACCAACATCAAACCCATTAACTGATTTGCCTACTTCACTGATAACTCCTGAAACCTCATAACCTGGTGTAAAGGGGATTTTTGTAGTCTTTCCATAAATTCCTAAACGCATCATTAAATCTGCGAAATTAATTCCTGCTTTATTTACTCTAATAATTACTTCATCATCTAAAGGCATTAATTTCTCTTGTTCTATAACCTTTAATACTTCAGGCGAGCCTAATTTACTAATCACTATACGACGCATATTCATCACTCCCTAAAACATCATCTATAAGAATCATATTAATTTGGCTCTAATATGGTAAATAAAATTTAATTGATTTCAAGGTTTTTTTTGACATATTACTAGTCAAAGTTATTAGCGAGTTTTTTTGGTGGTTAAAATCCAAGCAGTGCTTGTTCAGAGATGAGTGGTTCAAAATGGAAGAAGAATTCAACCTAAGTGGAGAATTTATCGAACCCATGTTGAGAGAAGATCCAAATAGGTTCGTATTATTTCCAATTGAGCATAAAGAGATTTGGAACTTCTACAAACAACACGAAGCAGCATTTTGGACTGCTGAAGAAATTGATCTTGGAGAAGACGCTAAAGACTGGAATAATTTGACAGAGGATGAAACTCATTTCATCAAACACATATTAGCCTTTTTTGCTGCAAGTGACGGAATTGTAAATGAAAATTTAATTTATAATTTTGCAGCAGAAGTTCAATATGCAGAAGCAAGATGTTTTTACGGATTCCAAATAATGATGGAAAATATTCATGCGGAAACATATTCATTACTAATTGACAGTTACATAAAAGACGAAAAAGAAAAAGATAAATTATTTAATGCAATAGATACAATTCCTGCCGTTAAAAAGAAGGCAGATTGGGCATTAAGATGGCTTGACAGGAAAAGAGCATCTTTCCCTGAAAGATTAATTGCTTTTGCAGCGGTTGAAGGTATATTTTTCTCTGGCGCGTTTTGTGCAATATTTTGGTTAAAGAAAAGAGGATTGATGCCAGGATTGACTTTTTCAAATGAATTAATTTCTCGTGATGAAGGATTACATTGTGATTTCGCTTGCCTGTTACATGGCATGTTAGAAAATCCTACTTCTGAAAGCAAAATCCACAGGATTGTGGCAGAAGCTGTAACTATCGAAAAAGAATTTATTCTAGAGGCATTACCAGTTTCATTAATTGGCATGAATGCTGAGTTAATGTCGCAATATCTTGAATTTGTAGCCGATAGGTTACTTGTAGCATTAAACTGTACAAGGCTGTATGGTACAACTAATCCATTCCCATGGATGGAAATGATAAGTATGCAAGGAAAAACGAACTTCTTTGAAAAACGTGTTGGTGAATATCAGAAAAGTGGTGTGCTTAATTCTGGCGAAGCTTCTACATCTCTCCAAACTAGGTTTTCTATGGAAGAAGACTTCTGATTAGGTAAGAATCTAACGTATAGTTCTAATACCGTCCGCGTCCCCAAAGAGACACTGCGCTATCAAGCATGTACAGAGGTTGTTAAAAATGGGGCTCCAAGTAATAAATAGATCAGGTGAAAGAGTAGACGTGAGATTCGATGCAATCTTAGAAAGATTAACTAAATTATCAGAGGGTTTAGATACAAATTGGGTTGATGTTGGGCAAGTTGCAAAAATGGTTATTGAAGGGTTATATGATGGTGTAACCACAAAAGAATTAGATCAACTTGCTGCAGAAACAAGTGCAAGTTTGGTTAGTAATCATCCAGACTATAGTAAATTAGCAGCAAGAATTGCTGTAGATGATTTACACAGAAGTACAAAAGATACGTTTAGTGAATTGATTGAAGATTTACACACCTACATAGATCCCGAAACAAACATGCATGCACCTCTAATTTCTAAAGAAGTTTTAGAAGTAGTAAAAGAAAACAAGGATCTATTAGACAACCATATTAATTACGAAAGAGATTTTAATTACGATTATTTTGGATTTAAAACATTAGCAAGATCATATCTTCTCAAAATGAATGGAAAGGTCGCAGAAAGGCCACAACATATGTTAATGCGAGTTGCTGTAGGAATTCACTCAAATGATATTGAAAGGGCTATCGAAACATACGATTTGATGAGTGAGGGATGGTTTACACATGCAACGCCTACACTTTTCAATGCTGGAACCACAAGACCACAATTATCAAGTTGTTTTTTGCTAACAATGCAAGATGATTCACTAGAAGGCATATACAATACATTACATCAATGTGCAAAGATTTCAAAATCAGCAGGAGGAATTGGACTATCTGTACATCCAATTAGATCTAAAGGAGCATACATCAAAGGCACAAATGGCACAAGTAATGGTATTGTCCCCATGCTACAAGTATTCAATGCAACCGCTAGATATGTTGATCAAGGTGGAGGAAAAAGAAAAGGTTCTTGTGCAATATATCTAGAACCATGGCATCCAGACATCTTTGACTGGTTAGACCTAAGAAAAAATCATGGGAAAGAAGAATTGCGTGCAAGAGATTTATTCTATGCACTATGGACTCCAGATTTATTTATGGAACGTGTAGAAAGTGATGAAGAATGGAGTTTATTTTGCCCTAATGAATGTTCAGGATTACATGATGTATATGGTGAAGAATTTAATGAACTATATCACAAATATGAATCAGAAGGATTGGCAAGAAGAACTGTCAAAGCAAGAGACTTATGGGAAGCTGTGGTTTCTACCCAAATAGAAACAGGAACACCATATATGCTTTACAAGGATGCTGCCAATCAAAAATCAAACCAGAAGAATCTAGGAACTATTAGATCCTCAAACCTCTGTACTGAAATTATGGAATATACATCTCCTGATGAAGTTGCGGTATGTAATTTAGCAAGCATAGCATTACCTAAATACGTAGATACTAAAAACATGAAATTCGATCACCAAAAGTTGTATGATGTCACATATAGAGCAGCATATAACCTTAATCGAGTCATAGATGTTAATTATTATCCAGTACCTGAAGCAAGGAACTCAAACATGAGGCATAGACCTATTGGACTTGGAGTACAAGGTCTTGCTGATACCTTTGCAATGTTAAAACTTAATTTTGACGGAGAGGATGCCAAGCAATTAAACAAAGATATTTTCGAAACTATTTATTTCGCAGCCCTTACTTGTTCAGCGGATTTATCTGTTAGAGATGGCCCTTACGAAACATTTGCGGGTTCTCCTGCAAGTAAAGGAATATTACAATTTGATATGTGGAATGTTAAACCAGACTCTGGAAATTGGGATTGGGATTCATTAAAAGAGAAGGTAGTAGATACAGGAATTAGGAATTCATTACTTTTAGCACCTATGCCGACCGCATCAACAAGCCAAATACTTGGCAATAACGAATGTTTTGAAGCATTTACATCTAATCTGTATACCAGAAGAACATTATCTGGAGAATTTATAATCTTAAACAAACACCTTGTTAATGATTTAATTGAGGCTAAGTTATGGTCACTTGAATTAAAAGATAAAATTCTTGAGGGCAAAGGATCAATACAAAATATCGACATAATTCCTGAAGATATACGCATGTTGTATAGAACCACCTGGGAAATAAAACAAAAGCACATAATAGATATGTCCGCAGACAGAGGAGCATTTATTGATCAAAGCCAAAGTTTAAACATACACATGACTGATGCAAATTCTGCAAAAGTATCCTCTATGCATTTCTATGGATGGAAGAAGGGTTTGAAAACTGGAATGTATTATCTAAGAACTAAAGCAGCTGTAGATGCAATTCAATTTACTTTGGAAAAGGACAAAATGTCAAACACTGTTGGCGGCCTTAAAGAAAGAGCAGAAGACATCAGCAGCATGGATCAAATTGCATGTAGCATTGACAGTCCTGATGATTGTTTATCTTGTGGATCATAATCTGATTATGAAACTTCCTCTCTCCGAAGAAAGATTCCAAAATAAAAACCGATACAATTGACCAATAAGTCAGAAATTTTGTTACTCAAAGACTCTGTAGTAAACTCATAAGGAAGTACTAATTCAAGTAATTCCCACCCAATAGAGAGCATGAAAAATACATACCAATTTTTAAGTAAAAAACGACCCACAAAGGTCCATTGTATTACATGACCTAAGGACCATAAATTCAAACTAATTAATGACATGAAAATACCTCATTTCATAACAACAAAGATACATTATCTCCTACTTCCATAAACCCTTCTTGAACTACAGAAGCATACCAACGAGACCATAAAGGATGTTTTTTTACTGAAATCCTAGAGAAATTTCCCAAATTGAATGATGAAGAAATTGTATTACAAGGAGTAGCAGGATTGGTAAGAATAATGACCACACCCCCAATCTTTAATTTCAATCCTGATTCTAATACATTCCAATCTAATCCTTTTATTGTAATGTTCTCTCCAGTGGAACCAGGATAAATATTATGACCTTCTAATTTTAAATCATCTATTAATTCTAACGAATACAAACAAACTGCACGACTTAATCCTCCATGATGTTTTAGATCATTATGACTATCTCCCTCTAATCCATTTAAACTAACCTTTACTTGGCTAACAGGCAACTTAGGAACACCTCCTAAAGAAACATTAAGTGAATGTACAGAAGGCATATGATTCGAATAAATCACTCTACATCTATGTTTTCTGAATCATCAGATACAGTTCCAAGATATTCAGGAAGTTCCACTCCTGCCATCTTAGCAACATCATGAATAGGAGGTAAACTTCTAACCAAGCTACTTACGAAATTAGATGTCGATGAAGAGCCGTCTCCTGCTCCTCCATTTCCACCATCCCAAACTGTAATCTTGTCAATCTTCAAGTTTTTAATTGCTTCAACTTGAGCACTTACCATACTTTCTATTTTCTCTACCATAAGTAATGTAGCAGCAGCACGTGCGTCTCCACCAGAACTTTGAATTAATCTTCCATAACCTTCAGCCTTAGCATCTAAAACTTGTTGAACACCCTTTGCTTCTGCTTCATATTTGTATAATATCGCATCTGCTTCACCCTTTGCAACTCTACGTGCTCTTTCAGCTTCTGCTTCTGCAGCAATCTCGATTTGTGTTTTAGCTATCTCTTCACGAACAATTTCCTCAGCCTTCAACCTTTCTTGCTCAAGAACATATTGTGCTTTCTGAACATCTGTTTCAGCAGTACGTTTAGCAACTTCTGCCCTTCTATCTGCCTCAGCTTCTTTTTCAGCTAATGTCGCATTATATTCAGCAATACTAGCAGCAGAAATATTTTCTCCTTCAACAGCCAGGGATTCTTGCTCTTTAACGAAAACACGCTGATCTCTTTCCGCACTCTTTCTTCCTTTTTGTGCTTCAGCTGCATTTATAGCAACTTCAATTTCTCTTTGTCTATTTGCTTGAGCTTCACCAATTGAACCATCTCTTTCTGCATTAGCCACATCTACCCTAGCTGATTGAACTGCTTCTGCAGCTGCTTTCTTACCTATTGATTCGATATATTCGGATTCATCAGTAATATCGGTAATATTAACATTGATTAGATATAATCCTACTTTGTTTAATTCCTTACCGACATTAGACATAATTAATTCCAAGAAATTATCTCTATCTTGATTAATCTCTTCAATCGTCAACATAGCAATTGTCAATCTAAGTTGTCCGAAGATAATTTCTTGTGCTAATTCTTCAATTTGTTGAGGCGCAAGTCCGAGTAATCTCTCCGCCGCTCTTTGCATTAAGTTTGGTTCTACACTAATACCTACTGTGAAAGTACTTGGAACATTTACCCTAATATTTTGATTAGATAATGCATTTGTAAGATTGATTTGAATAGACATTGGTTTCAAATCCAAATAAGCATAATCTTGGATTAATGGCCAAACGAGTATACCTCCTCCATGTACTGTTTTAGATGCTGATGCACCTCCACTTCTTCCGTAGATTACTATTACCTTATCAGGAGGACATCTACGATAACGTTGTGCCAAAAATATTACCATGGCAACGATAATCAGTATGAATGCGAAAATTGCTATAACTGCTATATCTCCAGCTCCAGTATCTGAACCATCTTCAGCAGAAACATTAACTGCACTAATCGTAAAAGCAAACAATGTTGCAGTAATAGTTCCTAATAATCTTCTTCTTGTATTTATTTTTTCCATTTTCTTCACCTATTCTTTTTTATCTGTACCTTTAAATTCCCTAACTCTTAATGTATCTGCAACATTATCTACAACTTGTATGAGAGTACCTGTAGGTATCTCAACTCCATCTGCTGAAATTGCATCCATTGTCCTCATTGCCCCTTGAAACGTAATCTGAATTTGTCCTTCTCCCGAAGAAGGGATTCTCAAATAAACAGTACCCGTAGAACCAGTTGCATTTTCTAAATCCATAGTTCCTGACTGCTCTAATTCTTTAAAAGTATCAAACAGTTTTGAAACTATCCACATAGAAAATCCTCCTGCCCCTAATCCTCCTATAATTGATAATGCTTGAGGAGCCTCCATCTCTGAAATCATCAAACCAATTAATCCAAACATCATTAAAAATGCGGATAATCCTTGAAATGTTAATGCCTTAAACGAAAGATCTGTATCTCCTATTTGTATATCAAATAATCCATCAAATAAATCACTTGCTGCACCACCCACCATCATCAAAACGAACCATAATAAAAATAATAATCCACCGACTAATGCTGAAATACCAAATACTAAATCAAAACCTATTAAGTCTCCAAGCCCAAAAGTATCTAGAATAGCGCCCATTGCAATCATCAGTCCTAATATGTCCTATCTTTAATACCATTCTCTATTCTCATCAATTATTTTTTACACGTTTATATCTTATCCATTTATCCTCAAGAACGAATAAAGGACCAATACAAAGTCCTGTAAAGATTGATGAAAATCCATAACTATCTGTAATTGACAATAAAACCATAAAAATACCTCCTATTGAAAATATAAAAAAAAGTCTTCTGTAAAAAAGATAATATCCTCCAAGTAAACCATCTTTTGAAGTATCATCAATTATGTCGCCTAACTTATTTTTATTATCTGACAAAGTACCAACTCATAAAATGGAAGCTGTACCAAAAATTAATGCAATGAACCAAAGAGCAGATGCCCATCTTTCCCATCTCGACCCTTTAGATTTCTCTGGTAAATCAACAGTATTTCCTACCTCATCAATAGCCCTTGTTGTCCTTTCACTAGTAGAGTAATCAGAATCCAAGAATCCTTCAGGCTTTCTCTTTAACATGAAATAAAGAAATAAAACAAAAAATGCTATACTGTTCCCGCCCAATATTCTTTCCAAGATCATCATCTCGGGAGGCAGTACTCCAGTAAAAGCAAAAATTGCCTGCAATACACTCAGCATTAACCATACAATTGATCCATTTCCATTCATTTCACTCATACCCTCCTACAGGTCATCATTATTGATTATTTTCAAACTTGAATTTAATTAAATTTTTCAGGCTTCTTAGACCATATTGTCCAAACACCGGTTGCATTTGCATGAATCAAACCAGATTTGTCTTTAATTTCGCCAAATAAATGTGCTAATGATTTACCTCTTCTAACAATTTTACCAGTTGCAATTAATTCAACCCCAGGTAAACTTGCTTCTAAATAATTTATTGTTAAATTCGCAGTAGCACACCATTCACTAACTTTCAAAGTTGAAACTAATGCTGCCCCCATTGCTGAATCAAGCAGAGATGCATGAAGACCTCCAAAAGCAACTCCTCCTTTATTCAAATGATTTTTACCCACAACAACATTGAATGTCGCTGCCCCATTTCCAAATTCGGTCATGTCTATTCCTAAACTTTTAGATATTCCATTCATTTCTGTAGGCTTACTTAATTCTTCAGTCATTTATCCACCTCGTTTAAAATACCCATTACTTTAACTAATATTCTTTTTCTTCTTCTTCCATCAAATTCAGCATAATGGATCTCTTCCCAAGGACCAAGGTGAAGCCTCCCTTTAGAAATTGGCATTGTAACCTGGTGGCCTAATAATTGTCTTCTCAAATGTGCATCTCCGTTATCTTCTCCTGTTCTATGATGTAAGTATTCAGGCCCATCCATGCCATTTGGACCATGATAGGGTGCTAACCTTTCCAAAGTAGACATAATATCGTCATGCAACCCAGATTCCAAATCATTAACATAAATACTAGCTGTGATATGCATAGGATTTACCAATACAAGCCCATCAATGATACCACTTCTTTGAATTATTTCCTGAACCTTATGCGTGATTGGTTCTATTTGATACCTTTCTTTAGTTTCCATCCACATTTCTTCAGTATAAGTTCCGTAATTACCATTTACACGCATGATTCTCGCATAAAACCATTATAGATAGGTATTGCGTAAATAATAATCTTACCTAGAAACTTCTTATTCTGGCGCCTTTAATAAGGGAAGTTCATCCATTTTATCAAGAAGCCAAATCAGATATTGTAAGGGCACCATTTTTTTTACTTCTTCGGCACCAATTTTATTTATGGCATTTACAGATACAATTTCAACAAGTCTTCTTAGACGCTTAGATAAACCGATAGTGAATTGTTGATAGAATAATGCAACTAATTCTAGAGAAAGTATTCCTTTAGCAACTAATATCCCATGAGTATTAAGTCCAAACAAAAAAGCATTTATTGAATCCTTATCTTTACGGGACAATGCACCATAGTCCTCAAAATCCATATCATCATCAATTACATTAACTAATAGAACAATAGCATATTGAATTAATGGTGATGAAAGATGGTTTGCAACATCTCTTGCTGAATTAATTTTTACTGTTTCATTCCATTGCTTTATTTGACGAGCCCCAAAAATAAGTGTAAATAATATTGCTAACCCACCTAACATTTCACCAAGATTGGCCGCAGTCTCTATATTCATACCTCTACGACCACATCGAACTATTTTTGTCTACCTAAATACATTACAGAAATTTTTGTATAGTTAACCGCAGAAATCAAATGCTTTGAAGTGGCAGCAAAAAATGTGGAACTAACTAGTGCATCTGCCCTAATTATTGCTGCAATCACATTAGGAATAATTGAGGGAGTTAAACCAGGGCCATTAATGGCCGTTGTGATTTCAGAAACAATGATACATGACTGGAAATCTGGCTTAAAAGTAGCATTAGTGCCATTAATTACAGATGGACCTGTAATCTTGTTAAGTGTTATCTTATACGAGTTACTAACTATCAATGTGCTTGCTCAGGCAATTATTGGATTCATGGGATCTATTATTTTAATTTGGCTTGGAATAGATTGCTTTAAAAAATCTAAAATTAAATTTGATGATTCACCAAAAGAATCTCATTCATTTAAAAAAGGAATTATTACAAACTTAACAAACCCAAATATGTACTTATATTGGGGATTAATTGGTGCACCTTTTTTATTAGATGCATATTCGATAAATATCTCATATCCATTTTTATTTATTGGAGGATTTTTTGCTGCTTTCATAATATTGAAAATGTGTATTGCAATCTTAGTTGATAAATCAAAAGATTTCCTAAATACTAGCGGATACAAGAGGCTTTTACAATTTAGTGGCATGGCATTGTTTTTATTCAGCGGGATGTTTTTTATTGATGCATTATTGATTTTAGAGGTGATCTGATGGAAGACAAGTGGGCTATAAAATTAACAGAAGAGCAATACAGAATTTGTCGTCAATGCGGCACAGAACCGCCTTTCAAAAACAAATACTGGAATTGTAAAGAGTCTGGAATATATCATTGCATATGTTGCGATATTCCGCTTTTCTCGTCTGATGCTAAATTTGAATCTGGTTCTGGTTGGCCTAGTTTTACAAGTCCTATTTCTGAAGATTCAATCTCCAGCATTATTGACAAAAGTTTTGGGATGACTAGGATTGAAGTTAAATGCAAAAATTGTGATTCTCACTTAGGGCATGTATTCGATGATGGCCCTAAGCCTAATGGCCTAAGATATTGTATAAATTCAGCATCTTTATCATTAACTTTAGATGAATGAAATTCTCTTATAGTTAAGTCTCTAGGGCCGTTTGAGGATTATGAATTCTAAGATACTTGTAGTATACAAAAAAAATTACGAAGATGTTCATGATATCGCACTAAATCAAATGATTAAATGCCTTAATAAATTAGAAAATGAAAAAGGGATTAAAACAGATTACAAGGCTAGAGAGAGAGTACAAAAACAAGATTTTGTAAAAAGAAAATTAATAATCGTATTAGGTGGTGACGGAACTCTTACCTCAATATCACATAACATACTTGATGAAACTCCAGTAATGGGAGTTAATTCCAACCCAAGAGATATAGATCCTAGTGGAAGTGTAGGTTTTTATTTAGATTCCAATATGTCTACATTTTCAGAAGACATATCAAATGCATTAGAAAACAAATTCATAATCAATTCAATGCCTCGCCTACAAGCAATAATTAGTACACCTAGTGGAAATATTATGAAATCAGACCCAGCCTTAAATGATTTACTGATAGCTAATTCTCAACAATATATGCCATCAAAATACATACTAAAAAGAGGAGATATAGAGGATGAACAACACTCATCAGGATTATTATTTTCCACATTTTTTGGACAAGGTGCATGGTTTAGACATATATGCAATATCGAAGGAATGAAATTTGATATGAAAGACATAAATCAAAATTATCTTGTAGTTGCAAGAGATTTAAATCGAGATCTAAGAAAAATAATTCCAAATGCATATATGGATTGGACAAGTGATGAAACGACAATAATTAGCAATATGCACAGAGGTTATGTTGTCCCCGATGGTTGGAATGAATTACAATTCATCAGAGGAGCAAATATCAGCGTGAATCTAAAAGCCCCCCCATTAAACCTGATTACATTTAGAAATTCAATGATTTCAAAATTAGAACATCTTGTAAATAAATAAAAAATAGTTCTTTAGAATTAGAAAAAAAAAGGGTGGAAGACAAGGAATCCGAAGATTCCTTGCCTCCCGTTTTCTTAGGAGGTGATCCATCTGCAGGTTCCCCTACAGATACCTTGTTACGACTTAACCCTCCTTGTCGAAG
>PAAW01000058.1 GCA_002699515.1 Methanobacteriota archaeon
TATGATCAATATTTGATTGAATACTTGATTCTACTTTATTTTCGTCTAATTCATCATTTATTGTCTGATTTATAATAGTATGATTTTCTGTATTATTTTCCTCGAAAAATACATTATAATAATATGGCCAATATTTTCCTGTAATTGTAAATTCAGAACTATTATCATCAAAAGCGATTCCATTCAATACATCTGCCTGATTGTACTTCGATTTATTTAATAATCCACTTAAGTCAATTGTATTTGTAACATTTCCCGATTCGATATCAATTAATATTATCTCGTCAGTTAACCAAACATTAGAATATACTGTGTCTCCAACACATTCTAACTCATTTAAGTAAGTTACAGGAGTTTCATTTTTTGTTACATTTTTCACATCTATTACTTCAAAAGTCTGTAAATCTCTAAGTGTTAATTGATTTGTACCATTACTCATTACAAAATAATCTGACATTGTACAAATCCCCCATCCTTCTCCTGTATAATTCCACGTGTTTATTATTTCAAAAGATTCAATATCAAATACAAAAGCAATATTTGAACGATATGTTAACTGGATTAATTTGTTTTCATAAAATGTTAATCCTTCTGCAAATATAGACTCATTATGACTAAATGAATTTACAATGGCTCCATTACTCATGTTAATCTTTTGCAAACTAGATTCACCATACTTACCTGTGCTTTCATAAAGATATCCATCATTAATTAATAATCCTTGAGTCCAAGAGGCATTCGAATGAGGAAGAGTGTCTATGAGGACCAGGTCTAAACGTTGCACTGAGTTTGAATTTTGATTAGAGGCGATTACAGTATTAGCAAATAATATCAACAAAAAAATTGAGAGGACTCCGATAGTATTTGGAACACTCCATCTTTGCATGTCTGATACATGTTCCAACGCGGCTTATATACGTCCTCGATAACAGAAGGTCATCTCTAATCGGGATTATCAGGTGGCCTTGATGTCGAAGCGCAGTAATTCTTACTCATCTAAACTAATTATTGGGATGCTGTTGATGTTTTTAGCAGCAAGTTTCTCTCCACTTGTTTCAGCAAATAATAATGAAAATGACCAACAAAATGATGAAGAAAATGTAGAATATACAGAACCATATGTTGTTGGCGATTTGAACTATTTTATTCCTGATCTTGATGGTAGACAATATCTTTTTTCTGAAGAAAATCCTGTTTATTCTGCATCTAGATGGATGAAAGGGAAATACATAGATGCTGGTGAACCATTTGAGCCAGAGCTTAGTGTTTCATCTACAAAATCAAGTACCTCAGGTCGAGCTCATTCAGGATGTACACCAGGTGATGATTGGACTGAAGGAGAATCAGGCACTGTTTCAATTTCAGGAGGATCTCTTGACATTGTTGCTGAAAAGGTAACTGCAAATGCTGCATTCCTCGTAGGTACAAGCAGTTCGGTTAATATTGCAACACTAAACAGTTTTGCCACTGATTGGGAAACTACAATATTTCCTACAGTCACCAATTTGTATTTGTCTGGTTCAATGCCAGATAAAGATGGGAATTGCCAAGTTGAAATTATTTTGTATGATATTGATGGAGGGGGAGGAATTGGAGGATATTTCTCTCCAGGAATTGCAAATAGCGGAGAATCAATATTTGTTGATGCAGCCGACACTGGTGGATCATTTGGTAGAGTAATTCTTGCTCATGAATTTCAACACTTATTACATAATCATGCAGATCCGAGTGAATACCTTTGGATAGATGAAGGAAACGCAGATATGGCTGCTTTCTTTTGCTTTGGCATGGATAGTTCTCTTAGAGGGCACATCAATGCATGGACAAGTCGCCCTGATGTAAGCATTCGTTGGTGGGACCAGAAAGAAGATACTTCTGATTACGGTGCTGGAATGCTGTTTATGCTATATCTCCACGACATGTTAGGAGGCGCAAATGCAATGGCACAACTCGTTTCTGACCAAGCAAGTGGAGGGTTTGGAATTACAAACTTATTAGCGAACCCACCAGGAGGTATCTCATCCCCGATAGGATCGACTTTCTCTGATGCTATGGCAAATTTTTCAGTCGCCTCTGTATTAGATTCTGATCAAGCACCATATGGATTTGAGAGCATAGATATGATGCCAACTTGCGGAGGGAGTAGTTCTGTATGTAGAGTCCAACCTTCTGAAACTCATACTAGTTGGTCTCAGCCTTGGTCTAGTCCAAGTGTGCAAATAGAGGGATGGGGATTGGCAATTTTCAAAATGGTCGCTGATGGAAATGCTGGAAAATTAAATTTACGTCTAACTGCTGAAATAGATGCTTTTGATGGTGTTTTAGCTGCTGTGGACAATAACGGAATTGTTACTACTGCGCCATTGGACTTTACTAGTGGGCCTGATGCTAATGGTGATGGAAATCCAGATTATGGAGAAGCCACTGGATTAGTACCTGGATTTGGAAATGGAACTGAAGAAGTATATGCAATTACTTGGTTTGAATCAATTCCGAGCGATTGTAATTACGAAGATTGTTATTCAACACTACCTCCTGGTTTTACTTCATATCCAACATCTTCTGTAAGCATTGAGGCAAATGTGATTACTGGCCCTCCAACACTTAACCCCTCGCCTGTACTAAACTACACAGATAGAGATGGAGATGGTGGTTTTGATACAATACAAGTAGATACTTATGTTACTTCTCAAGCATATTCTGAAAAAGTTGATGTCCTACTAGAAGTATATGATTCAACAAATAATATGATTGATTCCACTACTACTCGGGTAGTTGCTGGAGGAGGCCAACCAGTCACCTTTAGTTCTTGGTTCACTCCTCAATTAACTGATACATACACAATTGTTTCACGATTAGTTGAATTAACTGGTTCTGTCATAGACACTCAAGTTTTGCCAAATCTCTTTTTGGAAAATATGATTCCTGATGCAATTGGTTCAATAAATACATTAGATGCAGAAACATGGGATCAAATTCAATTTTCAGCATCTGGTGAAGATAAATGGGGATTATCTACAGATAATGAAACATTACCAAATATTGATGATCCTGTAGCTTATGAATGGACATTTGGAGACGGAAGTTCCTCTACCCTAAAAAACCCAAGAAGGGCTTATACTTCTGTAGGTTTCTTCCCTGTCACTCTTAGAGTACAAGATATAGGAGGTGGGTGGAGTGAGATTCTTAATTGGTCTATGAATATTACAGATGAATCAACTCCAATTATCGAAATTAGAATCAATGGCCAATCATTAAGTCAAAAGCCAGATTGGTGTCTTGGTGATTGGTGCTTAGATACAAATCAAGCAACAGAATTTAGCGCATATCGAGCAAGTGATAATGTCCCAATAGAATTACTTGAATTCACATGGGATTTTGGTGATGGAAATGTAGAATCTGGTATTGGGGTTTACGAGGTGTTACATGCTTGGACAGAAGGTGAATCAGATGGAAGATCTTCAATGATGAATTTGAGTATAAGCGATGGCACGAATATAGCATATCTTGAATTAGAAATATTAGTAATGAATCGTATCCCAAGACAAATATTCTCTGGTAATTTTGTTACAGAAACGCTTGTTCCAATTACATTACCAGAAGTATTTGTAGATGATGATGGCACAATTACTGACGTAATCTGGCAATTTGAGGGTGAAGTGAATTTAGAGGGTAGTGGGGTGACATACGATAGTTCATTCATAGATCCAATGACCTCTGCTGATTCAAATCCAACTCCTGCATGGAAAATACCAGGAATGTACAATGTTACAGTTACAGTAACAGATGATGATGGAAATCAGACTTCTGCAACATTCATGGTAACTGTAAATAATCAAAGACCAGTTCCTATTATGAATGTGTTCGATAATTTAGGAAATCCACTTAATCTTGTAATTGAAGATGCTATTGCTGGAAGAAACTATACATTCAAATCAAGTTTAAGTTATGACCCAGATAGTTCTGATTCTTTAGTAGCTCAGTGGATCTTTTCTGATGGTTATTCTACTAACTTATCTACAACTGAAGAAATCGGATATCAGTTTAATGAACCAGGAGATTATAGGGTGACATTAATAATAACAGATTCATTGGGTCTTGAATCTCTTGCTCTAGAACGAGTAATTAGAATTGCAAACCCCGTTCCAATAATCAATGCAAAAATTTTAGATGCATGGATAAATGGCGAAATTGTTAATGAAAATACACCAAGAACCAATGATAGTGTTTTCACATACACATCTACATTCACAAGTGACGGTGAAATATTTGCAGCACCTGGCACATTACTATTCTTTGATTCCAGTGGTACAAGAGATGGTGATTTTATGTTTGAAGGATTTTTAAATCCAGATAAATCACAAGATGATTGGAATGGTATTGTAGAATACTCATGGGATTTTGGCGATGCAGGACCAATAAGCAATGAACCTAGTCCTTGGCATTCATATGATTCACCAGGAGTATATACTGTAACTTTAACTGTAAGAGATGGATATGGCACAGGAGATACTACTCAAATTCAATTCAAAGTTAGAATTGATGAAGCACCTGTATTCAATCAAATTCAAATCTCAAGCGGTATTGAGCAAATTGTAGAAGATTTCTCAATTGCAATTAGTGCAACTGCCGAAGATTCTGAATTATCAAATGGGTTAATTGCGTGTAGAGATCTTAATCCTGCAATAGATGATGACGAAGATGGAATCTCTGAAAACGATTGTAATGAAGATGTAAATGGAGAACTCAAGTACTATTGGGATTTTGATTCAAGATTTGAAGATTCAAACATTGCAGATGCTATGGATGGAGACAATTCAAATGATTATATTGTTGCTCAAACATTAGAATATATGTGGAATGAAACTGGAAATACAGTAATTACATTGAAAATATGTGATGGAATTAATCATTGTTCTATGGAATATTTTCCAATTAAAGTCTTGTTAAAACAAACAGATAGTGAAGAAGAAGAATTTGATTGGGCTGATCCTAACAGTTATTTTAAATCAGACCTTGGAAGCAATGGTGTAATCTTTATTGGTTCTATTCTAGCAGTTCTTATCTTAGGTTATTTTGCAATGAGACAACCAAATGAACTTGAAGAAGAAGCTGAAGAAGCATCTCAAAATTACGAAGTTGAAGAAATAGAAGTGAAAGGGGGAGTGATGGGCATGGATAATCATACACCACCACCTAAACCTAGTGTTTTAGAGAAAGATGAACGAAGAAATTCAAGTTCTGGATATGTAAGGCCTGTAAAAGGGAAGTGAATACATGTCTACTACTAGAAAAGTTGCAATATTGCTATCTTTGATTTTTTTAGCACCCTTATTAGTATCTAATTTTTCAATGTCAAATGAACTTTTATTGCCAGTTAGTGCTGCTTCGTGTAATTCTACAAATAATGAGCCTATGTGGGGTGTTGAAGCAGCTAATATTTCAATTCAAAATTATTACTATGATGACTACGGAAATTCCTATGAGATCGAAGAAAGTGGTTCTGGTGGAAAAAAAGAAATGGATGAACCAATGATTTATCAAGAACAATTTGCACTTGGAACTCTTACCCAAGATGATGATTTCAGTACAAGTCAAGTGATGCAAAACGATTCAATAAGTGGGTTAAGGTTAAATTTAACCACTGGACAAAAATATACATTTTGTATTACTACTCAGCACCTAAATAATGGTTCAATCATTGGAAGTTCGGAAGTAGATGTATATCTACTCACAGAATATGATTGGGAGATTTATCAAGATGATTACAATGCAAGACATGCAGAATGGAGAGATTGGAAAAACGATATCCCCATTGAGTGGCAATCATACATGAGTAGTTTTTATTGGAAGCCTTTTAGAGATGTTCACGAATATACAACAAATTCTAATTTTGAATTCTCTGTAGCATTAGATCAGCCTCTTGTAACAAATACCATGTTTCAAGATAGTGGACCTTCATGGGAAGAGTTTTACTTAATCGTTGATGGATGGGACAATATTTACGATGATGCTAAACCCACAGGACATGAGGTTCAAGTAGACATACAAGTCATGATAGAAGAAAGGTTTGCATTACCTAATTGGACTGTTAGCTTAACTTGTTGTGGATTATTTCTTGCAATTGCTGCAATTCCCGCTGTTCTCCATGTTCGATATCAAAAAGCAGGAATCAACAGTGGAAACACTCAATTAATACCAAAGGTTTCTGGAACTGATTCAAAAACTTTTGGAACTATGAAAGAGGATTTATAATAATTAATATTCCAACATATCCCATGCATCTGTAAGATCTCTTACGTTAATTAATCCTTTTTTACCTAAATGAAAATCAGATTCAAGTGTTGCATAAACCATTGCTTGATTCAAAAGGGGTGCATGTAGCCTGGTCCAATCTCCACTTGGCCCTAAACCCATCAAACTCATCTGTTGTTTACTATTCCTTAAAGACCAACAAGCAGTTACTATTTCTATGCCATCATGATGATCATTAGTCTTGAAACATAATTTGATTAAATCTCCTGTATCTCCATTATCTTCTATTAATGAAATGATATTTTCGGCATCTGGTGTTTTCTCGATATCATGATGTGAAGAGACTATTTTTGTATTTGAATCGCCTGCAAGTTTCATTAACTGTTTACGTTCTTTAGATTCTATATTTATCTCTAAATCAACCCAACTGACATTACTTTCGATTGCCTTAGTCAAAATTTTCAAACGTTCTTCTTCGGTACCAGGGAACTTTCCACCCTCCGCAGTACTTCTACATGTGAATATCACTGGTTTCTCTATTGCTTCTTTAAGCCTACTAATTGTGTTTGAGACGTCTACTTCTGATACCTCTCTGGGAATTAATTCATATCGTGAAGCATTAGTATCTTCTGAACCTTCTTGAGGCTTTTGATACACTTTGGAAAGATATAGGAAATCGAAGCGGATTTCAAGGATATCTGCTCCAGCTAATGTTGCAAGACCTGCTGCCTTTATGCACTCTTTGACAGAAAATCCTTCAATGGAAACACAGACTAACGGACGGTTCACGTCATGGCCAATCAGAGGTTTATTTTAATGGTGTCGAATTTTCAAACCATACATATCTACTACCTTAGAGAACACAAAAGCGATTAGTTTACAAACCTCGCTTGATACTCTACTAATGTTCGAAGGATTCCGTAAGGTTCGAGTGATGGGGTAGCGAAATTTTCTACAATTAGAATTTAATAAATGGTGATTATATGGCTGATGAATATGATGCAGAAAGTATCCAAGTTTTAGAAGGACTTGAGGCAGTTAGAAAAAGACCTGGTATGTACTTAGGTGACCCTCACGACGGTACTGCCTTACACCACTGTATATGGGAAGTTGTTGATAATTCCGTAGATGAACATCTTGCAGGACACACTGCATCAATTGAAGTAAACCTACATCCTGATGGATCCCTCTCTGTGCGTGATTTTGGCAGAGGTATACCAGTAGGAATCCATGAAGAATATGGTATCTCTGCTGCTGAAGTTATTATGACAAAACTACACGCAGGTGGGAAATTTGATAATAGTTCATACAAAGTTTCAGGAGGATTACATGGCGTTGGTGTTTCTGCAGTAAATGCAGTATCCGAATGGATGGAAATGACGATTCATAGAGATGGTGTAATTTATTTTCAAAGATACGAGGCAGGAGTCCCATTAGAATCATTAAAAGAAATTGGAAAATGTGACGATACAGGAACATTAATTCAATTTAAACCAGATTTAGGTATTTTCACGCAGATTACTGAATTTGAATTTGAACAAGTAGATACAAGATTAAAAGAAACATCATTCCTTAATGCTGGATTAAAAATAATAATTACTGACAAAAGGGAAGATGAAGCAAATGTAAGTACACACCACTATGAGGGAGGATTAAGTGAATTTGTGAGGCAACTTAATTCAAACAGAGAAGTGATGCATCAAGAAGTAATTCAAATCAGCGGTGAGAGAGATACAGAGAAGGGGCCTGTAACTATTGATTTAGCACTACAATGGTCTGATGCATTTAGTGAAACCATACTTTGTTACACAAATATAATTCGAAACAAAGATGGTGGGACTCACATGTCTGGATTAAGAGGGGCGCTAACTAAATGTATCAACAATTATGCCAAAAAACGAAAGTTGCTAAAGGGAAGTTCACTATCAGGAGATGATGTCCGTGAAGGGTTATCAGCAATAGTCAGTGTAAAACATCCAGACCCTTCATTTTCATCACAAACCAAAGATAAACTAGTAAGTAGTGAAGTCACAAGTATTGTTGAAACGGTAGTTTATGAAAAACTAGGTGAATTCTTTGAGGAAAATCCTTCTGTGGGCAAATTAGTAGTTGATAAATCATTACTAGCATCTAAAGCAAGAGAAGCTGCAAGAAAAGCAAGAGATTTAACTCGGCGTAAAGGCGTTTTAGAAGGTGGAGGTTTACCTGGAAAATTAGCAGATTGTCAATCCAGAGATCCTTCTGAATGTGAAATATATTTAGTCGAAGGAGATTCTGCAGGAGGTTCTGCAAAAACGGGCAGAGATAGAAGGATTCAGGCAATATTGCCACTCCGTGGTAAAATTCTTAATGTCGAACGACAAATGAGAAACTTAGTGAAGGTATTTCAAAATAATGAGATACAGACCATGATTAGGGCTTTAGGTGCAGGTGTTGGAAATCCTTCTGAAGATGGAGTTATAGAAGAAGGAACCTTTGACACAAGCAAATTAAGATATTCGAAAATAATTATTATGTGTGACGCAGATATTGATGGCGCTCACATAAGGACATTGATGCTGACATTCTTATGGAGATTTATGAGACCTGCAATAGAAGAAGGTCATGTGTATATCGCTCAACCACCACTATATCAGTTATCTAAAGGTAGAGTTGGAAGATATGTGTATTCAGATGAGGAAAGAGACTTAGTAATGACAGAATTACAAGGAGATAACCCTAACGCTAAAATTAATGTACAGAGATACAAAGGTTTGGGAGAAATGAATCCTGAACAATTGTGGAATACTACGATGAATCCTGAAACAAGAACGATGCTAAAGGTAACAGTTCAGAATGCTGAAGAAACGGATAGAATGTTTGAAATATTAATGGGCGAAGATGTCCCTGACAGAAGGAAATTCATTGAAACACATGCAAAGGAGGTGACAAACCTTGACATCTAATGAAGAAACACCAAGTTCTAATGAAAATATTCTTAATCATCCATTGAATAAGGAAATGAAAATTTCATACATAAATTATGCTATGTCTGTCATTATTGGCAGAGCCTTACCTGATGCAAGAGATGGACTAAAACCAGTTCACAGGAGAGTATTGTATGGTATGTATGAAGGAGGACATACATCTGATAAGAAATTCAGTAAATCTGCAAGATCGGTAGGAGACGTAATGGGGAAATATCACCCACATGGAGACCAATCAATTTATGATACAATGGTTAGAATGGCTCAGGATTTCTCATTAAGATATCCCCTCGTAGATGGCCAAGGAAATTTTGGTTCTATTGATGGCGACCCTCCTGCTGCAATGCGTTATACTGAAAGTAGGCTTGATCGAATTGCAAAACATATGCTCGGAGACATAGAAAAGAAAACTGTTGACTTTCAACCAAATTTTGATGATTCTGAATTTGAACCAACTGTCTTACCTGCTAGATTACCAAATTTATTACTCAATGGTAGTGACGGTATTGCTGTAGGGATGGCAACAAGAATTCCACCTCATAATTTGAATGAAGTAGCAGGAGCAGTGAATCTTCATGTAAACCAAATAATAGAACAAGGCGTTGATAAGTTAGAGATGCCTTCAATCTCAATCGAGAGATATATGGAACATGTTTCTGGTCCAGATTTCCCTACTGGTGCTTCAATTCATGGCGTAGAAGGAATTATTGACATGTATTCAACAGGTAAAGGTAAATTCCATGTAAGATCAAAGTGTGAAGTTTTTGATGATAATAAAGGTAAAAGAATTATAATTACTGAGATTCCATATCAAGTTAAAAAAGCAGACATGCTCGTATATATTGCAGACTTAGTAAGTAAAGGAACTGTAATTGGAATTCGAGATATTCGTGATGAGTCTTCAAAAGAGGGAATAAGAGTAGTTATTGAAGTCAAAAACAATGCGGACCCTCATGCAGTGTTAAATCAATTATTCAAAAAAAGTCGTTTACAAGAGTCATATTCTGCTAATATGATGGGTATTCTAGATGGTCGCCCAGTACTCTTGACATTACCTTTAATGTTACATACATATGTTGAACATAGAGAATCCGTAATTGAAAAACGAGCTCAATTTGAATTAGATAAAGCCGAAGCAAGAGCACATATTTTAGAAGGATTGGTTAAAGCACAAGATAGAATTGATGATGTTATTGCAGTTGGTAAAGCAAGTGAAAGTAGAGAGCAATTTGAGTTAGTGCTAAATGGAAAAGAAAGCATAATCAAAAGTATTGCTCCATTTGATTTTACAGAACCTCAAGCAAAAGCTATTGCTGAAAGAAGATTATATCAACTTAGTAAATTAGATGTTAATAAAGTTCAAAATGAATTTGAAGAATTGCAAGTAATTATTGCTGACTTGAAAGACATTATTGGTTCTAGACTTAGAAGACTGAATATTCTATTAGATGAACTTAATGAAATGGTTGGAAAACACGGCGATGAAAGGCGTTCATTCATAGATCCTATGCCATTATCAATGGATAGAGAAGACCTTGTGGAAGAAAGAGCAATTGTAATTACGCTTTCAGAAAACAATTACATAAGACACCTTCCAACTGAAGCATTTAGAACTCAAGGGACTGGAGGTAAAGGTTTGAAAGGAGTCACTACCAAAGAAGAAGACAGGCCTCAAGCAATAATTACTTGCTTCAGTAAAGATAGGTTGTTAATTTTTACAGATAAAGGCCGTGTTTATGGCCTCAAAGCTTGGGAAACTCCAATAGCCAGTAGGCAGGCAAAAGGAAGCCATATCCGAAATTTATTAGAAGGAATCAGAGATGATGAGAGTGTTGTTAGCATATTACCAATCTCAAAAGAATTAATTGAAGAAGTAACAGAAAAATCACTAAATATTAAAGTTGAAGAGGGTGAAAAGAAACCTGCTTCTGGATATTTCTTACTCTTTTCCACCAAATGTGGACTTATTAAGAAAACAGATCTTAGAGAATATGTCAAAATAAATAGAAATGGGAAATTTGCAATTAAATTTAAAATTGAAGGTGATGAATTAGTTAGTGTACGTTCTGGAACTGAGGAATCTGACATCGTACTAATTTCCAACAAAGGTTTCGCCTCTAGATTTTCATGTAAAATGATTTCATCTACAAGCCGTAATACCTCGGGAGTATGGGGAATTAGAACAGGAGAACGTGGAGATGGAGGACACGTAGTTGGAATGATTGTTACTTCAAATTATGAAACTCAAATCATAACAATCACAAGAAATGGTCAAGCAAAAAGAACTAGAGTAGGTACTGCAGAAAAAATTCCAGATTTAGATGCAAATAAGGTTCAAAGGTTAAATGATGATGGTTCTCTAAAATTTATCAATGATGGTTATAGAAGGACTAAAAATGGCGCTAAAGGAATCACTACAATGAAACTAGACGAGGGCAATAATGATGAAATTGTTGCAGTTAGACAAATACCTGATGTTCAAGATAATTTATTTTTATTAACTTCTAAAGGAATGATGATTAGAGTTAAAGCAGAAGATACCAAATTTACAAAAAACAGATCCACTAAAGGCAATAGAATAATGGAATTAAGGAATAAAGAGAAAACTAAATTCCTTGATGAAATTATTTTTGCAGCAAGGATCCCTGCAGAATTGATTAGTGAAGAATTATCAAATTCTACCAATTCATCAACTGAAGAAGAATAGTGAAGTTCAAACACTAGAACTTATTCTGGGTTAATGTCCTGAGGTGATTTTGATGAATGAAGATAAATTGATTTACGATTGGAATGTCATTAATTGGGAATTAAATCGAGATGAGTCTAAACACCCACATAGTGTTTGGTTTGATGATGAAACATTAAGAGATGGTCTCCAATCTCCATCAGCAAGAAATCCTACGATTGAACAAAAAATAGAATTATTAACTTACATGGAAAAATTAGGCATTCAAAAAGTTGACCTCGGATTACCTGGTGCTGGTCCATTCCACATAGAACATATCGATGCAATGCTTAACCACATTGTAGAAAATAATTACAAAATAAGACCTGGAGCTGCTGTAAGGACTGTAATTTCAGATATTGAACCATTAGTAGATTTACAAGCAAAATATGAAATCCAAATTCAAGCAAGTGCGTTTCTTGGCACAAGCCCTATCCGTCAATATGCAGAAAATTGGACTATGGAAAAATTAATTTCGACAATGGAAAAAGCAGTAGGTTTTGCAATAGATAATGACATACCAGTAATGTTCGTTACAGAAGATACTACAAGAAGTAGGCCTGAAGACGTAAAACAAATTTACACAAGAGCACTAGAATTAGGTGCAGATAGACTTTGTGTATGTGACACATGTGGGCATGTAACTCCTAATGGCACCAAACAATTATTGTCATTTATACAAAATGAAGTTATCCCTGATGCTGGATTCAAAAGAAGAGACATTGAAATAAATTGGCACGGGCATCAAGATAGAGGATTAGGGGTTGCAAATAATTTGGCTGCCGTTGAGGCTGGTGCTGATGTAATTCACGGTACTGCGTTAGGTGTTGGTGAAAGGGCAGGAAATGCACCACTTGATCAAACTCTAGTAAATCTAAGTTTAATGGGAGTTATTGATAATGATTTAACTCTTCTAAATGAATATATGAATAAGGCACACGAATATGTTGAAGTCGCACTACCAAGAAATTATCCTGTATTTGGAGAAGATGCATTTGAAACGGGTACTGGAGTTCACGCATCTGCAGTAATTAAAGCAATGAAAAAAGGAAATGATTGGTTAGCTGATAGAGTATATTCTGGAGTACCAGCACAAGACTTTGGATTACAACAAATAATTAGAATAGGCCATATGAGCGGAAGATCAAATATTATTTGGTGGCTTGAAAAGAATAATTTCGAACCAAATGATGATTTAGTTGCGCACCTATTTGAAGTGGCAAAATCAAAAAGGAGACTTATGTCAGATGATGAAGTAACTAATGTTGTAAACTCATTCATTACAACATAAATTAATCTTCTTCTTCTTCTTCTGCAGCAATACTATTTCCTTGTAAATTATCTGTATTTGATGCAGCCCAACTTTTTTGCCATTCTGAATCAACTCCTCCTTCAGACCATTCTCCTTCAATAGATATCTCATCTACTTCAGATTCTTCTCGCCAAACAGGAGTTCCTAATGAACTATTTACAATTAATCTTGAATTCTCATCACATTGTTCCATAATTAATTCCTTTGATTTCGTAATAGGTAAGATATGGCCCACTGGAGTTCCTGCCGTTACAAATGGATGAGTGGCTGCGCAAATGAACAATCCAGTTATCGGAGATTCCAAATCAATTGACTCACCAGGAGTTTGAGGATCACTAATTGTAGCAACAACATCCCCTTCTTCTACAAAAGAGCCTGGGCCAACTAACATATCTAGTAATCCTCCTCCGTGTGCTCTTAACCAAGTTGAACCAGAAGCTAATAGACGGAACCTAGGACGATTTGGAGAACCTGGTATCACATGTAGAGTTTTTAATGAATTTAAGACCCCATTAACTGCAACTTGTACAGCATCATGGTCAAGAGTACTTGCGCCCCCTCCCTCGTAAGTAATTGCACCTATATCCAAATTGTTTATTGTTCTACGTAGTGATCCTTTTGGGGGTTTACTATCTAAGATAACCTCTAATCCGAATGATTTTGCAAGTCTTTGAGATGATGAATGAGTTAAATCGGCCCTAATCTGAGGCATGTTTGATCTACCTTTTGCTGCTGAATGTAAATCAATCACATAATCTGAATCTTTAATTAATGAATGGTAAATTCTGTAAGCAACTCTTTGTGTAGTGTTTCCAGTTCTGCGTCCTGGGAACTCGCGGTTTAAATCTCTGCCATCAGGGAAATATCTTGAATTTGATTTGAATCCAGGAGTATTTATTACAGGAATTATTCTAATTGTCCCTGCAATCTTATTCGGATCCAATGGTCCACCTTCACATGTTAATGTCTCTGATAACAGATGAGCACATGCACTAGGACCTGTTAATTCGTCCCCATGAATAGCACCTGTAATTGTAATTACAGGACCAGGGCGTTTACCATGCAAAATACAAACTGATGTTGGCCAAGAATCTCCTAAAGAAACCTTTAGTAAATTTAGTTTGATTGTTCTAATCTCTCCTGGTTTCACTCTCTTCCTATTAAATTTGTAATCAGATGGTTCATTAATCCTATCCCACTCTGGTTTAGGTAATTTTTCGGACTTCATTGCCTCTTTCACGGCTTTTTTCCTTTCAGCAGACATTTCATGAGATACTCTTATCTTTTTTTGTTTATCTCCACTTTTTCGGGATTTGCCCTTCTTTTTAGACATGTCCTCGCCATTTGGGACACTGTTGGAGGAGACTGATTAATCTATTTCTTAACTTTGCACCGAATAATCCATACTATTGATTCATAAACCTATCAAAACATCGCTTGTATATGTCAGAATTAATTGGCGTTCAAAGACAGTTCGCTCCAAATTCAATTTGTTTTGGATGTGGCCCATCAAATGAAAAAGGATTAAAAATAGATTCTTTTAGATTTGAAGGTGGTTTACGTACTGAATTTGAAACAAGTTCAGAACATCAAGCATTTCCAGGAATTATTAACGGAGGAATTATTGGTACACTTCTTGATTGTCACGGCAATTGGACTGCTGCCATAGCAATAATGGATCAAAAAGGTGATGAAAGGCCATCATGTACAGTAACTGCTAATTATTCTGTAAAATTAATTCGGCCTACTCCTTCTGGTGAAGTTCTAACCATTACCTCTAAGGTTGAGGAGTTGCATGAAGATAGAGCTAGAATTACTATGGAATTAAATGTAAATGGAAAATTATGTGCTAAAGGAGAGGGATTATTCGTATCAGTAAAAGAAGGACACCCTGCATTCCATAGATGGTATTAAGAAAAACAAGGTGTACTTTGTGAATCAAGAAGAAAGCCTGATTTTAAAAAAATCCGTGAATTCTGTACTTGATACAATGGTGAAATTAGGTTTTGATATTACAAAAGAAATTAGCGAGTTGAAAAATATAAACATGGGACTACTAAGGAAAAGCTCCGTATATAGGCATGGAGTGACTAGGTATTTACCCACTAGTAAATGGAATTCCACAAATCCAAATCCCTCTTGTGTAAGAGTTGTTGACATACACCCATTATTACTTGAATCAGAATGGGAAATATACAGAGAAATAATAATATTTCACGAATTCATACATTGCTTAGGTTATTTAGGCCATAATAAGACATTCTACAAATTAGAATCATTGTGGCCAACAATAAAACAAAAAAAATCATTAGGAAATAAATTTATGAACATTCTAAAACTAAAAAATTCAACTTGGAAATGGGTATGCCCTAAATGCAATATTGAAGTATTTAGGCAAAGAAGATCTTCTGGCAAATACATATGCATTAAATGCAAGTGTAAATTACTTGATAAAGCAATTAGGTAATTATTCTTCTTCAGAGGAATTTCCATAAATTAATGATTCAAGCATTTCCTTTTCATCATCATCTAAATGGCCATCTTCTAGTGCTGAATGAATCTTAGTAAGATCGGATTTACTTAATCCAGCATCTTTTGCTGCACTTTCAATTAATTCTATTTCCCTGTCTTCAATTTTTCCATCTCTAAGTGCAACAGTTATTGCTGCCTTCAATGCAATAGATGCTGCCTGTTCATCAGTTAAATCCAATACTGAACGAATTGCTTCTAATTCCTCAAGTTCTGATTTATCTAACACTCCATCTTCAAATGCTGATTCATAAATTTCCATTAAAAAGCCAGTGTATTGACTTGGATGTAATAAGACGTCTCTGATTAATCCATAATCTACGCCTTTTTCACGTTCCTTTGAAAGTTCAAGCATCACTATGCTCCTTCTAACTTCTTTAACGGACATGTCTTTCAATCCATGTCCTGCCCAAATAAGTCCAACAGCCGTAATCGCTGCAGATAACCATAACATCACAGTTTCATTAATGAAATCACCAGGGTGTGTCATATACACTACTCCAATACATGCCATTAATGCCCCTGAAAATATTTCTGCCCAGTCATTAATATCTGGTTCGTCATCAAATACCGCTAATCTTTCTAATATCTCGGCTTCAAAGTCTTCGTCCATAGCCAGCCCTAACACTACCACAATGAAGCCGCTCATTACCCTTGCCCTTCATCTCTATCTACTAATTCAAAAATTCAAGTTCAGTTTTTGTTTGAAAAACGATGAACCAAGTGCTTTTGAGCCTTGGGCATTATAGAACATTCATGGCGAGTAGTTCAAACTCAATTTCAAAATTGAAAATTCCTACTTTAGCTAAAAGTTTTATTATGGAAAAATGGGGGATTTCTGAATTATATCCTCCTCAAAAAGAAGCTCTAAAACCTGTCCTAAATGGAGAAAATACATTAATCTCAATCCCTACCGCAAGTGGAAAATCTTTAATTGCTTATCTAGGAATTATTCAAAACCTACTTGTTAAAAATATAGGAAGTAAAGCAGTATATATTGTTCCATTAAAAGCATTAGCAGGTGAAAAATTTGCCGAACTATCTGAAATTGGAAAATTTCTAAATTTGAAAGTAGGTTTATCTCTTGGAGACAGAGATGGAGAAAATACAAATATTAACAATGCAGACATAATCATTTGCACTAGTGAAAAATTTGATTCAATAATGAGGAATAGGCCTGAAATCATGCAAGGTTTGAGCATAATTATTGCCGATGAAGTCCATTTGATTAATGATTTTTCAAGAGGACCTACAATGGAAATAAATTTGACAAGGTTCCTTTATTCTAATAAACATGTACAAATTATTGCATTATCTGCAACTATTGGAAACTCAAATGATTTAGCAAAATGGTTACGCGCCAAATTAATTGTTTCAACATGGAGGCCTGTTACATTGGAACAATCTACATTAGCCAATATTGATTTAGAAGCAAGAAAAAGAATTTCATCTTCAAAAGAAACTATGGCTAAACTACCACCTCCGAGGACACTAAAGGGCCCTGCATCTCAACCAATGATTGCTGCATTAGAAGACTCATTAGAACAAAATATCCAATCACTAATCTTTGTTTCTACAAGACGTTCAGCACAAAGTTTAGCACGTAAACTATCGGAAAGAATTGTTAAAAAATGGAAGAAACAAAATAATGAGAAAAAATTTAAAGAACTTGGAAAATTAAAAAAGGAACTTAAACAAATAGGTGATGATTCATCGATTTCTGATTCTCTTTTAAACATTGTTTCTGGAGGTGTTGCATTCCACCATGCGGGATTAAACAGCAAACAAAGAAAATTTATTGAAGATTCTTTTAGAAATAAAAAAATAAGTTGTATTGTAGCCACCCCTACTCTTGCCTCGGGGGTAAATTTACCTGCAAGAAGAGTAATAATAAGGGATTTAAAAAGGTATGATCAGGGCATGTCTCGTTGGCTTTCTGTAATGGAAGTTCAACAAATGCTAGGTAGGGCTGGGAGGCCAAAATATGATTCTCTTGGAGAAGCATGGTTACATTGTAAAGGTGATAGATCTTTTGAAAATGCAGACATTATTGCAGAACGATTTATACATGGAAACCCTGAAGATGTATCTTCAAAACTAGCTTCTGAAAATGCATTAAGAATTCATCTTTTGGCATTAATAGCAACTGGAGGCATTAATTCAAGATTTGCCATAAGTAATTTCTTCAAACATACTTTTTTAGGACATTCACAACCTCAAAAAATGCTTGAAGAGCGTATTGAAAAATGGATTCAATGGCTTTCAAATAATGAGTTAGTTTCTAGGCTTGGATGTGATGATGACCTTTATCAACACATTTCAGATGAGAGAATTGATGAAATTGAAAGTTGGAATGATGAAATTCCAACATGGGCAAATATTGCTAAAGATTCTGAAGGAGTACAATTCGAATCTGAACCTGATACTATTT
This sequence comes from Methanobacteriota archaeon, assembly GCA_002699515.1. GTDB lineage: Archaea > Thermoplasmatota > Poseidoniia > Poseidoniales > Poseidoniaceae > MGIIa-I. The sequence continues at coordinate 18,219 of PAAW01000058.1, forward strand.
CAAATGCTCCAAAAAGTCTTGGATTTAATCTTGCTAGTGATTGGGAAAAACATGAAAATATACCAAAAACGGTTGAACCCCTAGTAATGACTTACGCTGCTAGTGAATTTGGAAATTTAGTGAATAGGATGTACCTAGATCCAACAAGTGGACTACTTATTAGAGAAGGTTTGAGAAGAGCAGTACGTAGAATTTACCGAGATGATTCAAATTTACCACTTACAGATGATGGTTTGTTATATCTCATTACATCTACAGATGATTTTATGACATTTTGGTGGAAAGATTCTGAATATGACAGATTACTTGAAAAATCATCATTATTAGATAATGAATTACTTAATGAAAAAGAATTAGAAGATATTCACCTAAGTAGAATAAAATCAACTTGGATTTTGAATGATTGGATTGAAGAAGCAGAATATAGAGATTTAGAAAAAGTTCACAATATAATGCCTGGAGATTTAAGGTCAAGGATTGAACTTGCAGAATGGTTACTTTTTTCTGCAAAACAAATATTATATCATGATACTAAATTTGACAATGAATTTAAAGAGATTAAAAACAAGGTCATTAATAGGCTAGATGAGTTAAGAAAGAGAATCAGATACGGATGTAAAAAGGAACTGTTATCCTTAGTTTCTTTACCAAATATTGGAAGAAAAAGAGCAAGAGATTTAATTAACATGGGAGTGAATACTCCAAGAGATATTCTCGAATTAACATCACGCGACAAAAATAGATTGATTTCATTACAAGGCTGGGGGCCTAAATTAATCGAAAATATAATTAAAAAAATAAAAAATAAAAATAATAACTCTGATAAAAATGAAAAAAGGCGTGATGACGAACCACTACCTGGAGAAAAATAGCAAACCATCAATATGAGGAAATAATCGCAGGTGACATGGAGAAGAGAACTCCTTGGTATCCCTGCTGGGGAATAAAAATTAATTTAGAGGAATTCTCAATTTCAAGCTTTGTAACAAAATTTCTTGAGATTCGTCCTAATAATCGATGGTTATTAATCTCAAAAGATGCTGCTGCAAGTGAGAGACATTTATGGCATGTTTGGTTTGCAATGGAACAAAAATATTTACTAAAATCTGCCCTCTCAAAAAATGTTGATGCTGAATTTATAAGAATTATTTCTGGCACTAATCAATTGAAAACTGCTTTTTCAAGAGCAGGGTTAAATGAAAATGATACTGAAGCATGGTTAATATATTTACCAATAGCAGAAACAAATCTGGAATTACTACCTGAAACACCCATTGTTGAATTTACTGAAAAAGCTCAAAAAATCACATATATTATGAATTCAAGTATAATTACAGAAAGACCTAAACCAAGTAAAAATGGTTTGGAAAGGCTTGGAATAAAATATGATGAACATGACACTTCAATAAATGAGGACTTATTCATTAGCCATATTGCTCGATCTTCTTTTTCATAACTAATCAATTAATTCAAGAACCTCCGATGTCAGGGAGGCTTGGTGAGCAAGTGAACATACTAACACAACAAGCACGCAATGCCATCGCCAAGACTTTGGGGCCATGGGAAATAATTGCGTATGGTTTCCGGGGGAATGGATTTTGAGTGAAGAATTAACTAATGCAATTAGTACTGTAATGGAGCAATGTCCTGAAGCTTCAGAAGATGACATTAAGAATGAATTTGAAAGATATGAAAGAGATTTCTTAATTCCTCCAAAAGATGCATTAAGATCGGTTTTAAGAAAATTTTCATCTGGAGATGTTAGCATCTCAACTAATACACAAGTAAGAGAATCGAAAAAGGTTGAAAATTTTAATTCACTAAATGGAGATGACAAAAATATTGAAATTGAGGTTAAAGTAATTACATTTAATCCATGGACACGCGAAATTAGGGGACAACAAAGAGAAATGGCATATGGCCTAATTGAAGATGATCCATGGGGCACTTCAAATTCGCGACAACGTTGGAAATATACTGATTGGGGAAATCACTCAGATACAATAAAACCAGGGGCAATAATTAGAATCGAAGGTGCATCTGTAAATGAATATGAAGGAAATCTCTCATTAAATATTAATCAAAGTTCAAGAATTATAGTATTACAAGAAGGCAATGACAACATACCTGCAATAGATGAACCGATACATATTTCAGAAGTTAACAATCAAGATGGGATTGTAACTGTAATTGGAAGAATTGTGAGTAAAAATAAAAACACAATTGAGAAAAAAGATGGAAGTGGCACTTTAGACATGATTAAGGGACAAATAGCAGATTCTACTGGAAAAATAGGATTTGTCAGTTGGGTAGATTTAAATCATGAAATTGGTGATTTGATAAAAATAGAGAAGGCACAAATAAGAAGGTTTAGAGAAACTCCAGAATTAAATATTGGGCAATATACAAAGGTTGAAAGTTATAGAGATTCTAAATTCCCTTCCATAGATGATTTAAATTCTTCAACAAAACAAAATATTTCTAATTTAAGAGATGGCATGAGGGAAATAGACATTTCAATAGAAATTAAAAAATGGACAAAAAGAGAATTTACAAAAGAAGGAGAGGAGCCAAAAACTGTTTGGTCAGGAGAAGTAATTGATCCAACTGGAAAATGTAGAATGACAAGTTGGCAAGATATCGGAATAAATGAAAAAGATTTACCTCTCTGGCTAAGTTTGAAAGGAGTCAGAGTACGTTCATGGCAAGGAATTCCAGATATTACAATAGATAATTTAGAACAAATTGAAAAGCATGAGGAACAATTATGGGAATCAATTGAAGATTCAAATGAGTATAATGAAATTAACGCTAATGATCTAGTAAATGGGGGTTCAAGAGCCAATATCATGACCACAGGTGCAATAATATCAATACGTAATGATTCAGGAATTATTTGGAGGGATTCAAACAGGAGAGTTTTGAAAAGTGATGATGATACCTCAGATGCAACAAAGGATTTGAGGTTAAGAATGGTGATGGATGATGGAGAACATACGATCTCTGTCATTATGAATAGGCAATCGAGCGAAAAATTCCTTGGGAAATCTATGGAAGAAATTACTGAGGACTTAAATAAAAATGGGAAAAATGAATTCATTAAAGGATTAAGAACAAAAATGCTGGGAGTGCCTGTATTAATCAAAGGACGTAGTATTGTTGATCAACAAGGTGCTATGTTTCTTGCTGAAGAATTGGAAATACAAGATAGAGATCCAAAATCCTATGCAAATGAAATAAAAACAAAATGGGGGGTATAATTATGCAATCGAACTTCAATAGAGCAAAAAGACAACCTGCAATAAGAATATTAGCACAGGAATATTCTGAATCTACACTAAAACAACAAGGCAGTGGAGATTTCGACCCTGCATTCATAATTACAAAACTTGGAGCCAAGGTAAATCGTTTAGTTGCAATGGGATTATTAGAATTAATGGAAAGAAGAGAATCAAGTTCTGGTCTTTTTTGGACTGGAAGAATTAGAGACCCTTCAGGATTACATTTCTTTAGCATAGGTACATTCCAACCTGAAGAATTACAAATTCAAGCAGATGAATTACTTGCAAGGTTTCAACAAGAAGAACCTGTAAGAATTATGATGGTGGCTAAATCTTCAATGAGACAATCAGAAGAAGGTTCAATATTCACAGGATTAAGACCCGAAGAAATTAGAATTATTGATTCGAAGCAATATGCAAATCTTCTTATTGAAGCATGTGATTCTACAATGAGAAGGATTGAAGCATTCAGAAATTCTGAAAAAATTGAACAAACGCATTCAGAATATAAAAAATCAGGAATACCTAATGATTTAATTGAAGGTCTTTTACTTTCTAGAGGGCATTATGGAGAAATCGATTCTGAATTCCATAAACTAAATGTTTTGAGAGCACTAGCTATTGCCGAAGGTGGTTCAAATCAAACAGAATTAGTAAATGAAAATACAAATACTGAAGAAATTAATAATTCTGATGAAATTATTAATTCTGATGAAATAAATTACAAGGAAACTATCACCAAATATATAGAAACAAATGATGGCCCTAATGGTGTTGATTTTGAATCAATTGTTGATTTTTGTATGAAAAATAATGGAGAAAGAGAAGCCTCCGAGGTTACAATAGAGAATATGGTAGAAGATGGAGAATTATTTGAAATAAAATTCGGATGGTATAAATTGGTCACATGATCTCAAAAAACAGTAAAAATACCCATTACATTCAAGTTCCAGTTCCTTTGTGACGTACTAAGGATGACCATGGGAGATCAAGTATTTTTCTTACGGCCGGCAAATGGTGAATGGATTCAATTTAGTAATTGCAGTGTAAATGTAAGTATTTCAAGGCGTCTAACTAGAACGATAATTCACGGTGGTGAAGGTGACGATCTTATTGACGAAGGTGCTGAAAGTGCAGTATACCTTGTCAAAGGAACCCTAGATTTAGACCAATACAAAGAAGTTTTAGCAATATTTAGAACTGGACAACCATACATTCACGAACCTTATGAAGAAAATGAAAAGAAGGTTGTTTTTGCAAGGTTTGAATTCGATGGTGAATCAAAACAATTTGAATTTGAATTTATTGAAGATATTGTTTAGGATGTGAACATATGAGGGAGCAAGAAGAATCTAAAGATTTACTCTATGCAATCAGGGCATTAGAGATTATGATGTCTTCTGGTATTGGTTTGGAAGCTGCTATTCTTTCTATTGCTGGTGGAGGTTATGGCATCATTAGTGAAGATTTTCAAAAAATGATTAAGCAGCAAAAAAAAGGTAAGAAATTAGAAGTCGCAATAAGAGATTTGATGAAAAAGTCCTCAAGCAAAGGATATAATAAATTACTAACAACTATGTACAACAATGTAAAATCAAATACAGATGTTTTGAAAACTTTGTCTATGCAAGCATCAGCAGAAGAAGAAGAACGTAATGAAAAAATGCAAAAGTATATTGAAGATTTAGGGGGGTTACCAGAATCCTTACTTTCAATAGGAATGATCTCTCCAATATTGTTAGGATTAATTGGATTAGCACCACAATTAATGGGCGATGCGGGTGCGATAATGGGAACATTACCATCTAATTCAACAATGATGAATATTGTCAGAATTGGATTGGGAATCACTCTAATTGGAATGGCATTTATTGGATTAAAGGCACACACAAAGGACCCTGGGGTTTAATTATGATACTAGATTTCCTTGAGGTACTAAATGATTATCCTGCGATATTACTACTAATTATTATTTCAATTGCCACGTTAGGCGGGGGAATCCCACCAATACTTGAAAGAAGAAGAAGAAGAGGGCTTGAAAATGCTATTTCAGAGGTTTTAGAACTTCTGTCAGATAATATCGGAGCAGGTGAGGGCATTCAACAAGGACTTGCACGAGTTGCAGAAGTTCGTAATGACTTATTTGGGAAATTAATAGGTGATGCTATGCAAGCTAGTAAAGCAACTTCTTTTAATGCTGCAATGGCTGAAATGGCTGTTAAAAGTAGAAGCAAGCAAGTACAAAGAGTGATTAATTTAATTCTTACATCTCTTGAAGGAGATGCCCCAATGCAAGATGTTTTATTTGACATGAGTCAAGAATACTCAAGATTAAATAAATTGATGAATAAAAGAGATACTGAATTACAAAGTAGTGCTTTCTTAATTATTTTCTTCGTGGGATTAATGTTGCCAGCAATCATTGCATTTATGATTGGTATTTTTGCCCCAAAATCATCAGGAATGGTAGTAGAGGATTTAAACTCAATAATGGCTTATTTCTTCGGAGGGGCGACTGCAATCTCTGTATTAATTAGTGGTAGAATGTTAGGAAGGATGAAAAGTTGGTTTTGGTATGTACCTAGTTTTGCATTATTCTCTATGTTGATTTATATTCTTGGATTTGAAATGATTAGTTAGAAAAATGGTGAATGAAATGGCAGAAAAAGTACTAGAACAATATGGCGTAGTTACAATATATAGAGACGAAAAACATCCCGCTCCCACATATCATGTAGAGGGCAGAGTACAACCAAACCCTTATGGAAAATTGGCAGCATTATTCGAAGATGATAATCTTGAAGAAGTGATGTACAATGGTGGTGCTCAGTGTGTTCAAGTTGCACACAGAGAGCATGGAATGTGCCGTACAAACATATGGATTGATGATGATGAAGGCCTTACAATTGCAAAAAACATTGCAGCATTTACCAATGTTCCATTAGGTGGTGGTCCAAACCAAGTCCCTATATTTGATGGTAGATTACCAGATGGAAGTAGAGTAAATGGAACTATTCCCCCTGTATCTCCAGACGGACCTACATTAACTGTACGGAAATTCAGAGAAGATCCATTTACAATTGTAGATTTAATAAATTTTGGAACTATAAACCTTCGACTTGCAGCAATGATGTGGGTTTGGATTGAAGGTTTAGATTCAAGACCTGCAAATTTTGTTTTAGCAGGTGGTACTGGTTCTGGTAAAACAACAACTGTAAATTGCATGGGGATGTTTATTCCTTGGGATAAACGTATGCTTACAGTAGAAGACACTGCCGAATTACAAGTATATCACGACCACTGGTTAAGGATGGAAACTCGTTCAGAAAGACCTGATGGCACTAGTGAAATAGACATGAATGCTTGTCTAAAGTCAAGTCTACGTATGCGTCCAGATAGGATAATTGTGGGAGAAGTAAGATCTTCAGAAGCAGCAACATTACTTACTGCAATGAATACAGGACATGATGGTTCTTTTGGTACACTCCATGCAAATACCGCAGCGGAAACAGTAACACGTCTTATTAATCCTCCAATGAATGTCCCAAGTATCATGCTAGGTGGATTAGATTTAATTATAGTTCAAGCAAGGTTACACGAGAATGGGAAAACTGCAAGGAAAATTATTGAAGTTGCTGAAGTTGCAGGAATGGAAGGAAATAAACCAAGACTTAATGCAATTTGGAAATATGATCCTGTCAAATGTAAAGTTGAAGAAACTGGTATTCCGAGTAAATTTAGAGAGACTGTCTGTACTGCAGCAGGAATAACTCCAGCCGATTTTGAAAATCATGTTAAACAAAGAATGCAAATATTAGCTGATTTAGTTAAAAGAAATATTAGAGATATTAACACGGTTACAAGCGTAATTCAAGGTTTTTATGCAAAACAAAAGAAGTAAGTTTTCATTAAAATAATTTATTCAAATTCCTCTTCCACCGATGCGATCTAGGATTTCATTTGCTTTATTCAATTTATTTCTCATCACATCTATTTTTTCTAAATGATGCTTTGGAACAGTAGGATCTTTTTCATCTTCTTTAATCGAGATCCCCCTTTCTTCTTGTATATCATTTATGATTCTGCGCATTTCTGCTACAACTGAATCAACTTGCGCTTCTGCAACTAAATTATCTGGACCTATAGTTGGTATTTTATCTGCTGAAATATGCCCCATATCCACAGCTAACATCCCAGCAGCACCCAATATTCTTGGCCTTATTTCTTCCTGATTTGCCTCATAACCTCTTTGTTCAAGGAAACGTATCAAAAGTATTTGCTGATCTTCATCAAATCTTCCTGGGTTCCGTCTTAGAATAACGTCAATAACTTGCTCAAAACCCTCTATATTTTTCTCAATTCTAAGTAATGTATTCCTACCACTCTCTGGTAATTCTACAGAGTTATGATTCAAAATTGCCAAAGCCTTCTCCCTACGCTTGGTTCTTGGATCTTCTCGCATAAGATGGGCATTTAATTCAACATGTAAATCAAACAAACCATGTAATCTACCACTAATGCTGCTGATACTCAAATCAAGACCTTCTTCACTTGCTAATGATTCAAAATCTACTCTTGCTCTAACTAAATTTTCAGAATTATTTTTCATAATGTCTTCTAATTTTGCTAAAAGATGTGGCCTTAAGCGTTCTAATTTACGTAATTCATGTCTTTCTCGCCAATTTTTAGGAGATGTAGAGATTGATTCTTTTTCCATGGATATCAATTCTTGCATTTCTGAAATTCTCTTAGTGATTTGTTGACGTACAATAGGCATATCAGTACGCAATCCATGTAATTCCAATGATTTGATAAAAGCATTAACATCCATTCTATCATTTGGATCTCCATCTTCTAAAAAGTCTCTAATCGCATTATCTAATTCTGCATTACGTGACTCTAAATTTGCTATTGAATGTGCTTCTTCTACCGTATCTACTGGTATTTTTAGTTCGGAATTTGATGTACTATCTTTTCCTATTGTTAATTCATCTAAGATATTATGTAATTCCGAAGAAACTTCTGGGAGATAAACTGCAAAACCTAAATTTGTGAGGTGTGAATAAAGTTCTGTTTCATGTTCAATGCCCCATTCTTCTGTGATTTTTGATGAAAACTGTTCAATTTCTTGTCTTAAATCCATGTTTTTATTATTTTCGTCTGGAATTGTTAATTCTTCAGGCATTACTTCTACAATAGTTTCTTTAATTAATTCCACTTCTTTTTCAACTATTTCTGTATGTATTTCTTCTTTTTCTTCTGAATATAAATCATTAACTTTGATTTGTGGTGTTGGGATATTTACCTTGACCTTGCCTCCTTTCGGCCTTCTCAAACTTCTTTTTACTTGACCCCAGCCACCACCTTGACTTGATAAAACACCTGCAACTCTACCAAATAATTGTGATTTCGAACCTGAACGTGGCAATTCTAAATGTAAACAAAGATCATATAATTCATCCCTAGACAAATTATCTAGATTATCTAGTGAATGATGCTTTACATCACAGTTTAGATGTAGCCATAACCTTTGGCGTTGTTCCTTGATTGATCCTGACCTTTTAATTCCAAAGGTACTAAGAAATTGTGTTAATTCTTGTTTTGAATATGTTTGAATCGATGACCAATCAAATTTCCATTCTGAAAGTATTAATTCTTGAATTAAACGTGCTCTTAATTGTTCTACACTTCCATTTTTCGAAACATCATTTTCAATCGCCATGTTTTTTAGAGTTTCCAAACGTGCAGAATATAACTTTCCTAAAAGCACTTGATTCCCATCATCTGACGCCATAATAACATTAGGTCATTTTTCAGCCCCTAAGTATCTTACTAATATATTCCCAGAAAAAAGTCTATTTTCTCAATTAAATAATATTTGCCAGAGTAGGTATATTCAAGCAGTATGAACACTTGAGAGATATTGGTCGGCATATATGGGAGAGATAGATAGAGAGGCAAAAGCAAAATTAAAATCTGCTTCTGAAGATCTAGATGAATTAATTAAATTATTTTCAGAACACTTGAGAGAGAGTACAGAAATATTCAAGAATAATCTCTCTGATTTGAAAAAAAATGCAGAATTGTCGCTAAATCATTTCTCTACTGATCGAGAACAAGTAATTCAAAATATAACTAATGTCGAAAAAAGATTAACCAAGCTATTTCGTATGATTTCAAAAAAGAAATATGATACTACTGCTGCTGCAGATCAATTAATAGAAATTGCAACCGCTCATGGTCAAGTAAAAAGGGATTACGAAAAGAAAAGAAATGAATTAGAATCAGCTATGAATGAATGGTTGAAATTTACTGAAGTAGTTAGTGAATTTGTTACTTTAATTCATACAAAAAGTTCTGAATGGGAAAATAATGCAAGAGAATTGAGTATGTCCTATCAAGATATCGCAGATACATCTGTTCCTTCTGAGTTTCAAAAAACACGTAAAATAATACTTGAATATGCGATTTCAATTCTATTAACTGCTGGGAAAAGAGAGCAAGATGACCTCATGTCTTTCGAGGATCAATTAAACGATTTAATGGATAAAGAAACTAAAGAAGATTAATTTTTTAATTCAATTATACGATTCCATTCGTCCAAACAAATTTTTAAAATTCTGTATTCATCATCACTAGGGATATATTTTTTTTCAAGGCTATATGTTATTTGTCCTTTATTATCAAGTGTTTCAAGGATTACCTCAACCATTTGTACTGGTTTTTCTAAATTTTCATCAAACTTCTCTATGTCTGAAATCTTTTCTTCTAATATGTCTGAAATTATCCCACCTTCTTCCAATAATGATTTAGAAATGGTAGAGATTCTCCTAATTGATGCATTAAGTCCTAACAATTCATCTTTACCTAATTCAAGAAATAATTTTGATTCGACTCTGAATGAAATCATTGATTGCTCATCATTAATATCTTTCAAGATTGAATGTGGAAAACCAACTCTCGAAATCAATAAACTGAATCCTCTTAATGGAGGAGGAATAAAACGTTGCCTTGAACTATCGTTTCCGATCTGCATTCCTAGAGTATGCCTTCTTCCTTTTTTACCAAAAACATTCCATAGTGAACGTTCGAGTACATAACCATCTAATTTATCACTTCCATATAATTCTTCAAGTTTTTCAATGAGATCATTATTTGTTAATTCATCTAATCCTAAATCTGTTTTAGACAATATATCTAAATCATTTCTAAAACGCTTTAATTGCCTTCTAATTAATTCAGATTCTACAAATATCTTGCCCCTTCTTGGTAAATGATCGAGATTATTTTTACCCACAATAACTAGTGTAGGGTCTCTTCGAGGTAAAATGGTAGAAATCTCTAATCCGGAAACATTGGATTCCGCTGAAAAACCTAAATCAAATGCTGATAAACCACTTATTCCTGCTAAATCAAGTTCTCCATCTAACAATGTTTTGACGATATCTAAAGGAGTATCAAATTCTATGAATTCAAAATTATATCCATCTAATAATCTTTTAAAATGTGTTTGAGCGCCATCATCAAATTGCTCACAAATGCCAATCTTTAATTTCTCATCAGTCATTTTCAACACTCGCAAGCAGTTGCGGCTTGAGACACTCGTTCATATATGCGCCTCTTGTAGGGGCTACAATGGCACCAATCTCCAAGAATATACGTAACCTTCGGCATTTAAAGGATTACAAGTCTAAAATTGATGATTTTCTTCAAAATTTGATGTTAGAAGCAAGAGGTGAAGGGCATGGAGAAGTTGTTGATTTATCAGAACATATCTTAATGGCTGGAGGAAAAAGAATTCGGCCAATGTTGTTGCTACTAACCTATGAAATGCTAAAGGGAGAAAATATGGAGGAAGTTTTACCATTAGCAACTGCATATGAAATAATACACACTGCAACATTAATTCATGACGATATTAATGATAATTCAAAAATCAGAAGGGGCGTAAAAACAATACATGAGATTGAAGGTCCTGTAAAAGCGCAAATTACAGGAGATTGGTTATTTGTCATTGGTTTTGGATTAGGAGGACAATACCAAAAACAAATTGTAGATTTGATGGCGGAAACATGCTCAAAGATGGCATCTGCTGAACTAAAACAAATTGAACATATCCATAATATTTCAACTACTATTGATGAATATTACAATGTCATTGAAGGTAAAACTGCAGGACCATTTGCATCAGGATGTAAAGCAGTAGCAATATTGACTGGGCAATCTGAAGAGGTTCAAGAGGCTTTATACAATTTTGGAATGCAATTAGGATTAGCTTTCCAATTAGTAGATGATTTATTAGATGTAATTGGAGATGATAGATTAGGTAAACCAAGGGGTTTGGACATTTTAGAAGGAAAAATGACTTTGCCATTACTCCTAGGAATTAAAAATTTGAAAAATGAAAATAAAAAAGAATTATTAGACTTAATTTCGAAATTCCATTTACATGATTTAAAAAAGGTATTGCATCTTTTGAAAATTTCAGGAAGTATTGATTATTGTAGAACTCTAGTAAATGAACATTTAAATTCTGCCATCAGAGAAATTGACTTTATTGAAGACAATCAAGCTAAGAGAATGGTTTTAGAATTAGCCCATTATGTTAGATCCCGATATGATTGAGGAATGAAAATGAATGAACACTGGGATGTAATCATCATCGGGGGGGGGCCAGCAGGGAGTACAGCAGCGCGCTATGCCTCTAAAGAAAATATTTCAGTACTTGTTATTGACGGGAAAAAGGAAATTGGAGAGCCGTTACAATGTGGTGAATTAATTCCATCTGTTGATGAATTATGCAGGCTATGCCCTGATGTACCTGACATGGAAGATTTATTTCAAACTCCTGAGCATGCTATATCGCTTCGTACAGATAAATTAAAATTAGTTCCTCCTTCAGGAAAAGCACTTGAATTTCCATTTGAAGGAATTATGTTAAATCGGCCTGAACATGATAAATCGCTAATTAAATTAGCAAAGTCAAAGGGAGTAGAATATCTAATAGATACTCATGTTTCTAAAGTCAGTGGGAATAAAGTTCATACTCGTAAAGGCGATATATTTACTGGAAAAGTAATCTTGGGTTGTGGAGGTACAAATGACCCAATAAGAAGAGATTATTGGGATGAAAAATCTCTAAACATACCAGTAAAATTTATGCTAATTGATGGCGATTATGATGATTCAACTGTAGAATTACATTTCGGTTCTTCTGCACCTGGAGGATATGCTTGGGTATTCCCGAAAAAGGGTGGTGCCAACATAGGGTTAGGTATTCAAAAAAAACATAGTAAAGGCATTAGTTTAAACGTTTATGCTAAAAAATTCTATTCTAAATTCGAAGGAGAGGTAATTTACCAAGGGGCTGGATCATTACCAATGTCTGGTTCTGTGAAATCTTTAGTAAACGATAATAAACTCATCGTGGGAGATTCTGCAGGTATGGTTTTACCATCAAATGGTGCTGGAATTACAACATCAATGATAGGAGCAAGAATCGCTGGACAAGTAGTCGCAAAACATATCTTAGAGGATTTACCATTGAAAGAATATGAAAGAATTTGGAACAATCAAATGGGGAAAATAATGAGGAATTCAAAACGCTCATTGAAAATGGGTAATTTACTGTTTAAATCCCCTGATTTTTTAGTTAATTTAGCCTTTAATAGAGTAACAAAACGTTTACTTTGGAGAGCTGTAACTTGCCGTGCTAAATTTGGTATCTTTTGAATATCATGAAAGAAAGTTTTTTTTGACTAAATGTTAAACTCATAAACCCTTTTCATTTGGATAAGAGCAAGGGGAATTCATATGGGCAAAGAGGAGATCTTAAAGGCCATCAAAAATGCTGAGAAAAATGCTGCTAAAACATTGGCCGACGCCGAAACAAAAGCATCATCAATTCTTTCGGATGCTAGAGTAAAAGCAACAGAATTAATTCAAGAACAACAAGAGGCAATTAATGTCAATTCTCGTTCTACTATTTCTGATGCAAAATCCAAAGCACAGACAGAAGCAGACAAAGTTATAAAACAAGGCGATAAAGAAATTTTAGAAATTACAGAAAAAGGTGCTAAACAAAGAAAAAAGGCAATTGATTCAGTAATTGATTCATTTATGAAATAATAAAAAGAGGTTTTACAATGAGTGGTTTTTCTACAGCAGAGATGTCACGCATCACTGTAGCTGGTACTCTTGATGAATTATCAAAAACACTCGAGTTAGCATCAAAACTAGGTTCAATACACATGATTGATTATGATGGAGAAACGGACGACATCAGCATGGGAAGTCCCGAATTAATTGCTGATGAAATAAGTTCACTATTAGTAAAAATAAGAGGGTGTGTTGCAGAATTAAATCCTGTTTCAGGAACTAGAAAGTCATTGAAAGATATTCGAAAATTACTTAATGGGCCTTTTCCAGAACTTCTTGAAGATATATTAGAGAAGATTAATTCATTAGATGATGCGAAAAATACCTTGGAAAAAAATATTCACTCTCTAGACATCACTTCTAAGTTAGCAAAATTAAATTTGGACATGGATCTTCTGGGCGATTACAAATCACTTTCTTCGTGGATCGGGGAATTCGGAGATTTATCTAATATTAAATCAAAATTAAATGGCAATAATAATTCTATGATTTTTACCGAAGAAAGTTCGAAAAAAGGCATTGGTGCAATTTTTTGTAAAAAAGAAGTCTCGGAAGAAATTCAAAGTTTAATCTCTGATTCGGATTTTGAAGCTATTACAATTCCTGATTCTAAGGGATCTGCAAAAAATATTCTCAAGGAATTGAAAAAGGAAGATGAGAGATTAAATTCATCCATTGAATCCTTACAAAATGAAATTGACGAGTGGAATGCAAAAAACGGTGCAAATTTATTAGCTTGTATGGAGTTACTTGAGCGAGATTTGGAAATTTTAAATGCACCAGTACGTGTTGCGGTAAGTGATCATGCATTCGTAATGGATGGATGGATTCCAAATTCCTCAGTTAAAGAGTCAAGTGTTGCGTTGAAAATGGTTTCAACCATAGTTGAAACTGAGGAATTTGTACCGAGTCATCATCATGGGCATGACTCTCACGAAGAATTACCTCCAATTGCATTTACTGAAAGAAACATTTCGAAACCATTTGAATTACTTACAGATTTAGTAGGGAGGCCGAAATACGGAAGAATTGATCCTACAATGTTTATGTTAATTACATATCCACTATTTTTTGGAATGATGCTAGGAGACATGATATATGGCATATTTACCATTATGCTTGGGCTTTGGATAAAAAATAAATTTAATGATAACGAAGCTGCAATACTAGCATCTAGATTAGTAATGTATATTGGGATTTCATGCGTTATTTTTGGATATATTTATGCAGAATTTGCTGGCTGGGAAATTTTCATTTATGAAAAACTCACGGATGGGAGCGGACATTACCTTAAGGATGCCAGCGGACATTATATTTACAGCGAAAATAAATCTCCAGTCGCATTCCTAAGCGTACTCTACCCAGAATTAGAACATGGATATGGGCCTTCGGTAGTATTACCATTTGGAATCACACTATCCTTCCCATTCCACAGAGTGGGTAGTCACATGAGTGATTTGATTGTTATTGCATTATATTTTGGAATTTTTCATCTTGCTCTAGGCTTCATAATTGGAATTATAGATGTTACAAAACAACATGGAATTGTAGCAGCCTTCTTCGAAAAAGGTTCGTGGCTAATAGTGCTAATAGGTGGATTTTTAGCCTGCTATGGATTTTTAGTAGGAAATGGAGAAGGTTTGACAGATCAATATTCTTCCGCCATGAGCGATTTGGTGTTTTACGGTGGAATTACATTAGTAGTTGGAATTGTGTGTTTATGTTATGGTTTAGCCAAATACGAAGGTTTTGGCCCAATTGGAATTTTTGTGGGACCGCTAGAAACTATTTCTTTACTTTCAAATGTATTATCATATATTCGTTTAATGGCAATTGGCGTCGTTGGTGTTAAAATTGCTGAAGCAGGAAACATGCTAGGTTATGACAATATGATTAAATCCTTTGAATTAGTTGCCAATGGTGATTTATTAGCAATAATTTCAGGAATAATAGCTATGTTATTATGGATTGGAATTCAACTTTTTGCGTGGGTACTTGGAGTATTTAGTCCTAACATACATGCTGCACGTTTACATTTCGTCGAATGGATGAAACAATTTTATGATGGTAGCGGCGAACCATTCAAACCATTTGGTTCAAAACCAAAATTGGTGGAGGTAGAATAAATTATCACAGTCCAGAAAATATATCTGAACAAAAAAAGGAGGAAAAAACATGAAAATGAAAATAATAACGAACGGATTAAGAATGATGGCAGTATTAATGATTGCAACTTCAATTATAGGAGTTGCTACTGCTGAAGGTGATGACAATGCAAGTACTGAAGCTGCTTGGAAAAGTCTAGGAGCAGGTATTGCTGTAGGGTTAGCTGCAATTGGTGCAGGTATCTCACAAGCAAATATTGGTGCTGCTGCTGTAGGAATGTTAGCTGAAGATGATAGCAAGTTTGGTACTGCGATCATATTTACTGCATTGCCTGAATCTATTGTAATTCTTGGTCTTTTACCGCTATTTATGTGAGCAAGAATCAAGTTACTGGAGGAATGTGAATGTCATTAGAAAATTTAGCAGAAAAGATTGCTTCTGCCGCTAAGTCAGAGGCTGATGAAGTTATCAAAGCAGCTAATGAGCAAGCATCAGAGATCATTAATTCTGCAAAAAGTGAAGCCAGTGTCATGGAGAACAATTCTACTGAAAAGGTGAACAAAGAAGTTTCTCAACTTGCAGTAGAGGTTGTTGCTTCGGCAAAACAGGCTAATCAAAAGAGAGTATTGATTGCAAAGAGAGATGAATTAGATTCAACGTGGAAATCTGTTCAAGAACTTGTAGGATCTGGGAAATTATCTGGTCGCAAGACTTTACTAGAATCAATAGTAAAAGATGCAGATAATTCTGAGAACAAAGGCATGATACTTAGGCCAGTAGCAATTGACCGAGGAGTATTATCTAAATCAGGTTCGAGTTTTAAACTAGGAAATGATATTGAAGGATTAGGTGGCTTTATTCTTGAAAGTAAAGATGGAACCATTAGCCTAGATTATCGTTTTGATTCTAGATTAGATTCTTGTTGGAATGATAACATAAAAAATGTAAGTGAAATATTGTTTAAATGAGGTGAATATATGTCTATGTCAATACCAGGTCTTAGCGGAGGAGGTTCTAATGCCCCTAATGCTGCAGCGCGCTGTAAAACAAGACGTGGTAAATTACTAGATAGGACTCAACTCAGACAAATGATTCAACAATCCCCAGAACAATTAACCTCTACAATTGCCGATAAAGGATATAGAAATGAAATTGATAAATACTCCACTAGATTTTCTGGTAGTGATTTACTAGAAATGGCACTAACAGATAGGTTATCACGTGAAGTAAATGAAGTGATTTCATTTTGCCAAGGTGAATTATTAAAGCAAGTTGGCGTTTATGCAAATAGATTCTCTTACTTTAATACAAAAGTAGTTTTAAGAGCGGTTGTAAACAATGTTTCTGCTGAAGAATTATCTCACGATATTCTTCCTGAAGAAAATGAATGGAATACTAATTGGCTAGACATTTTGAGGAATTCTACGACAATTAGTGATGTTGCTACAGAACTAAGTGGAAAACCTTGGGGTCGTGCAATTAGTGCATTAGAGCCAGATTCTACACTTGCAAATTATGAAGATGCTTTAGATAGGCATTATTACAAAGAATCTCTTGTGGCACTAAAAGGTCAAAATACAGCTAATGCACTATTGAGAAGATTCCTACATATGGAAATAGACCATAATAATATCATGAAACTATTTGAAGGTAAGAGACAAGGACTCTCATCTGAAATTATTGAGTCTATATTACTTCCAGATGGTAAATTGATAAGCACGAGTATGCTAAAATCTGCATCATCTATGGATGAAGGCGGCATCATAGAAATCCTCAGGAAAAATAGTAGATTTGATATTGTTGAATTTGAAAAATCCGTAGGAAAATCAAATGAGATGAAATCACTTGACCCTATTATGATGTTTTTGAATAAAAGATCATTCCAAGTGCTTGAAAAGATGAGTTATTTGTCTCCAATTTCAGCATTACCAATTGTCCATTATTTAGCAGTCATGAGACAAGAAGTTAGAGACTTGAGAATGATAGTAAGAGGACTTTCAGTAGGTTTAGATAAAGATTTACTCGAAGCACACATAGGAGCATGAGGTGAAATTATGGAAATAGCAGTAGTAGGCACATCAGACTTCACATTAGGTTTTCAACTTGCAGGAATCAATAGACTTTACAATTCAGATAATGTTGAAGAAAGTGCTGAACATCTTAAGGATTTATTAAACGATAAAAGTGTTGGTATCGTTGTAGTAAATTCTGAATTATTAACAAAATTGCCAGAGCGTCTTCGTTTACGCTTAAGCAATAGTATAACTCCAACTGTATTAGGTATTGGTACAGAGGAAGACAACACATTAAGAGAATCAATACGAAAGGCAATCGGAGTCGATTTGTGGAAATAATAATAAAAAAAAGGAAGTGGAAAAATGA
>PAAW01000059.1 GCA_002699515.1 Methanobacteriota archaeon
CATTAAATCACCTATCTCATCAGCCCCCCACAATGAAAAATCAATAAATATTTCTTTAAATTTAGCACGCGAGAAAATCATCTTCCAATCATTATAATCAAGAATTTCAAAAGAATCAGCTAAGTCCTCTAATTTGCAAATTAAAGCAGATTGGCTATACCCCTTCCTATTTATTTTTTTTATTTCGTAATTTTTTAATGAGCGAGGTATATCAATTGACATCAAATCATTATAAACCTCATTTTTAATTTCTTTAATCAATGTTTCCGCTTCTAACTTGGAGGGGTGCTCATTAGTTTCTTTATCTCGCCATTCAATAGTTTTCCATAATGCAGGAGTAGGGTTTTTTTTACCACTCCAACGAATCATTGAATAAATTACAAGAGGGTACTTTTCACCCTTTGAATCTGATTTTAGTACTTCATGATCTGTTCTCCATACTCCCCAACTTTTAGGTTCAGGGGTTTTTTCCCAAGGTTCTTTTTCCCATGTCAAACCGATCTCTCTTTTTAATGAGTTATTATTCAGATTTGTAACAATTTCATCAATGATTTGTTCACTTTTCATTTTCTCACCCATTATCTTTTTATCCATGGGTCTTTTGTTCCTTCAGAACGATAATAGTAATCAGAACTTCCTTCAGGCCAAGTTAACCATTCAAATCCATTAGACATTTGTTGAGCAACTAAAGTTGATGAAGGCCCATCATGTTCTTCTGGAATAATTATTTCATCAATTTCAAGTAATCTTGGAAGAAGAAATAACATTGTAATTGAGATAATCCCAATAAAAATTAGTACAATATTTAACCAACTTGGAGCAATAATTGCTTCATTAATCCCCATTGAAAAAGGAAGTAAATCATACAATGATTCTCCCCTAGAATATTTTCCACCAAGAGTAGCAACAAGTGTTGTGATGAAATAAGCAAACAGTCCATTTACAGTATGTGCAATAGCCATGCCTTTTGTTTCCCACACTTTACTTCCATGCCTAAATCTAGCAATTACAAAAGCAAGCCAAGCCCCAATGCTAATTGATGAAAGGATAATTTTATTCAAAAGGATTGGATCTGTGGTTGCTTCGCCGTCAGATGCAATTATTCCACTAACCATTGCAAGAGGAATAAACACTAAGCCAAACACAGCAGAAACCATTTGAGTATTATCAAATGCTTTTGCCAACTTTTCTTTTTGTTCCGTATTAAGAAATGGAACTTTTGGAGATAAACGAATAATACAAAGTAAAACTAGAGACATAGCTGCTAATGATAAAATTCCTACAACTAACTCTGTATGAACTACATGAAAAGTTCCCGCTGAAACTGACGCCATTATTTCTCCTCCCTTGTTGCCTTAACAGATAATAAAAATTGCAGAAGCATGAATGTTGCCATTGTCAAGACCCCATATGTGATACTTTGAACGTATGCAACAGTTGTGAAATCTTCAATTCCTTTATTCCTTTCAAGAATTGGGTCTGGAAAAATAGTTACAGAATCAGTTGTAAAACTTACAGAACTTTCACCATCACTTACCGTAATATTAGCATACCACGTCTCTCCAACTTCAGTATCATTAGACATTATCTTATTTGGCGTAATGTCTGAATAATTAGTAGTAATTATTGAATTATTTTTCACCCATTCAACTTCAATAGTCAATACATCCTCATCAAGATCTATTGAAGAGATATTTAATTGTAAATCTGTATTATTGGTAGGGCTATTTGGATAAATATTTGCCATAACTTCTGGCATAGAATTATTTATTTCAACATTAATTGATTGATACCATTCTGAAAATTCAATTCCATCACTAGCCCTAGCCTGGAAAAACCACAAATCATCTTTAGAAGTATATTGGGGGCCAATTACCAACGAATCATCTAATTCTGATTGATGGACATCATTGAGATACCATTTTGTTTCAAAATTAATTTGTTCATCCCCATCTCCATCCAAAAAATCCCATGTTGCAGACAGATTCAAATCAGTAGTTGGGTTGACATTTTCGATTTGTAAATTTTCTAAAGTAGGAATATCATTAATCAAATTTAATGTGACCTTAGTAGAATTTTGAATGTTTTCTTCAAAAGAATCATTCAATGTAATGCCGAAGAACCATTCTTCATTTTCTATTGTAAATGAACTACTTACTGTAGTAATCCCATCAAGTTCAATTTGATGTGTGCCGTTGTTGTACCATCTTATTGAATTCACCAATGTATCGCCATCCTCATCAAATTCATCCCAACTAGCAGTCAAATCATCATTTTGAGAAGGCCCAGAAGGTATAATTGAAAGGTTAGATGCAATAGGTTTAGAATTTAAGATTAATACTTCTGTATTTACAATAACTCCAGAATTTTCACCATCATTAGGTGTTATTTGCACACTCCATACATCATCTCTTACAGTTTTGGAATAATTGATGAAAAGTATATCGGCACTGTTTAAGATAGTTCCTTGAGAATCTAATACACCATTTTTGAACCAAGATATTGAACTAGAATCCACTTCATTTTTATCATCATCATAATCATAACTTAGTTGTAAAGAATCAGAAGATGTTGGATTTGTTGGCGTAATTTGTACATTGGAAATCACTGGAGGTAAGTTTTCTTCAGGGACATCTATCGAAAGAGTATCCCATCCATCATTTGTTTTTTGTCCGTTCCCATCAGCAACTAACGCTGCAAGTGTAAATGAGACAGTACCAGTACCTTGTGGAGGCGCCATCCAATCTACGTCCCAAGTTCTGCTATTGGAATTTGAATGAACCGCTTCTCCAGATACGATTTTTGTGTTTGGATCTGAAGTTGATAATGTCCCGCTAGAAACTGCAAGATTAAATCCTCCTTTTCCATTTAAATCGGTTCCAACCATAATTTCTAGAGAATAAGTTTGGCCAGAACTGTACTCTTGAGGTAAATCAATAGTCACCTCTGCACTATCTTCTCCGCCGTTATGGCAAGAACAACCATCTATTGATTTGTTTGAAATCCCATCATCCTTAGCATTAATCGAAGGCATGGAAATAAGCATTACAATTACTAAAAAAATTGTAACGACTCTTGATTTCATAATACATTCCAAGAACATATTTGATATGAGTTTTTAGATAATATATTCAAATAATTGCATATTCAATCTCATTGTGTTATTTAGACAGCACCATTTTCTTTAGAGAAAGTGGTTTAAGAGAGGCTTCTCTTACCCACTCCTGTGAAGAGGATTTGGCTTAGTCGCAACCGAGGCGATGAAGAAGGGGGTTGGATTGATTTAACCGCCTTTCAAACACCAGGAGTTATGAGAATTTTAGATACCATTTCCATTAGCGCTGCAGTACTTCTAATTCTTTCGGGAATTTGGGTGTATCAAGGAACTGTAGATTTTTTAGATTCATTTGATAATATGAATGAAGCCAGTGAAGAAGCCCCTGCGTTGATGCCAAACATGATAGATGGACGTTGGCCTTGGGAGGCGAAATTATTGCTTGATACTTGTAACCCATTAAACGGAACTTGGGATATGCCAGAAACTTTAGCAGATCAAGATGATATTTTTTGGTATCCTGGTGAATTAGAATGTATTTGGCCACATCAAGGAATTGGAGATAGGGCAGTAATTGCAATAAGAAACGCAGCAACTTCGAATCAAGACTTTGTGGTTAATTTATCTACTAACAATGATGGGAACTCAATTGAAGAAATTGGCTTTGGTTCTACTGGCAATTCATTAACAATAGAAGCAAACGAGTCGGGATTAATTTCACTTGTATTGAATGCAGAACCAGAAAACGAGTATGTGTATGCAAAGATTGAATCTTCAATAGATCCGAATGTATCAATCATTTTGAAAATTGAAATAGTGTCAGATTCTCAAAGTGGGGTTCACATTGAAGAAGGGCAAAATTTAGATGTCCACTACAAAGTATTCATCTATGATACAGGAGAATTATTAGATGAAGGAGACCTACCAGTTAGAGCAGGAGAAGATGAGAATTATATCAAAGGATTTGGATGGGGACAAGTTGGATTAGATTGTAATGATCTTTTTTCATGCAGGGTTAGTGGAGGAACAACTCATACGGTACTCTTGCCTCCAGATTTAGCTTACAAAAATAGGGACGATAGGCCAGAAGCAAACAATCAATGGTTGCAATTTGAATTAACTCTCAATCGTTTGTATATTTGATGGCTCTGCATGGTCAATCTCAAAAACCTCCTTGTGTTGGAGTGATTTATGGTAGGAACAAATGTACTGATGAAGACGTCTGCGGGCGATATAACAATTGAATTATTTACAGATACTATGCCGATAACTGCTGGTAACTTTCTAGAGTTAGCAGATAAGGGATATTATAACGGATTACATTTCCATCGCGTAATTCAAGGATTTATGTTACAAGGAGGATGTCCTCATAGTAGTGATCCAAAAAACCCAAGGCAAGGAACAGGAGGCCCTGGATATAGCATTAAAGACGAGCATCTAGATAATGCAAGATTCTCTAATGAAGTTGGAACCCTTAGTATGGCAAATTCAGGACCTAATAGCGGGGGCTCACAATTTTTCATCAACACAAATAACAATTCATTCTTAGATTGGTGGGACAGACAAACAAGATCACAACATCCTGTTTTTGGTAAAGTAATTGCAGGAATGCCGGTAGTCCAAGCAATTGAAACATGTAGAATTGGCGGCGGAGATAGACCAATAGAACCGCAACAAATTATTTCAGTAACTAGATTAGAATAGATATTAGTAGCCCTTTTTACAAAATAATCATCTTTATTTCGCAAAAAAGAGTATTTATTAATTAAAAACTCTAGCGCCATACATGGCGCAACACAGAGCAGGCGATCGCAGAATTTTGAGTATCAGCATTCCTGAAGATTTAGCAATAAAATTAGATGGACACACAGGTAAAGGTAGAGAACAAGGGCGCTCAGCTACAATTACACGTTTACTCACATTAGGCATTGATGCTGATAGTCAAGCACCTAGTCCAGTAAAATCTAAACCCCCTAAAAAAAGAACATCTAATTTGAATGTAAGATTTGAAAAAGATACAATGGGTGAAGTAAAAGTCCCTTCAGATAGATATTATGGTGCTCAAACCTCAAGATCATTAGTTAATTTTGATATTGGAGATGATAAAATGCCTAGAGCAATGATTCGTGCTTTTGGAATTTTAAAACAAAGTGCAGCCAAAGTAAATATGGAATTAGATCAATTAGATTCTAAAGTTGCAAATTTAATAGTAAAGGCGGCTGAAGAAGTCATAGATGGAGACTTAGATGAACACTTTCCATTGAGGGTATGGCAAACAGGAAGCGGCACACAAAGCAATATGAATACAAATGAAGTAATTGCAAATAGAGCAATAGAAATTTCAGGAGGAGAATTAGGCAGTAAAACTCCAGTACATCCAAATGATCATGTGAATCGTGGACAATCATCAAACGACACTTTTCCTACAGCAATGCATATTGCTGCAACTGAACAAATCAAACATAAATTATTACCACAATTAAATGAATTAAGAGAACAATTACACAAAAAAAGTGCTGAATTCAATCAAATTGTTAAAATCGGAAGAACACATTTAATGGATGCAGTACCCCTTACACTAGGACAAGAATTTAGTGGATACGTTTCAATGTTAGATGCAGATATTCGAAGGATTGAATTCATTTTGAAAGATTTATACGAATTAGCATTGGGAGGGACAGCCGTAGGTACAGGATTAAACACACATCCTCATTTCGCAGACATGGTTGCAAGTATAATAGCACAAAAAACTGGTTTGCCATTTATTTCTGCAAAAAATAAATTTGCTCAATTGGCAGCACATGATGCTGTAGTTTTTGCGTCAGGGGCATTGAATACACTAGCTGCAAGTTTAATGAAAATTGCAAATGATTTACGTTGGCTTGGGTCAGGCCCAAGATGTGGTTTGGGAGAGTTATCTCTACCCGCAAATGAACCTGGATCTTCTATCATGCCTGGAAAAGTAAACCCAACTCAATCTGAGGCTATGACAATGGTCTGTTGTCAAGTGATTGGAAACCATACAGCAATTACTATAGGGGGAACACAAGGAAATTTTGAGTTAAATGTGTTCAAACCAATGATGATTCATAATTTACTACATTCAATTAGATTACTCACAGATTCTTGTAGATCATTTAGAGAAAAATGTGTTGAAGGATTAAAAGCAAATAAACAAGTAATTCAAAATCACTTAGAAAACTCCTTGATGTTAGTAACCGCATTAAATAATCACATTGGATACGACAAGGCAGCAAAAATAGCAAAGAATGCCCACGAAAAGGGATTGACATTAAGGGAATCAGGAATTCAATTAGGATATTTAACAAATATTCAATATGACAAATGGATTAAACCAGAGAAAATGATTGGCCCTTCAAGATGATTACTTACGTAAACTTCTTAATTTGTCAAGCATTTTTTTACGTTCATCATCAACTTCACCAGAGTTCTCTTTGTCCTTAATCCTTCGAAGTAGTAAATCTATTTCTAATATTATGATTTTACCATTATTCATGCCTAATAATAGCATATTTCCAAATCCCATTGAAGTTCTAATGGACGATTTAGTTTCAGAAGTGATTATTTCAGAACCATCATTTGAATTTAATAAAAATAATTTAGATCCACTATCAGTCCTTGTGCTAGTAAAAACTAAATCACTTTTATCAGATTTAATTCCACACAGTAAAGATAGTTCATCTTCTGTAGAATATTCCCATTTTGTTTTATTTTTTACATTGCAAAATAATGTCCCTTCTATGTTAGAAATTAGCGTTTTATTATTTTGAATAAAAATCGAACTGATGGCTGAATTACATATTTTTTGATTAGCTTCGTTTCCTTTATTGAAAGTAGAAATTGAACCATCCGCATGTCCAAAAATATTTTCGAAACCACAACAAATAGGGCTTTCTGCAATTTTATGATGTAGAAATTCATCTTTATTAAGTGCTAAAATACCATTTCTTGGCCTACCTAACCCAAGAAGAACTTCACCCTTATTTGAAAAAAGATGCCATGCTTTTTCATCCATCTTATGAGAATCTAATAATTCACCTTCAAATGTAAATCTCCAGCAAGAACCTTCAATGAAGTCATAATATTCAAGATCAAAAACAGAACTTGTGGCAATAATTTGTTTATTTTTTTCATCAATTGTTACCCAATCACTAATTCCTTCTAATTCATATCTCCAAATAATTTCTCCAGATTCAGAATTTAAGCCAGCAACTTCTAAACCTGCTACCAAAAATAGATTTGCAGATTTACTTTTTTTTGTAATTACAAAGTTTTCAACACGACTTCCTACATTTTGTTCCCATAATATTTCTCCTTCATGATTCCAACATACAATAGCCCCATCTTTATCTCCAGCAATAATTTTGTTTTCATCAATAAAAAGACCTTCAACACTAGAAGGTAATTCTCGAATAGCCCAAGCCCATTCGGACAATACTTCAAAATCAATTTTTGTCATCCGAATCATTTAGAGGATAACACCATACATCAAAAACCTTCATTGTTTGGAATCATAAAACTGAGTAAACCTACAACTAATCCAATACAGCAAGAAGAATAAAGCGGACCCATCGAAAAGAAAACCATTACAGAAGCACTTCGAATCAAGCCCAGATTTCCTGAATTTATTGCAAGTATTGATAGTAGAGCACCTAATGTTGCAATGCCAATAAATCCGTAACCTACTATTGAATAATATGAGGCTGCCGAAGGATCAATTAAGGGATATTCCATTTCTTCTGGAGTATAATCTATCCAAAACACACCAGTACCATTATCAGTTCCAAATTTATTTTTCCCAGGAAAAACCAAATCCATTTGCGTAAATCCAAATGGCTCAAATCCAGCTGGGGGATTTAGTAACATTCTGTGAGAAATTCCATACGTATTATCCTCTTCAACAATTGCAATATCTAAAACAGAAAGTCCTGGGGTTAAATTTTCAATTCTAAATTTCCCTTCAGAATCAGTGATTGAAAAATGATTGCCCCCTCTTTCGGATCTAATATTTATCGTATAATTTTCAGCAGGGCTCCCATCTTCTAGAATAACAGTTCCAAGAAAAATACTGGATTTTTCTGGTGCACCAGATGCTTGTGCATAGATTAGTTCATGGGGCCTAATAATTCCAGAAGTAGGAGATAAGTAATCAACCCCATTCAAGAAACCTGCAAGGCAACCAATTAACAATAATATTGCCAAACCTCTAGCGTATGGATTGACTTCTCTTTCTGACGGAAGTAATATTTTTGATGTGCTACTTGCAAAAACGGACTCATTAATTTCAGGTAATTTAATTTCAACTTCATCTTTATTATTTTCCAAACCAAGGTTTGGGTCAATTTCAGTTTCGTCAACGTCCTTTTGTGATTTAATGTAATCTTTTGCGTTTTCTTCAGAATATCCCATTGATACAATTTGTTTAACATACTGTTCTTCTAAATTATTATCATCGTTCATACTAACACTTCCTTTGTCTCTTTTTTAATTATTATTTGATTATTAGATTTTGAGAGATAACGATTCAGTACGGCATCATCTACCCATAGTGTTATTCGTATTACGTCCGATGCTTCAATTTTTGTCTCATTAATAATATGGCCTAATTCATACATATGGGCAATAATTGCAGGTTGGGAGAGATGGCTATTTTCTGTCGGGAGTAAAATATCAATTGATATTGGCATACCATATAATCTCGATAAAATAACTTGTCTTAATTTTATTAATCCGTTTTTATTATGGCTTGAAGTGCATATGGGTGCATCTAAATCATAATCTGTAATTATTTCAGATAATTGATTTAACTTTTCATTAGAAACTAAATCTGTTTTTGTAAGTACAGTTTGTAATTGCTTGAAATCAAAATGTTCTTTTTGTGCTTCCAATTCTCTCAATGTTGTCTCTAATTTTCTTCTAAATTCATTTTTTTCATCATTTGAATCTATGATTAGGAGTATCAGATTGCACATTGTACTTTCTTTAATTGTGGAATTAAATGCATCAAGTAGCACGGTAGGCAAATTATCTACGAAACCAATTGTATCAACCATAAGAATTCTAGGACTTTTTTGCATTCTCCCTATCGTTGTTTCTAGTGTAGAAAATAATTGATTTTCAATTAATACTGGTTTTCCAGCCATTGCTTGAAATAAACTTGATTTTCCCGCATTTGTGTATCCAATTAACCCAATTGATTTCACTCGCCCTTTTTATCTTCTTTTTCTTCGTTCTCTTTCTGAGATTTCACGTCGTCTTTTCTTACGCAATAATGTGGAAATTTCTCGGTCAAGAATTTTCATATTATTTTCTAAAGCGTGCCTACCTCCTGCACCCCAGCCAAGTCTTTCACCTCTATTTTGAAGGTTAGATAATTCTCTCATGATTGAACGATCTGCTTGTAACATTGCCAATTTCACTTGTAATTTGGCTTCTACACTATTTGCTTGATTCGTAAAGAGATTTAGAAGTAATCTGACCCGATCCCAGCATTCTATACCAAGTACTCTAGCAAGCTCCACAATTTGTGTTGAGTTTGTATTTGTATGAACTAATATTAAATCTACATCACACCATGGATGTGCAGAATTTCGAGCGTCTAATTCTGCAGCAATTACATTTAATTTACCACTCCCAAAAAATGAACGAGGATTTTCTTTTCCTGATTGATAAATACATTCAACAATTTCCAATCCTATTGCATTTGCCAATTGTATAGTTTCCTCAATTTGTTTATTTTTATGTAATAAAATACATTTTCTACCATTGTTTTCGGTTTGAAGAGTATTGATTTTAGAACCACCAGAACCTGGTAAAAAAACATCCATATTCGATATATTCCTCTCTCCCATTTTTACTCAAGGCGTACACCCTAATAATTTGGTTGTGAAAGTATTAACAACTAATTGCGCTAATTGTTTAATTTTATACGCAACACTCAAGTTATGTTTTCCTTCCTCTCTATTTGTGTCTGAAGATTTTAAAGCAACACTCACTTGGACTGGAGAATCAAAAGAAGTAGAGATATTAGCCAATACTCTCAAAGTAGACGATCCCGAATCATTTATTCTTGAAAGTATAATTTTAGATGATAATAATTCAGAATTAAAGGTTACAGTTATTTCAAAATCACCAAGTAGTTTACGTTCTACCGTAGACGATATTTTAACATGTTTGATGGCAGCAAATTCAACTCTTTCTACTATTGAATTTAATGATAATGATTAAGTTAGATAAACCATATATTAAATAAAGTGATTGAAGATAATACCTCTGAATCACTAAATTATTCTAAAAGAGAAGGAATGAAATGGATTAACCCGTACAGGACTTGTGAAACCGACCATATCTGACCTCCCCCATAATCGTAGTTCAGCACTTTTTGATGGGAAAGGGGGATTTTCTGAACGATTTGAGGAAAGTATTGATTTATGGTCAACAGCATTGTTGAATGATGATGGTATTGTTCAACCAATAAAAGCAGATAATACACATATTAGTTCAAAAATTATTGTAAAGCAAAAAGGCATCTTTGCGGGTAGATTATTAATTGATAGAATTTGTAATTATTGGACTCCACAATTACAATTAAAATGGAATTTTACAGATGGAGATACGGTTTCAAATGAAGATATATTGGTAGAAATAAGAGGAGATAAAACGCAACTATTGAAGATAGAACGACCGATTCTAAACATATTAGGAAGGCTATCTGGAATTGCGACAACGACTCATAGATGGTCAACCAAGATTGAGATACCAATAGCATCAACAAGAAAAACAACATGGGGGTTACTTGACAAATGGGCAGTTCATGTAGGTGGTGCATTAACTCATAGATTAGATCGAAACGATGCTCTAATGTTAAAAGAAAATGATTTAGCAGCACAATTTCCTGAATTAGATGTAAATGATAGAATTAAATTTGGTTTAGAAAATATTGATATTGGAAATTCTGGGGCATTTATTATTCTAGAAGTAAGAAGTAAAGAAGAGGCAATAGTTGCTGCTAAAACGTGGAATATTATTCAAAAAAACAAATCACTAACAATTATGCTTGATAATATTGAAGTTACTGAATGTGACGAAATAATTCAACAAATTTCAAAATTAAATTTACATTGTAACATTTATTTTGAAGCTAGTGGAGGGATAACTTTGGAAAATTTAGATAACTGGAAAAATTCGCTTGTAAATGTAATTTCCACCAGTAGTATTCATAGAGGGACCCAACCATTGGATATTTCATTATTGTTCGAGGAGGCTTAGAGTATGTCAATCATTGTTCCAAATTCACACCCTAGAAAAATATCATTAGACCGTCGTTATAAATTGGAAGCAGCAGCAGAAGAAGGATTACTTGCAGGAACTGCAATGATAGCACATGGAAGAGGAGAGGCTTTTGATTACTTATTGGGAGAACAAACGATACCAATTGCAAATGATGCCACTACACAGGCAGCAATATTACTAAAATCTGCAGTCAGGCCAATAATTAGTGTAAATGGAAATACCACTATTTTAGCGGGAGATGAATTGGTTAGTTGTGCAGCACTCCTTTCTTGTCCTATTGAGGTGAATATTTATTACCGAACAGATAAGAGAATTTCGGGATTAGTAGAGCATTTAGAAAATTGTAAAAAAAGAGTTGCAGCGGCTCCCCCCAATAATTGGACAAGATCAGTTGAAGAATGGAGTTCTATTGTAAATAGGGTAATTATTCTTGGAGGCTTTGCTGAAGGAAGGATACCTGGTTTAGATGGTCCAAGGGCAACTTGTGATGTTAATGGGATTTTATCCGCAGATACAATACTGGTTCCATTAGAAGATGGAGATAGATGTGAAGCATTAGTTAACATGGGATTGAAAGTAATTGTTGTAGACTTGAATCCTTTATCTCGTTCATCATTAATGTCTACAATTGCAATAGTTGATGATGTTACAAGATTTAGTAGGAATTTACAAGAAAAATTACTTACTTTTCAAAGACTTAAAAGAACTAAATGGGAAAATAAAAAGGCATTACAAATTGCACTTGATACTATTAATGAAAGACTTCAAAATTCAATCGAGTAAATTAGAAACCCTCTTTACTAGATCATCCCCTACATCGGAAGTAGTTGAACTTCCTCCTAAATCATAAGTAATCATTTTCCCTTCTTGGATTTGTTCACTTACTGCTTGATTGACAATACCTCCTAAATCTGTTAGAACACTATCATTGTGCTTTTCTCCTAACCATTCCAACATCATTTGAAGTGAATTAATCGTAGCAATAGGATTAACTATGTTTTTCCCAGCATATTTTGGACTTGAACCATGTACAGGTTCAAACAATGCATGTTCATCTCCAATATTTCCACTGGCTGCCATACCCATCCCACCTTGCAAAACACTCCCTAAGTCAGTAGCAATATCTCCAAACATGTTTGATGTCACAACAACATCAAATTCTTCTGGATTTCTAATTAACCACATTGTAAATGCATCAATATAGGCATAGTTTGTTTCAATATTCGGATTGCCAGATGCGATATCGTCAAAAATCTTCCTAAATAATTGACAACCTCTTGCCACATTACTTTTATCTACACAAGTAACTCTACTTTTACCATCGCTTGGAGCCCCTGTTCTTTTTGAAGAAATTTCAAATGCTTTAGATATTATTCTTTTAGATCCTTTTTCACTTATTACTCTAGGGTCCCAGGCAATCTCCCCAGAAAGTCCTGGGAAATCTAATGGCGGAGATTCAAAAAATTTCTCACCAGTAGTCCTTGCTCTGGAACGTTGAAGTGCACCATAGTACAAACCTTCTGTATTTTCTCTTAAGATGCACATGTCTACATTTTTAGAATCCCATACTGATTTGAATTTTCCGTGTATTTTATGTTGCACCCCGTTGAATAATTTTACTGGCCTTACATTTGCATATAGATCCAAACCAGATCTCAAACCTAATACGACTTCTCCACCGGCTAAATCACCATTTTCTCTTAAAGCGCCAGGCCAACCAATTGCTCCTAAAAGCATAGAATCAGCATTTTTACATCTTTCAAAAGAGCCCTCTTCCCATTCTTTTCCCGTATCAAGAAAATGTTTTCCGCCACATTCAATAGTTTCGTAATTAAAACCAATTGAGGTTTTATTTCCAATAAGATCCATGACCTTTTTTGCTTGATTTATGACTTCAGGGCCAGTCCCATCACCAGGGAGTAACACTACTGAATAATCAGCCATGTCACTTCCAAAAGCAACCTGTACTTGAATTAACTTATCCCATAAATTTGTTTTTTAAGAGAACAGTTCATCAACCTCCTTTGTCATGTATGTTTAATGAAGGACAATCATCCACCGGAAGACCATAGTTCAGGAGAAGTAGAATCCATCTCTCTACCTGACTCGGTAATGAGGATGTGGGACCTTATGTTGGCCGTTAACCCAAAATGGGATTTCAGAGAATGGTTGCATGAGAGAGCTATAGATGAATTAGAATTACTTGCTGTAGATTTAAAGAAGGAACAATTGAGAGCAAAACAACGAATATATCGTTTAGAAAATCTAGGTAGAAGATTAAAACCGCCCAAAGAAAAAGATGATGCTCAAACAAATTTGTTCGATATTTTCGAATTTGAAAATAAAAATGTTGAAGAAGATTTAGAAGAAGCAGAACCAGAACCAAGTTACTTGGGATACTTATCAGACTTTTTCAATTCAGGTAATTCTGAAGAATCTCCTGGGGACGACCCATTATTGGCAGTAACAAGTCAACTAATTTTAATGAAATTAGAAGCAGAAAAAGGAAAAGGTAGAGGAGAAGTTCCTAGTAAAAAAATAATAAGAGAATTAGGAAAAAGAGGGATTAGTGAAGAAGAAGTAGAAGAGGGGATTGATTTCTTACTGTCCAAAGAAAAAATTGTAGAAATCGATAATGATGTCTTTATGGCTTATTAGAGAGCCTCATATGCTTTAACTAATTTTTTTGCTTGTGAATCCCAATTGATTTTGTTTTCAAACTTTCCAAATGGGAAAAGTGAATCATTATTTGATATCGAATCCCATTCCTCTTTTAATTTCAAGATTAATTTAGAAATTTCTTTTGTGTCAGAATCATCAACATCCCACCCCCAATTGTTTTTTTTACAAACTTCTGAAGTTAATGAGTTTGAATTCACAATTCCTTTTTTCCCACAGGCAATAGAAGAAAATAATTTTGCTGGAATTGTATGTTGAATATTTCCCCGCTCACTTGTGTAAAGGCAATATTGGACACTACATTCATCCATTAATCCCTTGAGTTGAGAATGTTCATATCTTCCTGTAATCTTACAATTGATTTCAGGATATTTTTCAAATAAGAGTTTAATTCTTTCAGATTCAGCCCCCGCTCCAGCAATTCTCAAACTTGGCCTTTTCTTATCATCAATCAAGAGCATCGCTTGAATTAATTGTTTAAACATATTATAATCTCTTAAATTTCCAAAATATCCAATCGTGAAAGTATCAGGATAAACCCAAGAATTATCATATTTATTTTCAGCATTCATGATTGTCAAACTTTCTTTTCCCCATTTTTGATAAATTTCTTTATATCCCGTTTTATTACCAATACCTTCAGTTGCCACTATCAATAAATCAGACTTTCTGGCATATAATTTATCTCTACGTTTAAGAATTAATGCACCAAGTTTTCTAATTAATGATTTTGGATTTGGCAATAATAACCATGTCCAATAAAGATCATGAGCATCAAATACAAATTTCCCCTTCCCTTGTTTTTTCCACCATAATCCTACTGCACAGGTATCTTGATCATGACAATGAACAACATCAATATCTGAATTACTTAATTTATCTTTGACTATTGAGCGAAACTTCCTCAATCCTTTTCCCGTTTTGTAAATTTTACCATAAGGAGTTATCTCAGTCCTAATTCTTTTAATTTCAACACCATTAATAATCTCATTTTGTTCTTCAATTTCATGTAATCTATCATAAGCATAAATGCAAACATTGTGGCCAGCTTCCACCAAAGCTTCTGCTTCTTTTTGAACTCTCGGATCAGGATCATGTCGATTAGATACCAGCATTGCAACATTTGCCATTAATGGTAGCGTAACATCTTTCGGCAATCAACTAAACGGTTGAATTTAATTAAAAATAGATGTATTGTAGCGATTCTATTATGGGCATAAACCTCTGAGCATAGTTTAATGCTACCAGACCAACTGCATGAATTATCAACCGAAGATAGGTTTTCCTATGCGAAATTATTAGCACATTTATCTAGAATTGATGGCGAATTAACATTTGAAGAAATGGCCCTATTTGAATCAAGATTAGGTACGGCAATGCTTCCTCCATCAATGAGGAAACAAATACGACAATACCTAAAACAACCACCATCTCTTGAATCTGCTTTAAAAGACATGTCTCAAAAAGCAGGACGATTAGCATTAAGAGATTCAGTTTTGATGTCAGCTATCGATGGAGAAATAGATGACGACGAGTTAGAAACATTGTACATAATTGCTGATAAGTTCGGAATGGACAAGTCTGCAATAACAAATTTAGTTGATTGGTGTCAAAGAGGATGGGCGTGGATGAAGGAAGGTTTAGATATTCTCGGATTAGAAGAATAATTCTAGATAGTAGTTTTTCTACAAGTTATCTTTTTTAATTAGGTATGGAGTCAATAAAATTGTCAGCGTGATTAATTGCAATAATATGGAGTAAATTAAGATGGGAATACAACCAAAGATAGGGATTACAGGATTACCAAGAAGTGGTAAAAGTGGAGTATTACAGAAAACAGTTGATATGTTAATTTCACAACGAAAAAAGGAACTAACTTCAAAGGGAGAAGAATATGAAAATTACAACATAGTTGGCGGCATGTTGATGGAACCATTAGTTGTTGATGGAGAAAGAGTTGGATTTGAATGTGTTAATTATCAATCTGGAGAACGTGCAGTAATTGCTCATCGTGAAATAGATTCAAGAATGAGAGTGTTAGGTTACGGAATAGACTTAGAAGAATTAGAAAGAGTAGGAGTTCCTGCAATTGAAGATGCTGCAAGAAATTACGAAATAATAATGGTTGACGAGATAGGCAAATTCACAGTAGAATCAGATCTTTTTGTTCGTACTGTAAGAGCAGCCCTGGAAGCAGACAAGCCAACTTTAATGACATTGCATAAAAAAAGTAGACATCCATTATTACAAGATATTAGGAGAAGAGACGACGCAAGAGTTCTTGAAGTAACTCCAGTGAATAGGCCATTGTTGCCATATAAGATTCACAAGTTACTTTATGAGGTATATTGAGGGTGAATTATGAATACGCCTGCTGCAGCAGCATGGCGAATTTTGATAGGAACTGGAATTGGCCTATTGATAGTATCAGGTTTTTTATTCTCAATGGGTTTACTTCCTCCTGTGGAATGTGATTCTACAGATTCTAATTGTATCAATACAAATATATTTGGTTGGTTGATCCCAATTTCAGGGGTTTTATTTACAATTAGTGGGATTCTTTTTTGGAGAAAACCAGATTTGTTGGGAGATTTATTTCCAAATACAGATGAAGAAAATAGGAAAAAGATCCATGCAGAATCATTACTAGAAGAGCAAACAGAAGATGCAAATTCAAGTGACGCTTGGTCTTCACTAGAAAAGAAGTTACTTGTTGGGAAAGTTGCAGAAGAAGAATAATTATGTTCTACTTAATGGTGGAATCCAAGTACCTTTTTTTTTACTATGATCCAGTAAGTGCCAATATACAGTTGTAATCTCAGTATTCGAATTTAAAATATCTATTTCATTAGCATAAGTGGTATTCGAATATTTTTTCCACGTTGAAATCGCAAATCTTTTCAAAATGGGTATGTGTAAGGCAGGACCGCATGAAGGCAAAGCAGGGTAAAATGTGGTTAACCATGGTCTTTCGATAACCCCTGCCTTTTTCATTGCCAAATTTACCGCTTTCCACCCATTAAATCTGAATTTTTTTTGTACTTTACCAGATTTTATAGAAAGAAATGATGTGGGGTTAATAGAGGAATCAAGCACAAAACCTTCTTCGTTTAATATTTCAGCCATCCAAGGGGCAATATAGCCACCAGGAGCTCTAAACCAAGATCTCCAGAAATCGCCTACAGATTTTTTAATAATCATTTTTGCTTTCATTAAATCCTTTTTGAAACCTGCTGGATTTGGAGTAAAGGCAGACCAGCAAGTATGTGTATATCCATGACAACCAATTGTGATTTTCCCACCCATTTTTTTACTATTTGATAGTAAATTTACCAACAATGATTTGAAAACATTACATTCTAATTGTTCACCAATTACAAAAAATGTAATAGGCATAGAAAGGTTACATAAATGCCATTTTTCAAATTGAGAAAAACTTAATTTTAAATCATCACTTATCGATGTCTCTTTATTTTTGGATTTACTTCTTTTTGGATGACCTTGAAATTTAGGATGGTGAAAAACATCATCAGTATCTATTGTTAACCATATTGAAGGCAAGAGTCCCATAAAAGATCAACCCCAGTTTATTTTTTCCAATGGAAAAATGAATGTATGGTATGAAATTTCATCTTCTTGATGAGTTATTAATGAATTTTCAAACTTATTTTCATCCAAACCGATTTTTCTTATAATGTGTTTACAAGTAGCCAATCCTGAAATATTTTGAGGATTTACTGTAATTTCTATAACTTTAGATTTGTGTACATTAGATAGCCATCTCAAGACCTTTAGAATAGATTTTGTTGCAACTCCTTGTTTTTGAAAACTATATTTTACCCAATAGCCAAAATTAAAATCACCGTTTTGATGAGTCATTGAATCCACACCAATTAATCCAACTACCTCATTTGTTTGTTCACAAAAAATAGTCCAAACATGAATTTCTCCTTGTTTATTTTGAATTTCAGACTCCAATACAAAACTGGTAATCTGTGAAGTTATGCTTTTATTTTTATTTATCCAAGGCATGGCATGAATTATATCTTCAGGTTTTTCATTAATTGCGTTAAGCAATCCCTTCAAATCAGAACTACATGTAGGGATTAACATAAAATCCGAATCGATTTTTATTTTTTCAGTAGGCTGGAGAGTTCCCAGTTGACCACAACCTAAGTTAATTTTGAAACAGCATTTACAACTTCAGAATTATTGGGAAATTGTACTTGTGCTTTAGTTAACATTTGCACTAATTCATATTCTCTTCCAAGCCTTTTTAACAATACGCCAATGTGGAAAAGCAGATCAATATTATTTCCAAGGTGTGGTCCGATTTCTTCTAATGTATTTTCAACAGTTGCATTATCTCCACTTTTTGCTGCTGCCATAGCCTCCAGCAATTTTGTTCTTAGATTTTTAGAATCCCATTCATCTTTAGGTGGCCATGGCCAAATTAAACCATCATTCAATGTATTTTCTGGAGCCACATTAACGGTTGGAGTATTTTCTACAACATAGGGAAAGGGATTAATTTCTGCAGGAGCAGGAGGAGGAGGTAATTCAACAGGAGGAGGGGGTAATTCAACAGGAGGAGGAGGTAATTCAACAGG
>PAAW01000060.1 GCA_002699515.1 Methanobacteriota archaeon
GCTTTGATCAGCCATCTGAGCATGTTCCTGAGATTGACTCTAGATATCAATTTGATACAGAAACCAATATTGCAATACTCGCTGGTTTTGCAAATAATAGAAGAGTACTCGTACAAGGATATCATGGAACTGGAAAATCAACTCACATAGAACAAGTTGCAGCTAGACTTAATTGGCCTTGTTTAAGAATAAATCTTGATAGTCATATAAGCAGATTAGATCTGTTAGGAAAGGATGCAATTGTAATCAAAGACGGAAAACAGATTACAGAGTTTAAAGAAGGTATATTACCTTGGGCCCTTCAGACGCCGACCGCATTAGTCTTTGATGAATATGACGCTGGCAGACCTGATGTAATGTTTGTAATTCAAAGGGTTTTAGAGGTAGAAGGTAAGTTGACTCTGCTAGATCAGAATAGAGTTCTTTCTCCACATCCTTCCTTTAGATTGTTTTCGACCGCCAACACAGTTGGTTTGGGGGATACGACAGGCCTCTATCATGGAACTCAACAAATAAATCAGGGGCAAATGGATAGATGGCATATAGTATCAACTCTTAATTATCTTACTCCAGAATTAGAGAAAGAGGTTATTCTTGCAAAAGTTCCAACCTTTAAAAATAAAAAAGGGATAGAAGAAGTAACAAATATGATCTCAGTAGCTAACCTCACAAGACAAGGGTTTGCCAGTGGAGATATATCTACATTAATGTCTCCGAGGACTGTGATTAGTTGGGCAGAAAATACGTCTATATTTCAAGACAGGAATAAAGCCTTTGAAATAACCTTTCTTAACAAATGCGATGAAACGGAAAGAGCAATAATTGCTGAGTATTATCAGCGTTGCTTTAATGAAGATATCGAAGACTCTGCTCTGGAGGCTGTTGAGGAAGATTAAATGTCATGAGGAAAAAAACTTTTTCTGAAGAAAACTTAAAAGACGCAATTGCTTCTACAACCAGAGCCTTATCGAGAGATCCAGAAATTGAAATAACTTTTAGCGGAGCTCCTACAGACTCAAATCTAGTTCTTCCTAACCTGCCCAAGAAAAAATCTGAAATACATTCCTATAGAGGCATAGCTGATGCCTTAGCTTGTTCCAAAAGGTTTTCATCTAAAGAAATAAAAATAGAAACTGGTTCAGAAAAGATAAATTTCTTGTTAAATAAAGCTGAAGACTGCAGAGCAGAAATATTAGGATCAAAATTTTATCCTGGGGTAAACAATAATCTTAAATCTAGATTTGAAGATAAGTGTAAATTAGCTTCAAATTCTGAAGATAAAGAAGATTTAATTGAGCTTGCTTTGGAGAGTTGGCTGAGACAAATCCTTCTAAATCAAAAACTTTCGAAGAACCAATTAAATGTCCTTTCACATTGGAAAGAATCATTAAATTTGCATGGTTCTAAGTTTATTTCTGAATTTAAGGAATCTTTGGAGGATCAAATAAGTTTTTCTGAAGTTACCAGGAAATTACTTCATGAAATGAACCTAGATTCTTTAGAAAATGAAGAAACTGAAAATGAAGAGCAGGAATCTAATGATTCAAATGATTCTGATCAGTCTCAGAATGAATCTGATCAAGAAGAGCTTTCAATGGAAAGTACCGAAACAGATGAAATAGATCAAACTGAATCACCTGAAGATGCTGAGCTGGGAGATATAGATCAAGATGGGATCGTTGATGAAAACCAAGAAATAAATAGCAATCATTCTTGGTTAGAAAGGCTAGTGGAACAGACCGTAAATTTTGAATATAAAGTCTTCACTAGAGATTTTGATGAAGAAGTTAATGCAGAAGAGATGGCTAGTGCAGAAGAACTACAAAGACTGAGAAGACACTTAGATCAGCTTATGGGTCCTAGTAAATCAACAGTTTCAAAGCTCGCACATAGGCTGCAAAGATTTCTAATGGCACAACAAAATAGATCTTGGGAGTTTAATAAAGAGGAAGGCATGTTAGATACGTCTAAATTACATAAAATAATTACTGATCCAGTGACTCCTCTTACTTATAAGATTGAAAAAGATATTGAATTTAGAGATACAGTGGTATCAATTCTAGTGGATAGTTCAGGCTCGATGAGAGGTAGATCTATGACGGTAGCTGCTATATGTGCTGACATAATTAGTACTACTCTAGAAAGGTGCAATGTAAAAACGGAAGTACTTGGATTTACCACTAAACAATGGAAGGGTGGAGAAAGCAGAAAAAGATGGGTAGAAGAAGGAAAACCTGAGAATCCAGGAAGGTTAAATGACGTTAGGCATATAATTTTTAAATCTGCAGATAATTCTTGGAGAAGAGGACAAAAAAACTTTGGACTAATGCTTCGAGAAGGACTTCTAAAGGAAAACATAGATGGTGAAGCTCTTATCTGGTCTCATGATAGACTTATTAGGAGGCCTGAGCAAAGAAGGATTTTAATGGTTATTTCTGATGGAGCACCTGTCGATGATAGTACTTTATCTACAAATCCAAATAATTATCTAGATATACATCTTAGACAAGTTATACATTCAATAGAAACTCAATCTCCAATCAACCTTATCGCAATAGGTATAGGTCATGATGTGACTAGATATTACCAAAAGGCCGTTACTATCCATCGTGCTGAAGAATTAGGTGGTGTAATGTTGGAACAATTAACAGATTTATTTAAAATAGACTAATATATAGGATATATAAGGATTAAGATGAAAATTACCGTAATAGATGAATGCCCAAAAGGCCTAAGACACTTTGATCGTCATGAGGAAGAAGATGATCTAGAAAGTAAATTAACACCTAGAGATGTAGAAGATATTGTAGAGATCTTCAAAACTCCATTAACCGGTAGTTATAATTGGGACTACACAGAGGCAGATAATAGATTAAAAAAACTCTATGCCTTAGGAAAAAAATTAAATTGGAATGCCACACTAGACTTAGACTGGTCAAAAGATCCTTACCCACTTACTGAATGGGCCTCTAACCCTGAATTCTTTGCTTTCAATGGATTTGAACCATTTGAAAAGCTATCTGAAGAAGAAAAGATAGAGTGTTCTTGGCATGTTTTAGCTAGCGGGCTAAGTAATATAGTTCATGGAGAACAAGGAGCACTTCTAGTTGCCTCACAACTAGCTACTTGTGCACCTACATACCAAGCAAAATTATATGCTGCTTCTCAAACTTTTGATGAAGCCAGACACGTAGAGGTCTATAACAAATATTTGCAAGAAAGAATTGGTTTTAATTACCCAATCATGCCTGGTCTAAAACTCCTTTTGGATAAAGTTCTCACTGACCCTAGATGGGATCTAAAATTTATAGGAATGCAAATTATCATCGAAGGTTTAGCTTTAGCTGCCTTTGAAAGACAGAGAGTTTCTGTTATGGATCCTCTTTTAAAAGATATTTTTTATCTAGTTATAAGAGATGAAGCTAGACATGTAACCTTTGGGGTAAATTACCTTGAAGAATTTGTCTCAACTCTTTCTGATGAAGAAAGAAAAGAAAGAATAGATTTTGCTTATGAAGCCTGTGTGATTATGAGAGATAGATTTGGATCAACTAATGTACTAAAACACTATGGATGGGATGTAGATGAAGCAATGAAAATATCTAACAACTCTGAAGCTGCTCAACTATTTAATAATCTATTGTTCTCCAAAATAATGCCTAATCTTAAGAAAATAGGCCTGCTAGACGAGGAAGTTAGTGAAAAATATGAACAAATGGGAATACTCCAGTTTAAAGATCTAGAGGATGCTTCAGTAACTAACTGGGATGAAATGGCAAAACCTCTAGAATATGAATACAAAACAGCTTAAGGAAAAGATATGAAAGTTATAACAAAAGTTGATGGACCTCCTGTAGATCCTAGAGAATTTGATTTGCCAGAAAACTTCTCTCCTAATCATATAGAGGATATTGCCGAGATTTTTGAAACACCTATGACTGGTCATTACAACTGGGATTACACAGATGCTGACAGCAGAATAAAAAAACTTTACGAGCTAGGTAAAGAGCTTAATTGGGATGGTGAAATTGATTTAGATTGGTCTAAAGGAATAGGCAGAGATGAATACCCTATTAAACCTGAAATGGTAGCTAGACTAGAAGGCCCTCTAGCTGCACTGCCTGAAGAGAAAAGACTTGAATATATGCGCCATGATCAAGCTTGGGCATTAAGTCAATTCCTCCATGGTGAGCAAGGGGCTCTTTTAGTAGCTTCCCAGCTAGTTTCATGTGCACCAACTTATCAAGCAAAATTATATGCTGCTTCTCAAACTTTTGACGAGGCTAGACATGTAGAAGTTTTTTCAAGATATTTACAAAGAATTCATGGACTCGAATATCCTGTAAATAAAAACTTAAAGGCTCTCTTAGATAAAACTCTTACTGATCCTAGATGGGACTTAAAATTTATAGGAATGCAAATCGTTATAGAAGGACTAGCATTAGCTGCATTCCAAACTACTAAAGAAACTTCAAACTGCCCTCTTTTGAGACAATTAGTTCATTATGTAATAAGAGATGAAGCTAGACATGTAACCTTTGGAATAAACTATTTAAGTGAATTTCTTCAGACTCTATCTGAAGAAGAACTTGAAGAAAGAGCACAATTTGCTTATGAAGCCTGTGTTGTTATGAGAAGAAGAATTATTAATACTGAGCTTCCTGCTAAATGGTTTGGCATTACTGAAGATGAAGCTTTTGAATTAATTGTTAACCAAGAAAACCAAGATATATTCAACAATCTCCTCTTCAATAGAGTGATGCCCAACCTTAAAAAAATTGGTCTTTTAACTGAAAAGATTCAACCTCTCTATGACGAATTAAATCTGCTGGCTTTTGCTGAATCAGATAGTGATTTTGAGGTAGATTGGGCTGAAATGAAAAAACCTTTAGAAGACTCAAAAGAAATAGATAGACAGTCTGAAGAGCAATTAGCCCAGCATAATGCTGCTGGTCTTTTTTAGCACTACAAAACTTTACACAATATTATTTGGCTATAAATTAGTAGCTTAAATTATATTCCTTTACTAAATGATAGAAATATTAGAGAGAACAAAAGATTTTAAACATAAAACTGCCTTGTTAGTTGAAGGGAAAGAAATAACTTATTCCTACTTACATTCTCAGTCAGATTTAATTGCCTCATGCCTTCTTGGTGATAAAGAGGACCTCTATGAAGAGCCTATTGCCTTCCTTATAGAGCCAGACGATAAATATATATATACATTATGGGGTATCTGGAAGGCTGGAGGTATGGCTATACCTCTTAGTCTTTCGGCAAAAAAAGAAGAGCTTGAGTATTGTATTTCAGATACTAAAGCTAAGAGGATAATTTGCTCTAAAACATCTAAAGTAAATAAGAGCTTACTGAAAATAAAAAACTTAGATTTAGTCTTTATAGAAGATTTACACTTAAAGGAGATAAGAAAACTTCCTGATCTAGATTCTGAAAGAAAAGCTATGGTGCTTTACACAAGCGGAACTACTAGCAGGCCAAAAGGAGTAGTTTCTTCCCATAAAAATATTTTTTCTCAGATAGTAGTGCTGGTAGAAGCCTGGCAGTGGGAAAAAGAGGATCACATTCCACTATTTTTACCTCTGCATCATATCCATGGAATTATAAACTCACTTTTATGCCCTCTATATCAGGGAGCAAAAGTAACTATGCTGGGTTCTTTTAATTTCAAGAAACTTAGTGAAGAAATGATGAAAAATGATTTTTCCGTCTTTACTGCTGTACCTACAGTGTATTTCTCGCTTTTAGAAAATTTAAAAAAAAATACTAATAGAGAATTAATTAAAAGATTTAAAAAAATGCGTTTAATGATGTCAGGCTCCGCTGCATTAGCTCCGGAGATGCATAAAAAATGGCAAGACCTAACAGGTCAAGAAATATTAGAAAGATATGGAATGACGGAAATAGGGATGGCTCTTTCAAACCCATATAAAGGAAAAAGAAGACCAGGTTTTGTAGGAACTCCTTTACCAAAAGTTGAAGTGAGGCTAGAAGATGAAAATGGAAAAGAAATAAACGCAGAAGGAGTAGCAGGAGAAGTTCTCATTAAAGGTCCACAGGTATTTAAGGAGTATCTAAATCAACCCCAGAAAACTAAAGATTCATTTACTGACTCCTGGTTTAGGACAGGAGATGTAGCCTCGATAGAAGAAGGCTATTTTAAAATTCTTGGCCGTGACTCTATAGATATAATTAAAACTGGTGGATACAAAATATCCGCTCTTGAAATAGAAGATGCCCTGTTAAAAAATAAAAAAATTAAAGAATGTGCAGTAATTGCAATCGATGATGTCAAATGGGGAGAAATTATAGGTGCTGCAATAGTAACTAAAGATAAAGAAGAGTTAAACTTAGGTGAAGTGCAAGAATGGTGCAATAAATACCTCTCAGATTACAAATTACCCAGAAAGTTATTAAATATGGACGACCTTCCTAAGAATTCTATGGGAAAAATAATGAAAACAAAAATAAAAGGACTTTTCAGTTAAAATTTCTCTAAGCTTAGAATGATATTTCCTTGAATGAAAAAGTTATTTTCTCCTTTGACTTGCTCATAATCTTTAGAAAAGCCTAATCTAGAGTTAAAACTAAGATTCCTGTAATTCTTACTAAAAAGGAGTTCAATATCAATTTGCCTTCCAGAAGGATTTAGATCATATGTAATATTTTCGAATAAAACTTTTTTATCTTTAGTCCTGCCTATTGGCAAATTAAAACTAGCTATCCCTTTCTCCAATCTTAAAGGCTGAGAGATTTGTATTCCAAAAATACCTTCCTCTAATTTTCCTTTAAATAAACCCATTGAAAAAGAGGAAGAAGACAATTCTTTAAAGCCTGTGAGAATTCCAGTTGTATTTATATTTGGACTACTTCTACCATATAAAAAGGAGTTTATAGATTTGAATCCTAAGATAGAGGTAGAAATATTAATGCCCGAGTAGTAGGTATTAGAATCTCTTAGACCATAACCTCCAGTTAAAGAGCTTCCCATAACAGAGTTAGATTCTGATATAGAGCCTAACTGAATGGAATAGTCTAAAACACTATTATGTTTTCTTAATTCTAATATGAATCCAGAATTTTCTGATGATTCTATGTATTTTTCGAAATTCTTATGTTTTCCTGAAAGTATTGCTCCACTTAATGTAAATTTATCAGAGACTTTCTTGCCAAAACCAACAAAAGAGCCTTTAGATGTGAAAGCTAGATAAGGATTCATTCTATTTTCTGTTTGTAGGTATCTATCTATCTCTTTATATATATTATTTGATCCAAAATAATCATCGGGACTAATTCCACTTCCTAAAAATATAAAACTGTTTCCTTTTAAATTATGCTTCATAGAGAAATATTTGAGTCTCTGCCTGTCTTTTGCCCACAAGGAAACTGATTCGGGCTCGAAATCTTTTGAAAAATCATTTATTCCGAAAATATAACTTAAACTGCCTGAACCATTTTTAATCTCTCTAATTTGATTCATAGGATTAGACTGCAAGTAAGTTAGATAAGAAATTGGTAAAGAATTTCCCTGATATGAAGTTCCAACTTTCTTAAAAAAAGGAGCTCCCAATTCATCAAAAACTACATATTCTCTTTCAAAAAGATTGTTAAATGAATCTCCAACAAAGTTAGGTAAAAAATTGATCTTACTTTTTGTTTCTGAATACTTAAGTTCTGATAATAAGGGAGAAACGGCTATCATGGTGGATCCAACTGGAGAAGTAGCTGCATCTAAATCCATAAGGCCTTGTCCATAAATATCTGAATTTGAATAAATACCTTCTTTGTTTGCAGTAGAAAATAACCTTTCTACCAATTCTGTATTTCCAAGCTGTCCTCTAAAATAATCAGCTAACAACGCTAAACCTCCTGAGACATGAGGTGCTGCCATAGAAGTTCCACTAAATTCAGCATATTGACTATTCCCTGAACTAGAATAAGCGCTATTAATATCTTCGCCTGGAGCTGCTATACAATAGTCTTTAGCAACGCCACATCTACTTGAAAACCAACTTATAGAACCAAATCTATCTACCGATACAACTGCGACTGTATGTCCTTGTAGTTCCTGTAGTAGATAGGCCATCCCAGGAAAAACTTCCGGGCTAGAAAAATCAACA
Organism: Methanobacteriota archaeon; assembly: GCA_002699515.1. Taxonomy (GTDB): domain Archaea; phylum Thermoplasmatota; class Poseidoniia; order Poseidoniales; family Poseidoniaceae; genus MGIIa-I. The sequence goes on from PAAW01000060.1 coordinate 8,136, forward strand.
CCTTCGTTGGCATAGGCTCCTGCATTGCCTGCTGACCATACAAAGATAGTTTTTTCCGAGTCCTGTGTATTAGCTTGAGCCAATGTCGAAATAGTCTTTGGAAATGCATACCGTAAATCGCTTTCGCTATAGTCATTGATATTGCCTTGATAGCCAAAGCTACCATTTACAACTGTTACTCCTCTTTGAAGGAAATAACTTTCTAAGTTTGACCAGGATTCATCTATCTCGGAATAATCAATAGAGCTATTTATAGGAACTGGTTCATAATTTGGTGGAGGTTCAGATAATTCTATGGAAATAAAAAACAACTGAGCATCAAATGCAACTCCATGAATCCCAGATCCATCTCTCTCTCCAACAGCTATACCTGAAACGTGAGTGCCATGTCTTTTTTCTTCTGTAGTGGGTGATCTTGAAGGATATGTTAAGTAACTATCTGAGCTAAATTTGTATTGACCATCTAATTCTTGATGGTTCGTATCTACCCCTGAATCCATTACCCCTATAAGGATTCCTTCTCCAGTAGCGCCTCTAGCATAGGCTGAAGAAGCATTAATTAAAGCTAATCCATATTGATTTTGATACTCTGGAGAATCTTCATATTCTTGTTTTAACTCTTCATAAGTTTTACCTGTACTATTTGAGCCTCCACTTGTAGGCAAGCCGTCACTAGAAGGTATTGAACTTGCTGGAGAAGTTCCTCCACCGCCTCCTCCACAAGAGGTAATTATTACAAATAAAAAGGAAGAAAAATAAGGTACTAATTTAGTAAAAACTTTACACCTCCTATACTTACTTCTCCGTTATCAATTAAGCCCAAATGCTCAGCTCTATCTCTCACATCTTGTGGGTTCTTAACCTTTATTTCGAAAGCTGAAGGACCATCTCCTCTTCCATCTTCATCTTTAACAAAGACTACTCTTGATGAGCCTAAATTAATTATATGTCCTTCGATTTCTTTTGTTCCTTTTATTCCGAGCGCAGCTTCCCACTTTTGTAACATATTTTCTGGATTTTCTGATTGAATAAAAACTCCATTTAATTCTTCAACAACATCATTATTTATCTTTGATTTCCAGCTCTCACCTGCCCATTTCCAGCTACTCTCAGGAACCATATAATCTAGAGACAGAATGGCACCTCCAACATCTTTGGGGTGTAAATGGATTGCTCTTGCTTTTGGATCTTCAGATTCATAAACAACCCTCATATTATTATCTTCTACTCTCTTTTTTGTACTTTCAAAATCTTCTACCTGAATGATTACCATATAACCGCCACTACCGCCTCTTCTTTCTAAGTATCTTCCTGCAGTAGTCTCTTGTTCTATAGGACTAACAACTTCTAAAAAAGTATCTCCAACAGGTAAAACAGCATTTTCTAGACCGAAAAACTTTATACCAGGATCATAAAAAGATACCTGGATTTTAAATAAACTTTCTAAATCATTTACTATTGGATCTCTTTCATTGGCTACCAAAACTAATTGTCTTACTCTCATTTTTTACCTCTTTACCTATATATCACCTTATACTTGCTTCTCAACAAATATAATACAAGGATTATTATGAAAGTTGCTATAGATTTTGGAATAACAGTAACAGATATACTAAAAAAGGATGCTAATGGTGATCTGATTCATAATTCGATGTTATCAAAGGAAATACCGTCTGAAAAGTTAATTAAAGAGATCCTTAAAGACATTAACTCAAGTGAATTAGAAAGTATTTCTCTCACAGGAGGTCATCACGCCATAATTGGTGATGCAATTGATAAAGTAAAAGTAAAACATGTAAATGAAGTAGAGGCTATTGGTAAAGGCGGTTTTCATTTATCAAAACTTAGTTCTGAGATACCTGCAATCATAGTCAGCGCTGGATCCGGCACTGCATGTATCTTAGCTAAAGATGGTGAATATATTCATTGTTCAGGTACTGGAGTAGGAGGAGGTACTATTTTAGGTCTAAGTAAAATTCTTTTAGGTACTACAAATCCACAAGAAATAGAGTCATTAGCTAGCAAAGGAAATTATGTAGCAACTGATCTTATATTAGGCGACGTTGTTTCTGGGCCTATAGGATTATTACCTCCAGATATTACTGCAGTAAATTTTGGAAAAATAGCAAAAACATCTAATGAACCTTCTAAAGAAGATTTAGCTGCTGGAATCATGAACTTAGTGGGGCAAACTATTGCTAGAATAGCCACCTCAGTAGCTATGGCTTTTGAAGTAAAAGATATTGTGGTTGTAGGGAGAACACCTAAATTTGAATTACTAAAAAATTCAATTGAGACTGCAGCTTCCCTTAGTTCCTTTAATCCACATTTTCCTGAGAATGCAGAATATGCCTCTGCAATTGGAGCTTTATTAATTTCAGAACAATAAAAAACCCTACTGAAGTTTTATCAGCAGGGTTTTTTTGATAAAAGTCTGACGATGTCCTACTCTCACATGGTCGAAACCACACTACCATCGGCGCTAAGACGTTTCACTTCTGAGTTCGGAAAGGTATCAGGTGTTTCAATCTTGCTATGATCATCAGACAAAATTCATAAGTTCATATGTAAGTAATTTTGGTGAAGTTATTAATATCAAGAAATTACTTGATGTAATAAGGTCAAGCCAATCGAGCAATTAGTACAGGTTAGCTCAACGCCTTACAGCGCTTACACACCCTGCCTATCAACGTCCTAGTCTTGAACGGCTCTTAAAGAACCCGAAGGTTCAGGGAAATCTAGTCTTGAA
>PAAW01000008.1 GCA_002699515.1 Methanobacteriota archaeon
CTTCAACAATTATAGCTTTAGATTCCTCTAAACTTAATCCCCTACTTCTCAGATAAAATAATTGATTCTCATCTATTGGTGCACTAGATGCTCCATGAGATGCTAATACTTCATTTGCCAAAACCTCTAATTCTGGAATCGAATTTGCCTTTGCTGAATCAGACAACAAAAGGTTGAGAAACTTTTGTCCAGCATCGGTATTTTGAGCACCTTCATTAATTATCAGTTTCCCAGTAGTAGTATTTTTACTTGAATCATCACAGATTGTATGAGCAATTACTCTACTATTGCTGTTTGAAGACTCATGTATGATTCTCAAATGAATATCATCATTTCTTTTTTCTATTCCATGCATTGCAATTCTTTGATTATAATTTACGCCCTTCCCCTGTATTAATGCTCGTAAATCAGATTTACAATTCGAACCTCCCATTGATAGTGTTGCAGAATTCATTTCTACATTATTTTGCAATATGAAATTCTCAGCACGTAAAAATGTAGAACTAACACTCATTTGATTTACAATTAGATCAGAAAAATTTGAGTTTGAATCCAGTTTTCCTTCTCTTAACAAACCAAACCACTCAGCATCACCTTGAATCGAGGTAATCAATTCAATCTTACTATTTGACATGTTTTCAATTATTAGGTGAAACGCAGAAACATAGCCTGAAACATTCAAATCAAGAAATAATGGTTGATCAAGAGTCATATTTTTTGGAATCACAAGTTTATGATACACCCCTCCACATAAAGCACGGATAAATGATGCAGAAACGTCTGGATCATTTTGGGTTACATCAAAATTTGATTCCAACTTTTCTAAATACACTTTATTCACTTCAGTACCATCAAGATAAGATAATTTGGCTTTTGGAAAAATTACAGAATCAGGCATCTTAGAAAATGACCCTAATGGATGGATTCTTTTCCAAGGAGTATATCTCCAAAGATGTTCTGAATTAGAAGGCTCACTTGATTCAAGGTATTGTGTGACAACATCCAAAAAAAACACCTCAACCTATGGAACCTTCCATCTCAATTTCCAAGAGTCTATTTAATTCAACTGCATACTCCATTGGTAATTCTCGAGTAAAAGGCTCAAAGAATCCATTAACAACCATAGACATTGCTTCTTGTTCTGTATGACCTCTACTCATCAAATAGAATAATTGCTCTTCAGATACTTTAGCAACACTCGCCTCATGTTGAATATCAAAACTAGAATTTGATACTTCCATAGTAGGGTATGTATCAGATTGACTTTCTTCATCTAACAACAATGCATCACAAATAACATTTGATTTGCAATTTTCTGCCTTTTTAGACACTTGAACCAAGCCACGATATGATGATCTCCCTCCATTTTTGGAAATAGATTTCGACAAAATATTACTAGTAGTATTACTTGCTAAATGATGAATTTTAGAACCTGCATCTTGATGCATCCCTTCACTTGCATATGCTACAGAAATTATTTCTGCGTGTGAACCTTTGCCTTTCAAAATTACAGCAGGATATTTCATTGTTAATTTTGACCCTATATTTCCATCAATCCATTCAATCGTCGAATCTTCATGTGCAAGACCTCTTTTTGTAACTAAATTATAAACATTATTTGACCAATTCTGGACTGTTGAATAACGAATTTTTGCATTTTTATGTGCAATCAATTCTACAACTGCTGAATGTAAAGATTCTGTTGAATAAGTAGGTGCAGTACACCCTTCAACATAATTGATAGATGATCCTTCATCTGCAATAATTAGAGTTCTTTCAAATTGCCCCATATTTTTTGCATTGATTCTAAAATATGCTTGTACAGGCATTTCTACATGAACCCCTTTTGGAACATAAATAAATGAGCCCCCAGACCATACTGCTGTATTTAGAGCAGAAAACTTGTTGTCTGAATATGGTACAACCGAACAAAAATATTTTTTGACAAGTTCTTCATGTTCTTTTAAACCAGTATCCATATCTAAAAATATTACACCTTGAGACACTAAATCCTCTCTTATTGAATGATAAACTGCTTCTGATTCATATTGGGCTGTAACTCCACCAAGCCACTTTTGTTCTGCTTCTGGTATTCCTAATCTCTCAAATGTATTCTTAATCTCTTCTGGTACATCATCCCAATCTTTTTCAGTCTTACCACTAGATTTTAAAAAATAAATTATTGATTCAAAATCAATTCCATTTAACATCTCATTATTCCCCCAATTCGGCATTGGCCTTTCTAAGAAATGATAGAACGCTTTTACTCTTAATTCTGTCATCCATTCAGGTTCATTTTTCAATTCACTAATATCTCTGACCACTTGTTCACTTAATCCTTTGTCGAATTTTGTTACTGCAGTTTCTGAATCATTAAATCCATATTTATAATCTGAAACAATCTCTTCTGGATTAATGTCTTCCTTCATAATTAAACCTCCAACCAATCGTATCCCTTATCTTCAACTTCTAAAGCTAATTTAGCATTTCCTGTTTTCACTATTTTCCCATCAATCATTACATGTACGAAATCAGGTTTGACTAAATCAAGTAATCTTTGATAATGGGTAATTAGTAAACATCCTGAATCCTTGGCAGCAGCATTAATCCCTTCTGAAACTAATCTCAAAGCATCGATATCCAAACCTGAATCTGTTTCATCTAAAATAGCAAGTTTTGGATTTAACAATAATAATTGTAGAATTTCCATACGCTTTTTCTCCCCTCCAGAAAAACCATCATTCACATACCTTGACAAAAAAGATCTGTCAATCTCTAAATTACTCATTTTTTCTTTTAGTAATACTCGAAATTCTTTTGCTGAGAGTTTACTTTCATTTACTGCAGAAACTGATTTTCTCAAAAAATTACCCACTTGTACTCCTGGAATGGTCATTGGATATTGAAACGAAAGAAACATTCCAGCCCTGGCTCTTTCATCTACAGATAATTCAAATAAATCCTTACCTAGAAAAGAAATTTTTCCTTGTGTTACTTCATAAGAGGGATGGCCCATCAAAACATTCGCTAATGTTGATTTACCTGATCCATTCCTACCCATTATTGCATGTATTTCACCTAATTGGATTACTAAATTCAAACCCTGAATAATTTGTATTCCTTCAACAGAAACATGCAAATTAGAAATTTCTAGTAAACTCGCTTTTTTCGCGCTCATCTAGTTCACTCTCCTGAGTCGTATACCTCTGTTTAGTCGCTAGACGCTATCGGGTTAGGCTCGGATAAACTTACGTGGGAAACCCTCCTTTATCAAACGATGTTTTTTTTTAGAAAAGTTTAGGGATTCCTAAAAATTTAATGCCAATCACTCTTAAATTTAATTATTTAAGAAACAAAACCAAAAACCCAAAACATCTCCAAGTTGCATGGAGGACGACGATTTAGTTGAAATGTATCGTTCTGAATCCTTAAAATCAATTAATAATGAAGCAGAAAATCGCCTAAATTCATCAATTCCGATGAAAGAACGAATTAGATTACGTTCTCTATCCTTGATTCAACTGATTAAAGAAAATAAAAGTCATGTGGACCTTATTCCTGCATTACTAGAACGCTTAGGCCCTGTTCGTGCAGCGCTGGACGGACATGGAGGCGGGATAATAATTAACAATTCAGAAATTGTTGAGGGTCGCCTTTTAAATTTAATATTAACATTAAATGGATCATGTATTGCTTGTGGTGCTGCTCCTGGCACATTAATAGGAATAAAAGAAGATTTAGAAAACGATTCTGAAATCATGTCTGTATTTTTTGATACTGAACTTTTAGAAACATTTGATGATTTATCTAAAGAATTCTTAGTTACTCAAACAAATATTTTGTTTAAGAGCACTTGAAGTAGATGTTTTCCTCGGGGTAATTATATGCAACGTCCAGAACCTGAACCATGTCGTGAAAATGATGAAGGTAAATTCGAGATAATATCTCGTGATGGGGTAGCAAGAATTGGAAAATTTCACACTAAACATGGAATCGTAAATACTCCCACACTGTTGCCTGTAATTAATCCAAACATTAGAACAATAGAACCTAGAGACATGTGGGACAATTATGGTGTTGAATGCTTAATTACAAATTCTTACATCATTAGAAATTCTGAAAATTTGAGCAAAAGTGCCATTGAACTTGGGGTCCATGCACTACTAAACTTCCCAGGCGCAATTATGACTGATTCAGGAACATTTCAAAGTTATGTATATGGTGACATAGAAGTAGAACCTGCAGAAATAATTGATTTCCAAAAGAAAATTGGAGTAGATATTGCGACAATGCTTGATGTATTTGGGAAACCTGATCTAAATTTCGATGAGTCAAAAGAAATTGTAGAAGAAACTGCTTCACGTTCTGAAATTTCTGTGAAAACTGCAAATGGAATGATGTTAAATGGGCCAATTCAAGGAGGGTTATTTCCAGAATTAAGGGAATTATCTGCAAAGAAAATGAGTAGTTTTGATTTCACCATACATCCAATTGGAGGAATAGTTCCACTCATGGAAAAACAAAAATATCTAGATTTAATTAAAATTATTAGTTCATGTAGACATATAATTCCATCTTCACGACCAGTACATCTTTTTGGATGTGGGCATCCACATCTATTTGGAATTGCAGTGGCAATGGGAATTGATTTCTTTGATTCTGCTGCATATGCACTCTTTGCAAGAGATGATCGTCTGATAATGCCTTGGGGTACTGAGAAATTAGAACGAATTACTGAATGGCCTACTGCATCAAAAACATTTTCTGAATTAACACCAAAACAAGTAAAGGGATTATCTAAAGAAGAGAGAACAATATTACTTGCAAAATTCAATTTGGAAATTTCTATGAGGGAAATGGCCAGAGTAAGAGAAGCTGTAAGAAATGGGAAAATATGGGAATATGTTGAGAGGAAATCATCAGAACATCCAGCACTTGAACTTGCAATAAATCATATTTTAGACTCATCAGATGATTCTGATTTTATGAAGTGGGTAGAAAGTTCCACTACAATTCAAAAAAGTAGAGGAGTATTATGGTCAAAAAAAATCAATAGACATCCATATGCCAAAGCGGCAAAAAAACTAATTTCAGAATATGCCAAATTACCAAAAAAGGATGCTTTTGGTAACGAGGTGAAACAAGAAGAATGGAACATTATTGTCATTCATGGTGTTCGAGGACCTTGGAGAATAAGATGTAAGGAATTAATTATTGAATTAATGTCTTGTTTTGAAAATATACAAATTTATGTACAAACTCCTATAGGCATAATTCCATATTCATTAGAAGATTTCAATCCATTTGCACATATCAACGGCCCAGATACTATTTGGGATTATAATGCAAAAGATTTTGAAATTAAATGCAATTCTATGATTCCAATCCATGGAACTATGGGAGCAGAGAAAGCCATCAAAGAATTGATTAATTCAGGCCTTAAATTAAGTAATTCAAAACTGAATGACGAATCTGTAGAAGCATATCTCGATAAAGCCTCAATAATTACAAAAACCTCATTATATACTAATTTAAATTATGATATTTCAGAAGAATGGTTGTCGAATACATCATTTTTCAAGGGGGGGACAGGAAGAATAAGGAATGTTTTTGATTCCGAGGGCAATCATATTCTCTCTCCAAGACTAGAAGATGGAGGCATTACATTAACAATTGATGGTGCAAGAAAATTATTTGAATTTTCTAAATTAGGAATGTGTAAAATACCTCTAGTGAAAATAAATGATGATTCTATTCCATTTGTACGCAAGGGCAGAAATGTGATGCATGGATTTATTCTTTCAGTTAGTGAAAAACTACGACCTGGGATGCCATGCTTAATCATTAACGACAAAGAGGATTTAATTGCCTTTGGAATCTCTTGTTGTACAAATTCAGAAGCAAACGAATTAAAGAAAGGTGTTGCTGTGAAGATAAAATCTGGGATTAAATAAATCAGTAATACATGACATTGATAGGACTGGACTGTTTGACACATGACATCCTGAGGGTTAAATTTGAGTAGAGATAATGTTGTAGAAACTATTAATCTCGTTAAATCATATGGAAAACATATTGCATTAGATTCCATTAATTTGAAAATTAAGCCAGGAGCAACTGGCCTTCTCGGACCCAATGGTGCAGGTAAATCTACATTATTCAAAACGATCCTTGGATTAATCAGCACCACTTCGGGAGATGGAATTGTACTTAATCACAATATCAGAGAAGAAGGAGCCATCATTCGTTCGAAAATCGGTTATATGCCCGAATATGATTGTCTAAATCCCGATTTAGAAGCAATTCACCAAGTTGCATATAGTGGTGAATTATTAGGAATGAATCCATCAATAGCAATGCAAAGAGCACATGAAGTTCTAGAATATGTGGGATTAAAAGATCAACGTTATCGTACATTAGATACTTTTTCAACTGGTATGAAACAATCCGCAAAGTTGGCATGTGGTTTAATTCATGACCCAGAATTATTAATTGCAGATGAACCAACAAATGGACTAGATGCTGCACATAGAGATTTTATGCTAAATACACTAAATCAAATTGTAAATCACGGAGGAAGAAGCCTAATAATGGCTAGCCACTTAATGAACGACGTAGAAAGAGTCTGCGAAAGAATTGTTATGCTCCATAAAGGAAAATTAATCGCTCAAGGAAAAATTGAAGATTTGAAAGCAATAGAAAGAGAAGTTGAAGTTCATGCCTGGGGAGGTGCCTCAAAACTAGAAGAACGCTTGAACGATGGAGGATTAAAAGTTAGAAGAACTGGTAGGGTTCTAAGAGTTGTGCATGTAGATGACTCCACTTATGATCAAATTATTTCAGCAGCAGCTAAATCAGGATGTCAAATAAGACGTATGCAGGACCATGAAGCGAGTTTAGAAGATTTATTTATCAGAATAATGGAAACTTTAGGTTATGGTGTTAAAAGTTCAGAACAATTATTAGAAAATAATCCTAATTTAAAACATGTAGATGCTCCATTAGAACTCAAAAATAGGGGGCCACTACAATGAGTGAGGAAACAATAGATGCTGAATTCCTAGGCAAAGAAGGTGCTAATGTCACTGGATTTAGTAGAATGGAGGCTGCTTATGGTTCTGGAGATGGTGATGAAGATGCTACTGCAGCAGTTGCTTCTTCATCAAATGCAGAGGTAGGTACTATTTTTGAACAAATTTACCGGCCATGGAATGGAACATTAAACACAAGATGGGTTAGAAATTGGTCAATACTTAGACATCATATCTATGGTATGTTTTCCAGAGGCCATAGACCATGGGGTTGGCCTGTAAGAATCTCATTATTGGTACTTTTATTAGGTTCAATGAATGATTTATTTTTATCATTTTTAGGAAATGCTACGGGTGTTGAAGAATTATCACGATTATTTTCCCCCTCAAGAGAAAATTTGTATGCTCACGTGCTTGGATTTTTCCCAAGGAATGTTTTTTGCTTTCCAATTGCAGCAGCACTTCTTGTAGGTGGAATGATAAGTGAAGATCGTAAAAATGGCACTAGTGCAATATATTTTTCACGACCAGTAAATAGAACAGATTACACTGTAATGAAATTCATTTCTGTGGCAATTCTATTATCAATCTTGATTGTAGGTACTTTGGCATTGTATTACATTGGTGATCTTGTACTTTCTGGAGAAGGTTGGGCATACGTACTAGATACATTTCCTCTATTCTTTGCTGCAGCAGTTGCAGGGTTCTTTCTTGTATTCACATATTCATCAATAGGTTTAGCACTTTCGAGTGTTAGCAGAGGGAAATTCTTTCCTGCGATTGCTTTATTGGGTATTATATTAGGAACAAAATTCATTGCGTTCCTAATATCTCAATTATATAATGATAGTATAGTTTATCTCCTCTCTCCTTACGATTGTATAGCACATCTTGGACAAGAGATGATGGGCATTAACTCTACTTATGATCACCCATATACATGGAGTCTTGTTGCAATAATTGTGATGAATTCAATTTCATTATATGTTCTTACTGCAAGAGTTTCTTCAATGGAGGTGACTAGAGAGTGAATACTAATGAAAATAACTCTGCAAATTCGAATGTAGTTCCTGCATTAATGCTAGATCATGTTTCAAAATGGTATGGAAATATAGTAGGATTGAATGATGTAAGTATAGCAATTAATGGAGGAGTAACAGGCCTACTTGGAATGAATGGTGCAGGAAAATCAACTTTGTTTAAATTAATTGTAGGGAAATTAAAACCGTCACAGGGAACTGTGAGATTATTTGGCATTGATCCTTGGAAAAATAAAGCACCATTTAGTAGAATTGGTTATGTTCCTGAACATGAAAAATTATACGACTGGATGACTGCATTTGAGTTTGTTACAATCATAGCAAGATTATTTGGACATTCAAGAGATACTTCTGAAGAAAGAGCAAAACATGTTCTTAAATTTGTAGGCCTTGAAGATGTTATGCATAAGGAATTAGGAAAATATAGTAAAGGAATGAGACAAAGAGCGAAAATTGCACAAGCATTAGTAAATGACCCTGATCTAATTATTTTAGATGAACCATTACAAGGTTGTGATCCATTAGCTAGAACTACAATTATGAATGTCATAAGAGAATTGGGTAGTATGGGGAAAACAATTGTTGTTAGTAGTCACATATTGAGTGAAATTGAAAGAATTACGGAACAAATTGTAATTTTACACAATGGCAGATTATTGGCATTAGGGAACCTTCATGCAATCAGAGATTTACTTGACAAACACCCTCACAGAATTTCTCTTACTACGAAACAGCCAAGAGAATTAGCAAGTAAATTTCTAAATCATGAGTCTGTATATGGCGTTCATTTCCCTGCTGAAGATGAATTATTAGTTGAAACTCATGATCTCGGAAATGTGCATAAAGATATGCCATTGATTCTGGAAGATTCTGGAATTCGCGTGACTGCAATAGAAAACCCTGATGATAATTTAGAATCAATATTAGAATATTTAATGGAGGGGCGATAATGTCTAAACCATCAAGACCACTTTCTAATAGTGTATGGTCAAAAATTGACGTTAAATCATGGGCAATTACTGAATTCACACTTCGTCAATATCAAACTAGAAAATCAACTTGGTCTATTGCAATGATTGGAATGTTACTAGTCACCCTAGTTCTCTTGTTTTATGTTAAGGGGCAAACATCAATCATAGAATCAATAGATCAAGATGGTGATTCATATGATTGGGATGGTGATGGATACTCATTAGCTCAGGAATTACAATACGGAACCAATCCAGAAAATGCTTCTGATTACCCCAATGTACCTGCACTTCCTGCATCTAATTGGGTTGACGAAGATGATTTCTCTTACTCATTTAGTGGTGAAAAATGTGAACGAAATATTTACGGAATTGTAAGTGAAGGAGTTTGCCAAACCAATGTTGACGATGATGGAGATTGTGAAAGAACAGATTGGGTATTACAAAATAAATTAATTGGACAGGGAGGCACAGATTCAAATTATGATACTCTTGATTGCTCTGTATTTATCAGCACTAATTCAGGCATGACAATAATCCCAGATAACTATGTTGATGAAGACCCAGATGATAATTTATATTTCCATGAAGCAGTACACAGAGGTTTTGTTCTAGGCTTTGGGAAAATTGGTTTTGTATTTTTGATGGGAATTTTCCTTCCGCTATTTCTTGCTACAGGACTAATTAGAGACGAAATGGAATCCGAAACATTACATTATTTAATAGGAAAACCGATTGCAAGAGGTGAATTCTATGCTTATAGATTAGGAGGTTATTTGTTAATGACATGGTTTTATCTTACAATTCTAATTTTCATTATGAGCCTTGTCACTGGATTCGTAGCACCTTCTGATTCATTCTTTAGATTTGGAGACATTCAAATTTGGGCATCAATCTTATTTGCAACTTGTTTAATGGTAATGGCATATGGAACTATATTTTCCACATTTGGAATTTTTACAAAATATGGAATGTTAGCATCAATATTCTTTGGAGTATGGGAATTTATGATGGCAATGTTAACACTAATTGGAACTGGTTCTTTTTTCGTTACAAGAATGTCAATTGTATTTTGGGGAATGCAAATAATTGATTCTGTTTCTACATTCACTTGGAATGATTCTGAATACCTAATTTCTAAAGGTGAGTATTATGGGTTAGAAGGTAATGAAGCTCTGAGTTCATTCTATGGTGTACCAAGTATTGGTTCATCACCTATGACTACATTATTCATTTCGGCTGCTGTATTAATTGGAATTACATCACTAGTATTCTTTATTGGACAATCTGCTTTCAAACGTAAAGAACTCAAATGAGGGTTGAGAATGGAAAGTTTTGAAGGTCCATTACAAGATTTATGGGAAATGCCAGATTTGCCAAATCTCAAACATCTCACATGGGATTGGTGGTGGTGGCTAGTTATGTGGCCATCAAAAAAACATCCTGGAAGAAGTGAACAATTAATGGTACTTTGGTCCACAAAAGAAACTCCCTCAATATATGTAAATGATCATAATTGGGCTGCTGCAGCAAAACCAAATACTAATGAAGAAAATTTACTAGTTCTACCTGGAATGGTTGCTGGGTGGTATTTTGATGGGGAAAAAATGTTTGAACCACTAGTACTGCAAGAATCTAGAATTGCAGCAATATCCTCTAAACACAAAAATTGGCCATCAGATTCTGAATTTGGAGGGGCTGTTATTGCCCTTTGTGAACAATTACTAAGTACTGGAATTACTGAAGATAATAAAAAATTCTGGATGCGTATAGAATCAGATAAAGCAGCAATAAAAAGTGGTTCTCCAAAAAAATTTGATATTCAAATGACTCCATGGAATCCAGCATTATCTAAAGCAAGGAGAAGTTTTCAAAAATATCAAAACAATATGGGATATGATATATTAAGGGTACATGGATGTAAAGCAAAAGGCACAATAGATAATGAAAATTTTGAAGGTAGTGCTTATCTACAAAAAGTTAGAGTTCAAGCACCAACTGTTCCTTGGTATTGGGGAATACTTCATTTTTCTGATGGATCATACCTTGATTGGTTTTTACCCCATTTATCTCTACTTGCATTATCTACATCAAATAAACCATGGCAATTAAAAGATACATTAGAAGTTCCTCTTAGAAAAGCAGGGTTATTTCATGATGCCAAGAGGCAAAGAAGTGAGAAATTTACCAAGCTTAAATTTAAGAAAATTAAAGGAAACTATAGCATTAATAGTCAAAATAATGAAAAAGAAATATTACCACGATTTGAAATAGAAATGTGGAATGGAAGAACCATAATTGTATTGACTGTAGATGCTGTATCAAGAGCATATTGGAGTTTTGATCAACCAACTAGAGGAGGGATGGTATCACACTTTTGTTATAATGAATATCCTCTGAAGGTATCGGGTATCGCAATAGAAGATGAATTTGGAATTAGAACTCTTGATGATTGGGAGTGGATCCATGGAAATGCTGAACATAGTTGGGGAATTTTACACTAAATCTTCGTGATTTATTAAATTATCATCAATAGTAAGTGTCAATAACATACTCTACCTGCGGAGTGTTAGGGTTGAACTATGGCAGACGGAGAAATGAAGATTGAAAACATAGATGAAACAGATAAAGAAAGACGTAAATTTAACTTGATTCCAGGTGAAGATTTAATGCAAATCCATAGGCCAAGCCTTTTTGCTTTTGCAGGTATGTATGTAATGGCATTTTTAGTTGGTGCAGTACATTATATTTGGACATTCATGCCTAGTGAGGCACCTGGACAAGACCCTGGAGTTATTCAAGAAATATTGTGGGGATTTGTATCAAGTTCTTTAGGTGAATCAATAGGATTCCCTCTGGTTATGCTATTCCTTGCATGGTTTAACAGATGGATAAATATCTCATCAAGCACAAAATGGTTTACAATGACAATGATAATTATTGCTGCTCTTCCATTTACTGCTTGGTTAGTTAATGCATTTGCTGCTGACTCTCCAGTAAACTTCTTGAGTGGTTCTTATCCGTATCAAATTGCAGGAATATTTTGGATTGCATTCTTATTTGTAAACATCTATTATTTCCAACGATCTTTCTGTTATGCAATAACAACAGATGCAGTGATTTTCAGAAAGGATTTCATGTTAACAAACAGTGTTAGAAGAATCTTATACAGTAATTTCACAGACGTAATTGTTCAACAAGGACCAGTTGGTACTATACTAGGATATGGAAATGTAGTACCATTAACTGGAAGTGGACTTGGATTAGGTGAAGAAACAATTGGAATTTCTGCAGGAGCTGTAGGTGGTGCACTTGATTCTAAAGATGGAGAATCTGTCGCAACTAGCCTTCCAAAGAAAATTTTGAAAATGTTCTTTGTGCTCTTAACATCACAAAGAACAATTAGAACTGTAAAACCTGATCCTGCAGATTGTTTCTTTGGAGTTAGAAAACCACATGACGTTACAGTAGTGGTTAATGACAGATGGAAAGGTGCTGATTCAGGTTCAAC
>PAAW01000061.1 GCA_002699515.1 Methanobacteriota archaeon
GCAATGTTAGAAAATGAAAACTTTTTATTTCATAGTTGTTTAAGTGTAAATATGAACATTGGATTATTAACACCTAAAGAAGTGGTTAAGAAAGCTTTAAAATATGCGGAAAAAGAATCTGTGCCATTAAATTCTCTTGAGGGATTTATTCGACAAATTATTGGATGGCGAGAGTTTATAAGAGGTATATATATTGAAGAAGGAAACTTTCAACAAAATCAGAACTACTGGAATCATAAAAATAAGCTTACTTCTTCATGGTATGAGGGAGATACAGGCCTAGATCCATTAGATGATGCAATCAAGACAACAATTAATGATGGATACATACATCATATTCCCAGACTTATGGTGATAAGTAATATTATGAACCTTTCCGGAATTCATCCAAAAGAAATCTATAGGTGGTTTATGGAGATGTACATAGATTCATCAGAATGGGTTATGGTGCCAAATATATTTGGAATGGCAACTTATGCTGACGGGGGCTTAATGTCTACAAAGCCGTATACGTGTGGATCTAATTACATTTTAAAAATGAGCAACTATAAAAAAGGGGAATGGTGTGAAGTGATGGATGGATTATATTGGAGATTTACTCAAAACAATAGGAAATTTTATGAATCAAATCCAAGGCTTTCTATGGTGATAAGAAATTTAGACAGAATGGACGTAGAGAAAAAAGAACGTATTTTTAACAAAGCCGATGAATTTATTAATAAGAATACAAAGTGAAGAATGAAAAAATTTGTAAAACTTGTAGAAAATTTTTTCAATGGAGGAAAAAATGGGAACGAGATTGGGAGAATGTTCTTTACTGTAGCGAAAAATGTAGAAGGAATAAGTAAAAATAAAAATTTAATTATCCACCATTTTTAATACATACTTATTATTCTTAAGTATTTCCTTAGAAGGTCCGTTATCAAGAATTTCTCCTTTTTCTATAACAACTATTTCATCTGCTAGTTCAAGTAATCTTCTCGAATGAGTAATTAATAAAATAGTTTGATCATTCTTTACTTCCTCGATATATTTTTTTAAAGTATCTTCACTATCAAAATCAAGATTACTTGTAGGCTCATCAAGAATTAGCAATTCTGAGGGTTTTAGATAAGACCTTATGAAGTTTAATTTTTGTTTTTGTCCACTAGAAAGATTTATTCCACCTTGTCCTAAAGTGCTTTTAATTTCAGGAATAACATTTTCTAAATTTAATATTCTCATAGAATTTTGTATATTTTTATCCGATATTTCAGTATTAAATAATTTTATATTTTCCTCAATAGTTCTATTAAAAAATAGTGCATCTTGAGAGACATATGATATGTTTTGTCTCAAACTATTTGAATTTATATTTAATAGGTCAGTATCATCAATCAAAATATTTCCATTGTCAGGTTTATAAATCTTTAATATTAAATCTACAATAGTACTTTTTCCTGAACCTGATTCTCCAAGTAGAGCGGTAGTTTTATTTTTCTTTATTTCAAATGAGATATTATTTATAACGGGTGTCTTATCCTTATAAGAAAAATTTACATTATTAAAAGCTATGTCATTATTTAATTTTTTAAATTCAATTTGATTTTTATCAATAGGTTCTTCTTCAAGATCTAAAAATCTTTGTATTCGCTCGTTGTATACATAGTTAGCCTCAATTAGGTTCCTCGCATTATTTATTTGAGATATTGTAGGTAAGACTTTAAATAGTAGAAGAAGAAATGGTATTAATAAAACAGTCCAAGATTCGTCCTGGCTTCTAAAGATATATGCACCGAGAATTATCAACATAGCTATTGAAAAACTATTTATAAAATTATTTACTGGAAGACCAAATGTAAAATTAAATGAATATTTGTATCTTGATTTTAGAAATTTTATATAAGAAGCTCGCATTCTTTCTAATTGAGATTCTACAATGCCAGAAGAAAGAATATTTTTGAAGTTACCAAAAGTTTCATTAAGCTCAGCATTCAATGTAACTAAAATTTCAGCAAGCTCTTTCTGGGCATTTTTTAACCTTCTGCCTAAAATTCCCGTTATCAGTATAGAAACAATAACAAAAAAGAAGATTGAAGCAAAAGTTAAATAAGGAGAAACAGAGGCCATAACAATTAAGTAAATTGTTAATAAAACGAAAGGTTGCAGTGTTACTAAAAATTTATACACGACTGAACCAATTTGTAATATATCAGAAGAAAGAAAAGTAAAGTAAGTTCCAGATTCCTGAGCGAAGAAAGTCTTATATTTTATTTGCCCTATTTTCTTTATTACTTTGTCAGCGATACTTTCATTAACCTTATACTCAACTCGTGCAGCAAGGATGCCTGAGTAAATATTTAATACTAATTCGATTGAACTTAAAATAATAATAAAAATAGCAGCAGATCTAATCCGAGAGTTAAAATCAGATTCTGAAAATATACCTAAATAATTATCAAGAAAATCAAATGGTGTATCTTGGAAAATAGGCCTAGTTGAACCACCTAATATTGGAATTATTAATCCTATGCTAAGACCACCAGATATAGCTGAAACACCTGACAAAATAACTATCAAGATCGATTCTAATTTATTAGATTTTAAATGACTTAATAAGTATCTGTAGGAATTACTTCTTGATTTTAGATTTAAAATTTTGATCATAATAATACTTTAATAACAAACAATTTTATTTTAACAAGCATTGCGAAAAGACTGACTTTTATAATTAGTTATATAGATAAAGTAAATAAGTAAATTTCAAAAGTTATAAATCTCTTTATAACTTTTGATTAGTTCGTTTATTTTGTCTTTATCTAAATTTGAACTTTCTAGTCCTCTATAGTTTATACCAATTGGTTTTGCAGGGACTCCTGCATAGATTAGACCACTTTCTAATTTTCCTTTTGCAAAAGCACTTGCTCCAACCATTGTCGCTATTCCAACTTCACAGTGCTGATGAAGTGTTGAACTCATTCCCAAATTTGCATAATCACTTACCTTAGAATGACCGCCAACATTTACAGATGGTGAAACAGTTACATTGTTTCCAATAATCGCATCATGGCCAATGTGTGACTTATTCATGATATAACAATTCTCTCCGATCTGAGTATTGTCTTTTATGCCATTGTTGATTGTTACATGCTCTCTAATTATGCTATTTTTCTTTATCAAGACACTCTTTAGTTTTTCATCCATACTGTACTCCCTATGTTCTCCAGGAGATCCAATTGAGACAAAAGATGAAATATTTACATTATCTTCAATTACGACATTGCCAATTATTTCAGTGAAATTTGAAATAAAAACATTTTTTCCAATTGTTGCATTTTTATCTATATTTGGATTCATATTAAGTTATATATTAATAATTAATTATTTTGAATATATTAAAGATTAAAAAAACATTTGTTGTAATTCTAAAATTATATTTGATAAAATACTTATTAAAAGAACGATTGGAACATTAAAGAAGCATGATAATTTTGATGTTGTATTGCGGCTTTGGAACAATTGATGAATATTGGCAGTTAATTAGAGACATCCAAAATTGAAAAAAAATGGAATTTCAGTAATTGTTCCTGTATTTAATGAAGAAAATACAATTGCTTTAGTATTAAAAAATTTAATTAAAATAGATGAAGTCAATGAAATTGTTGTGATTGATGACAATTCAGCGGATAAAACCGTAAACGAAATTAAAAAAGTTATATCTTCTAAAATTATTTTGATAGAAAATAGTGAAAACTTAGGAAAAGGAGCAACAGTAAGGCAATCTTTTCCTCACTTATTGAGTGAATATAGTGTTATACAAGATGCAGATTTAGAGCTAGATCCAGCCTATATAAAAGAATATTTTAAATTAGCAACTAAAAACGATTTAGATGTTGTTTTTGGTTCAAGATTTAAAAATTTTAGAATTGATGGATATCCATTTTCCTTATCTTTAGCAAATAAAATTTACACTGAATTAATCAACTATTTAACAAGTTCTAAATACTCTGATGTTAACTGTGGACATAAATTTTTTAAAACAAACGAGCTATTAAAAATCGATTTTAAGGAAAATCATTTTGGAGCAGATCCTGAGATTTCCTATATAGTTGCACATAAAAAGTTAGCATTCTCAGAATATAAAATTAATTTTACAGCTAGAAATAAATCTCAAGGTAAAAAGATAACCTGGCTTGACGGTTTAAAATTTTTTAAGATTATATTTAATGTACATCGCCGTTTTAAGAGTTTTTAAATATTATTTATTATCTTGAGCTTTATCAACCTGGATTAAAAGATTGCTTATTTCATCTATAAAGTTGCTTTCAACCATTCCTTTAAATTTGAAGTTTTCTTTAAAGCCTACAACAGGATCGATTTTCTTAATCTCACTGTTTATATATTTATTATTTACGAAGAAAGCATTGACGCCGTTATTTTCACAATAAACTAAAGAGTAGTTCTTTTGTTCAGCAATATAGTTCAGTGCATCAAGAGAAGCGCCAAAAACTAATTCAGATTTGTGATATTCATATCTAGAGAAATTTTCAACCAGAGGTACAGAGTATTTTTTTTCAACACCTAGTAGAGAATTGTATTCAACGACAAATATTGGGATTTGATAATCTAAAAGTTTTTCAAAAATGTAATAATCTATACCATCTATATCTAGAGAGCACAATGCAAAGTCCTCTAGACGTAATTGTTTGTTTAACTCTTGAATAGTTTCAGGGATAACCATATTTACTATATACTCACTTTTTCCAATATTTTTAAAATTATGAATTAAATGATTTTTATTTTCTTTTTGTATATTCAATGCTTTAGAGTCTCCATCAAGAAAAACTGATTCAAATCCAAAATTAAGATTTAAATTTAAAATATTTGAACTAACTCCACCTGCACCAATTTCTATGCACTTATTCTGTCTTATTTGTAGCTCTTTCAGGAGGTGAAGAATGATTCCGTCTTCCCCATTTTGAGAAAATATTTGAAATTCTTTAGAGCTTAAATCTTCTGACTTATTTAGTTCGCTATAATTATTTAAAAGATAATTGATGTTGTTTATCTTTGATCTGTTTGAGTCAATATATAGACTATGAATATTAGTAAACTGCATTAAATTTCTTCTTATTAAAACTTTTTTTATAAATTTATATACATTAGATAACTTCATTGTCACTCCTATTAATAATATGAAATTAATAAAATTTTAGATTTTCTTTCTTTATTACTCATTATTTTTTCATCAGTATAAAAAGAATCATCAGTATGATGTTCAGTTGATATTTCTTCAAAAATTGCTCCAGACTTACTATAAAAACTATGCTTCAAGTCTCTTTCAACTGTTAACATATCACCTTTTGAAAGAGCATGTTTATTGTTGTCTAAAACAACTTCAAGGTCACCTTCTAGTAAAATAAAAGTCTCTTCTTTTATTTTATGAAAATGTTCTGGATGTGTTTGTCCAGGGAATTGATAAAGTATTTTTTTGCAGTAGTCTTTATTTACTAGAGTAATCATACAGGTTCCATATTTGTAGAAATTTTCTACTCCATAGTGGTGAGATATTTCAAGGTCAATATTTCTTGGTAAAGTTATATCAAATTTTTTCAGTTCATCACTTACTTTGTCTCTTATGATTTCAATTTCAGGTCTTGTATTTTTGATTAATAAATTATTTTTAATAAGTGCTTCGTCTATCTTAATTTTTCTTGATGTTGTTATTTCACTGAATTTAGATATATCGTTAGCCAGAAGCTGATTTTTTTCAGGAGGTATTGCAAAATAAATATTATCTTTTATTGCATCTTTCTCCATAACATTTTCTTTTGTGAAAACACCTCTTTTGAGGTCCCGTAAAGCATCTATTTCTTTGTCTATAATCTTTTCCCTATTTTGAGATGTTCCTATTATTTTTTTAGCATCCACTAAATTTTCCAACCATGAAGAGTATTGCTCCAAATTTACTGAATAATCATTTATTAAGTATCCTTTTGGCTTATCTTCTAAAGCTATATGTTTCTCGAAGATTTTTGCACCTGCAGCTAAAGCTAAACCAGCAGTATTATCAACTTCCCCCGCCTCATGAGTAGAAAAACCTATAGGCGTTCCCGGGAATGTAGTAATTAATTCATTAATAAATCCTAAATTGAGATCATACTTTTCAGTAGGGTATAAACTTACGCAATAATTTAGCGCTATAGATTTTTCTCTATTTTTCATATATGAATAAAATCTTTTGATTTTATCTAAAGAAGCCCCTCCCACCGAAGCAATTATATTTTCATGTGATGATTGTCCTATTTTTTCTATCAAAGGCCAATCATCTAAAGATGCACTTGCTATTTTTAAAATATCAAAATTATCTTCAATTACTTTATCTACAGAAGGCTCATCAAAAGGTGTACACATTGTATAGAGACTTAGCTCCTTAACTTTATCAATTAAAGCTATCCATTCGTCAGGTTCCAGCTTTGTTTCAAGAAATCTCTTAACGTACTTTATATCAGAATCAACATAATCTTTATGTATAAACGTATCCAAATTTCTGTATTGAAACTTTAAAGCAAAATTAAATTCATCAAAATATTTCTTTGAAGCAGTTCCAAATTGTTCAATAATATTTAATCCATGTGCTATATCACCTTGGTGGTTGTTTGCTAGCTCAAGAACTATGAGAGGCTTATCAAAGCTACTAAAATTTCCTTTCATTATAAATTCATTATAAATTCATTTTATTCTTCTTTGATAAACCAATTAAAATAATCTCTTGATTTATCATCAATGTAATAATCTGCATTAGGTTTCCCGAATATAAGTTCGTTGTACTTTAAACCCCACTCTCTCAATTGATTTTTGGTAAGCTCTTTATGGTCAATACCAGTTGCACTACCTCTTGCTGTAAATATAATTATCGAATTTCCTTCATCATAGAGTTTATTTACCTGTTCTATTCTGTCTGAGTATGGAACAGCATCTTCATAATTTTCAGGACTTTTAGAACACAAA
This sequence comes from Methanobacteriota archaeon, assembly GCA_002699515.1. Lineage (GTDB taxonomy): Archaea > Thermoplasmatota > Poseidoniia > Poseidoniales > Poseidoniaceae > MGIIa-I. Next base: position 6,991 of record PAAW01000061.1, read on the forward strand.
GTTCCATCTATGTCAAAACAAAATATTTTCATAAATTCCTATACTCACTTCATTTATATTCTATATTATTATTCAATTGTGAACATTGTTATTATTACTTTTTCTGGAATTCCAACAGTTGACTATTGTTTGCCCTTAGTAAGTAAAGATGAAGATAATAAATATTTCCTGGTTACAAATTCCTTAAATTACAAGAAATTGTTCCCTGATTTTGATGATACAAAAAAACTTATGGATCAATTTAAAGTAGCAAATATAGACTTATCTTCTTTTTCAATATTAAGAATTATAAAATATTTTTTTAAATTTAATTTTAGAAACTATAGAACAAATAACTATTTAGTTAAATTTACAAATAAGCTTGAAAGAGTTTTAGTAAAAAAACTTAATTTGACAATAAAAACTTTAAAAAAAATTAATCCCGACGTAGTATTTTTTGATCATAGAGACCCCACTACTATTGAAAATTATGAAAAATTATTTGAGTATTTCAAAAAAAATAATATAGAAGTATATTTAACACCTCATGCTCCGCACTACTTAGAAGAAAATGAACACTTACCAACAAAACTAAATAAACATTTACTCAGCAATGTAAAGTATCTTGAAGCTTTTAAATTTTCTAAATTAGATAAAGATGATAAAAATCTATACGAAGAAACTTTATTGAACTCTTATCCTGGTTTTGATAAATCTTGGTTAAAGTTCCTAGACTCAAGCACTCAATACACTGATTCTTTAGTTGTACTATTAAGACCATTTCACGCAAAAAACTCAAAATGGGATAAAGCAGAGAAAGTTGTTATGGAAGATCATGAGTTAGATGAAATTATAAAAGGGGTGAATAATTTAATAAAGAGAAATAAATACAATAGTATAATAATTAAACCTCATCCTAAGAATTTTAAAAAAGATCTAACAAGTCATGTCTTGCCTTTTATAGAACATAAAAATGTTACTATCTATAGAGATTCTATTTATAATTTAATTTCAAAAAAAAATCAGTTTATTTCGACTTATTCAACTACTTTACTTGTAGCAATTGCAAACGAGTCACCAACATATATAATTAACAGTCAAATTTTCAATAAAGTATTTAAAGACTGGGATGTCTTATCAGATTTGTATTCAAACTTTTCCGGATTTTCGTATTCAAAAGACCTTGATCAATTAACAGTAGATGTTAAATCAGACAAAGACCACCTTTATACATTTTTTAATGAAACAAATTCCAAGTTTATTTAAATTATTGGCGATAATAGGTATATAAATGAAATATATAATTATTCCTGCAAGAGGCGGAAGTAAAGGTATTCAGGATAAAAACATACAGGAAGTAGGTGGAATTCCTTTAGTTTCTTGGTCTATCATTCATGCAGAGTATATATCAACTGAAGAGGACAAGATAATAGTCTCTTCAGATTCTGAAAAAATTTTAAATTTAGCAAAAAAATATGATGTAATTGGACTAAAAAGACCAAAATATTTATCGGGTGATAAAGTATTTACTGAACCAGTAATGAAGCATGTCTTAAGTAAATTTAATCCTGACGAGAATGATCTAGTAATCCTCCTTCAACCTACAAGCCCTCTCAGAAAAAAAATTACCATCGAGGAGACCCTAAGAGCAGTTGAATCTAATGAAGCTGATTCAGCACTTACATTAAAAAAGGATCACTTATTTTTTTGGAAAAAAGCTAGTAAGTATGTTAAGCCACTCTATAAAAATAGGCCAAGAAGGCAAGACATGGAATCACAACTTTCTGAAACAGGATCGATTTATATTACTAAATACAAAAACTTTTTAAAGAGTGGGATTAGATTATCAGGCAATACTAAAGGGATAATTGCTGAACCTTCTGAATCAATTGATGTAGATACCTATCAGGATTTACAATATGTAAATTTGTTATCAGAAGATTATTTAAAAGAATGGGAAAAAGAGCTAAATATTTAAAGTTAATTCTTTGAAATAAATTTTATCAAATCTTTCAAAAAATTTATCCCGTCCAAGCCACTTTTTTCTGGATGAAATTGTAAACCATAAATATTTTTTAAACTACCAGATCCATTAACAGAAGAAACTACACTAGTATTTCCTACCTTAGAATGTGACATAATGTCATTTTTGTTTGTTGGTATAACTTCATATTCATGAACAAAATAAAAATAGTTATCTTCATATTTTTTAAATTTATCATTTATAAAGTTTGTTTTTCTCCAACCTATATTTGGTGTAATTATTTTATAATTTGAAAATTTTTTCTCAAGGTTAATAACCTTACCATCCAATATACTAAGACCTTTACTGTTGCCTTCTTCTGATTCAGAAAATAAAATTTGCATTCCAAGACAAATACCAAGAATCTTTTGGTCTTTACTAGCTCTTTCTTTTATTGGATTTACTAAGTCTTTCTGTCTTAGATTTTCCATAAGATGTTTGAAATTACCGACTCCTGGAATTATTAATATATCAGTTTTTTCAATATCTTTAAAATCTTCAACCATTGATGTATTAAACCCAAGGTGTTCAAGCGCATGAAAAATGCTAAATTTATTAGATAAATTTGTCTCAAAAACACCAATATGCATTATTTAAATCCTCACCTCAAAACCTAAGTCAGCTAACTTTTTCTTTATTGAATGAATTTCAACTTTTTTGTAGTGTAGGGCAGATCCAATTAAAATCCCTGAAATACTCTTGTCTAGTTTATCAAGATGGTCAAGATGTCCAAAACCTCCACCAACTATTAAAGGAACTTTACAACAACTTAGTCCATGATCTATCATTTCATAATCAAAACCACTTTGATATCCATCATTATCTATTGAAGTCAATGAAATTTCACCAACTCCTCTCTCCGTAGCTTCAATTATCCAATCTTTTAATTCTTTGCCAGAGTTATCTCTGCCTGTTGAGGTAAAAACATTCCAAGTCCCATTTTTAATTTTTTTTGCTTCTATCGATAACGCAACATTTGCAGATCCAAAATATTTTACAAGTTCTTCAATAATTTTTGGCTCATTTACAGCTGCTGTGTTTATTGATATTTTATCAGCACCATTTTGAAAATATAGCAAAGCGTCATCAACAGTCTTTATTGCGCCACTAACTGTTATTGGTACAAAAATGTTTTTTGCAGTAAATAGTAAGATTTCATGTAGGCCACTTCTGCTGTAAAGACTTGCAACCGTGTCAATATACATAATTTCATCAGCATTTTTTTTATAATATTCTTTAGCAAAGTCTTTAGCATTTCCAAGTTTTCTTAATCCTTCAAAATTAAGACCTTTAATTAAGTCATTATTTTTTATATCTAATCTAGAAATTACTCTCATCTAAAATTTATTCTAGACACTAGGTTCAACTTACTTGTGTCTTAAGTACCCATTTATTATTTTCTTTTGTCCATACATTTGGAGACCGAAACTTATCAATAATTTCCCAAAATTCTTTCTCATCTAGATTAAAGTAATCAAGAAATTCTTCTAGGTATTTGGTGGGAAATTCATGATCGTATTTTTGCACTAATGCAACTCCTTCGTCCCTTGTTATTTTTCCATTTCTAATTTCTTGAGAAGCATCATATGTTGCTCTTCCAATACCAAATTTAATAAAAATCATATAAAAATGAAGCCATTCCATAACGTCATCAATTCCTGCATATTTACTATATGACCCCTGCGAACGTTCATTGTTTGGTCTAAATCCAGTATTTTCGGCTGCATAATAAAACATTTCCTGTGGATCCCATTTCACGTAGTAGCTTAAATAATGAACTTCAGTACTTATTTCAGTTAACTTTTGATAGTCTACAGGCATATACATATTTAAATCAGATTCACTTATGTTATGTTGCTTAATTAATTCTTTTGCTGGGATGCCCCCAATTGTTATATCTTCTTTTTTTGCATCAGAAAAAAAAGACAAATCCATTGTTGGTTTATTATTATCTTCTATCTTATTACCGTATTCTGCCTGATTTTCCCCGTAAAAAACTAATGGAACGTCATACATGATTGAAGTTCTAGGCCCTATTAGTTTTTGTCCAATAATAAAAGGTTGAAATGGATGTCCAATATTTTCAAAAGCTAACCTTGCTAGTTCTCTATGAACCTTGCCACTAGGATGGATCAAAATATTATCAAACCCTCCAACTTGAATCCAAGATTGGAAGTTTTGCCAACCGATATCAGTATATTTATGTGGAGCCCATGTAACTGTGAGAGGATTCATTCCTAATTCATACTTTAAAAAATGAGAAGCGAAAGCGCTGTCTTTACCTCCTGATCCTGGAACTATACAGTCGTATGATCCATTATTACTTCTAAATTTATCACAAAGTTTTTCTAACTCACTTCGTCTATCTTCCCAGTTAATTCCTTCTTTGACTTCTGCCCAAATACAGGCTGTACAAACACCATTTTCAAACAAAATTTTAGGTTTTATATCTTCAGATTTGTTTTTAAACTCAACAACGCTACTGGGTCTTTGATTTGAAATAACACATTTATCACAGTATTGAATTTCATCGAATACAGTTGTCATGCCATTTACTATACTATAATTTATCAAGTAACTACTTAACTTAACTTTGCAAGTATATGGTGCATAATGTCAAAAAATAGAGATCATGATTATTTATATATAAATGAGAAAAAATATTTAACTGACCCAAAATATACAACGACACAATTTGAAAACTTACTAAAAGAAATATCATTTGGAAAAAAACAAGAAAGCTTATGGGACATTGGCTGTAGTAATGGATCACTATTAAATTATTTAGTAAAAAAATTTCCAAATTCTAAACTTTATGGCAGTGATGTAATCAAAGAAAGCTTAGAAGTAGCAAAAAAGAATACACATAGTTCAATAGAATACTTTTTTGATGACATAACAAAAGAAAAAACCTTAAGTTTAGAATGTGATGTTCTCATCTCAGTTGGGGTTTTTCAAATATATGAGGAAATTGAGAAAATATTAAATCAATATATTTCGAGAGTTAAGCCAAAGGGTTATATATTTATACAAGGTCCACTTAATAAATATGGTGTAGATGTTTTAATTAAATATAGGGATAACAGAAATACTAAAACAGAAGAAATAGATCAAATTGGTTGGAATTTATGGTCAGTAGAGTATTTAGAAAACTTATTTGATAAAATAAAAGAAATAGAAAATTATGAATTTATACCAATTCATTTCCCGAAAGATTTAACAGTAGAACATGACCATAAAGATACATTAAGAAGCTGGACGGTTAATCTAGATGGAGAAAATAAATTTTTGAATGGTCTATTTCTTCAAGATCATTATTTTATAAAATTAAAAATTGATAAATCAAGCTAGTTAACTGTATGAAAAATCTTTATTCGATTATGTTCCACGATTTTAAGAGAAATAACTCTGCCGGAACGCAGGGAGCTATCTCAGAAGAAAATTTATATAAAATAATTGATTTTTACGATATAGATAAAATTTCAAATCCGAAATTATTTTTGGAAAATGAAGATAACAATTTAGAGGGCGAATTATTTTTTACATTTGATGATGGTCTTTTAAGTCAATATGAAATCGCGTTTAAAATTCTTGAAGAACAAAATATAAAAGGACTTTTTTTTATCCATACAAAACCATTAATTGGGGAGTTCGATATTCATCAAATTACTAGAAACTTTAAAAATTCTAAAAATTTTGATAGTGTTGATGAATTTAACTCTTTGTTAATTGAATTAATTAAAAGAAACTTTTCGGACAATGAAAAAGGCAAATTAAATAAAGAGTTTATAGAAAGCAAATACTTATTGGAGTACAAATTTTATTCTAGTTCTGATAGAGAACTTAGGTTTATAAGAGATTTCAAGATAAGTTTAGAAGAATATGAAGAATCGATCTTTTCGCTAATAAAGGAAAAAGGGGCAAGTTTAGATAGTTTAATAAATGAAACTTATATGAATAAGGAAATGGTAAAAGAAATTAGCGAAAGAGGCCACACTATTGGTTTACATTCGCATTCACACCCTACAAACCTTGGAAGCATGAAAGAAGATGACCAATATTATGAATTAAATAGAAATTCTGAAATTTTAGAAGAAATAATTGGTTATAAGCCAAAAGCGTTATCTTTTCCATCTAATTCCTATAATGAACAAACTATTGATCTACTCAAAAAGTTAAAAATTAACTATGCCTTCAGAGCCAATGATCAAATAAATCTGAACCCTTACGAACTTGCTAGAGTTGATGCAACTTATATAATTGAAAAAATAATGACTGGATAGACATGAAAGTTGGAATTATTTCTGGTGCCTCATTAAGGCATAATGCACTTGCATCTTATTTAAATCAAGAATACGAAGTTATACAGTTTTCAGAAGTAGCATCAACAAATAATAAATTAGAAAACCAATCATTAAGAGAGTATTTTTCACAAGTTAAATTAATTGAGAATGAAAAATTTAATGGAACTGATTGGACTAATGAAAATTATAAAAAAATCTCAATTCCAAAAGGAGAACTAAATAATCTTCCTGAAGAAATCAACTACTTATTTAATTGTGAAGTAGTAATAATTTATGGGTCATCGATTATAAAAGATCCACTATATTCAATGCTTCCTCAGAATAAATTACTTAATTTACACTTAGGAATCTCACCACAATACACAGGGTCTGCTTGTAATTTTTGGGCTTTGTATGATGACAACATACAATATGTTGGAGGGACAATTCAGACACTTTCTAAAAAGTTAGATTTAGGAAAGACTATTAAATATTGCTATCCTCAATTGAACATTCAAACCTTCAACCCAGTTAATTTTTCTATGGAAGCAGTAAAAGAAACATTCCTAAATCTTCCTGAAGTTATTGACAAAATAGATAAATATATTGAAGAATCTCGTGAACCAGATTCTAAAAAATTAATTAGACATTCAAAAATAGCTGATTTTAATGAAAAAATTTTAACTGAATTTTACAAGAAAGAAATAAATCTTGAAAATATTAATAAAAGAAATAAGAACAACTAATTTTAAAGAATATTTAGTTTAGAAAGCTCTTCTTGGCTTCCTACATCAATCCATCTTTCAGTTATATAGTAAGGAAAAACAGCATAATTCTCAATCGACTTACTAATTAGTTCATTCATATCCAAATATTCTTCATTTATCCTTTTAATTATTTTTGGATCTACTAAATTAATTCCGGCGCTTACCCAGTCTTGATATATTGGCTTTTCTTTATAGCCTGTGACTCTTTGCTTGTTAACTTTAATTACTCCATAAGGAATGAACGTGTTATATGGCCTTACGCCGACAAGAATATCTGTTTGTTTTTTTTCTAAAGTCGTTATCATTTCTCTAAAATTTGTTTCTGTTACAACATCACAATTTAATGTAAGTACAGGAGATTCTTCTTCTTTTAAGAAACATAAAGAACCAGCAGTTCCTAGAGGCTCTTTTTCTATTAAAAATTCAATTTCTGCATCATCTAATTTCAGTTCTGATATCTTGTCTACAATTTGATTAGCCATGTGGTGAAGTGATATATAAATTTTTTTAAATCCAAAATCAGTGAGCTTTTTTAATTGATATTCTAAAAGAGTAATCCCTCCTATTTCTACTAATGGTTTAGGAATATTTTCTGTGATTTTACCCAATCTCGTGCCCTTTCCTCCAGCCATTAGCAATACAGAGTTATTTAGTTCTTTATTTATTTCATAAGGCACATAAAGCAAACTAACAATTTGATTATTCTTATCTAATACTGGTATGTATGGATTTAAATTTTTTTTAAATAGCTTATTCACCTGCTCATTAGTGAAGTCTTTGCTAAGGAAGTCAAATTTATAGTTGATTATATTTTTTATACCTTTATCAAGCGCACCTTCTTCTAAAAGCCCTCTTCTTAAATCACCATTTGAAATAAGACCAATTAATTTATCATTTTTGACTATAAGTAATATTTTATGAAAGCAAGCTTCAATTTTTTGTAATGCAGAAAAAAAAGTATCATCTTCCTCAATGATATTGTCCTTTAAATCAGTTATTTCTTGGATCTGGGTCATAAAAGTTATATTAATAAAGTTAAATAAAATAAAATATACTATTTAGAATATTTCTGTGAAGAAAGCCGCTTTAATTGTTGATCATCCGTCTAGAGACCTAGATTATATTGTTGATATAGCAACAAATCTGAATAATTTAAAGATTAAAACCTTTATTGTTCCATCTAATTTAAGACACAGAGAGCTGCTTTTGCTCAGTCCTGATTATGTTCTTTATCCAAATCATAGAGACTATTTTGCAGAGGAGGTAAATATATTAAAAAAATCTAGAATACTTGTCGGGGTCCTTGAAACTGAACAGTGTGTACACGAAGACTTTTTTCAAGATTATCAATTAACTAAAGATAAAGAAAAACGAAAAGATATTGAAGATTTTTTTGTTTGGGGGGAATATTTTTCAAATACTTCAATAAAAAGAAATTGGTACAATGAAAATCAAATTAAAATTATTGGAAGCCCAAAACATGATCGTTATTTAAAAAAAATTAAGAAAAAAGATAAAGATTTTGACATATTAGTAGCAACGTCATTTCCAAATTCATCACCAATATTTGGAGAAAAAGTAAACACAAATAGCTATAGGTACCTTGGAATGAAAGATGAACACATAAAAACATTTATAGAGTTGCATAAAGAGAATAGACAAAACACGATTTCTTTTATAAATAAATATTTATCAGGAAAAAAATATAAGGTTTTGTTAAGAGTGCATCCTTATGAAAAGAAAGATATGTATATTAATGAAATTAAAGGAGAAAACATTGAAATAGATGATTCTGATGAAACTATATTTCACTCATTGAATAAATCAAAAATACTTTTACATTACAATTCGAGTTCTTGTGTAGATGCCCAGGTAGCTAAAATTCCAAGCATAAATATGTCGTGGATGCGAACTATGAAAGTTTTTCACGAATCTACAGAAATTATGAAAGAAATAAGCTACCAACCTCAGAGTGAAATAGATAGTATTGAACTTATTGATGAGATATTAGAAAATAAAATATCAATGAAAACAGAAAATGATAATAATGCAATTGAAAAATTTATTTATAAGCTTGACGGTAATTCTTCAGCTAGGTGTGCCGAGATAATTAGACAAACCGTTCATACGAAAAAAGTCAAAAAAGAGATATTTAAAAATCAGACTATATTTTTAACAAACTTTAGCATTAAAGGATTCTTCGTCAGTTTATTTTTAAAGTATAAGTGGATGAAAACAAAAAAATATTTTAATAGAAAAGATATTAACAATAGCTTAGATAAAATAGGCACTTCCCTCGAAACAATAAATCCAAAAATTAATGGTATTTCTTTATCGTCTGTTGAAATTATCTAGTAGTAATATGAAAAGTAGACATATTCGAGGAAAAAAATGATTAAATTTTCAGATATTATTGTTTCTGATGACAACGAACCATTTATTATTGCTGAGGCTGGAATAAATCATGATGGAGATTTTAAAAAAGCGTTAGAGTTGATTGATGTTGCTGTTGTTTCAGGCGCCTCAGCAATCAAATTTCAAACCCACATAACAGATAAAGAGATGATCCCGACTGACATGAAACCTGGAAATATAAGCGAGGAATCTTTATGGGATATCATTGACAGATGTGTTCTCAATACAGAACAAGAAAAAGAACTATTTGAGTACTCAAAAGAAAAAGGAATTTTATTTTTTTCAACCCCATTTAGTAGGGAAGGGGCAGATAGGTTGAACGAACTAGGAGTCGAACTTTTTAAAATTGGTTCTGGAGAGTGCAATAATATCCCTTTACTTGATCATGTTGCAAAATTCAATAAACCAATGATTTTATCAACAGGCATGAATGATATAGAATCAATAAAAACATCGGTAGAAACAATATTGAATCATGGAACCCCCTTAGCTGTTTTACATTGCACAAGTATATATCCTGCTCCACCTGAAACAATGAGGCTTGGCGCAATTACACATCTAAAAGAAACTTTCCCAGATTTAGAGATTGGTTTATCGGATCACTCTTTAGGAATTTCAGTTTCTCTTGGAGCTGTAGCAATAGGTGCAAATATAATTGAAAAGCATTTTACTAAATCAAGAAAATGGCCTGGTCCAGACAATCCATTTTCTATTGAGCCAAATGAACTTGAACAGCTTGTTCAATCATCAAAAGAAATATGGAAATCAAGAGGAGGCAGAAAAGACATATTACCCGATGAACAGCCGGTTATAGATTTTGCCTATGCTTCTGTAGTAACTATTAAAGATATTAAAAAAGGAGATATTTTTACACTTGATAATCTTTGGGTAAAAAGACCTGGAACTGGTGAAATTTTAGCACCAGAATTTTATTCTATTCTAAACAAAGAAGCATTGGTTGACATTCCTTCAGAGACTCAGCTTACGAAAGAAATGTACAAATAGTTATGGAGTTAAATTCTATTGATAGAGATTTTTTAGCAACTAAAAGAAAAAAGTTATTAACAGATGAAGATTTCAATCTAAATTTTTCCAAACTAGAAAATCATTTTAATAACAAAAAAGTCTTGATAATTGGGGGTTCAGGTTCCATTGGATCATCTTTTGTAAGCGAGATATCAGAATTTTCACTTAAATCAATTCATATAATAGACCCTAATGAAAATGGTCTTACAAACTTAGTAAGAAATTTGAGAAGTAAAGACAATAAAGCTTCTTCCTTAAATTTGATTACCTCACCATTAGACTTTGGCTCAAAAATTACAGAACAATTTATTATTGATAATGGGCCATATGATTTTATTTATAATTTTGCAGCAATAAAACATGTCAGATCTGAGAAAGATCTATATTCAACAATGCAAATGTTTGATACAAATGTTGTTAAGCATTCAAACTTATTAGAAAAAATACTTAAAGAAAAATCTTCAAAAGGATATTTTTCTGTATCAACAGATAAAGCGGCAAACCCCGTTAGCTTGATGGGAGCATCGAAAAAGATAATGGAATTAGTTCTTCAGTGCAAACATTTAGAATCTGAATCAGATTTAATTACATCAACAACTAGGTTTGCAAATGTTGCTTTCTCTAACGGGAGTCTCTTACAGTCTTTTCCTATCAGATTTGAAAAACAAGAGCCCCTACCTTCACCAATTGATATAGATAGATACTTTGTATCACATAAAGAAGCAGCACAAATATGTATGCTTTCTACTGCAAGTCTTTCTGATGGTGATATATTAGTACCTAAAATATCTGAATCTTTTAAGCTTTATCCAATAATTGAAGTTGCAAAAAACTTTATTCATTCAAAAAATTTAATTCCAGTTGTTGTTGACACCAAAGAAGAAGCTTACAAAATTATTAGTAAAAAAAATAATGAATATCCAATATATGCGACTATCCCTGATACGTCAGGCGAAAAAGAGTTTGAAGAGTTTGTAGGAAGTGGTGAAGAACTTAAAGAATCAGAGTTTGAAAATTTTGACATCGTAAAACATTCAGAGTTTGATATTGGCAAGCTCAAAGAGTTTTTACTTGAATTCAATTTAATGCTATCTGGTGATAAAAAATTAAACAAAAAAGATTTAGTTGAAAGAATAAAACAAATAGTAAAATCATTTAACCATATTGATACGGGTTTAAGTTTAGATAACAGAATGTAAGAATGAAAAAAGTTGCTGTTTTTACTGGAAATAGAGCTGAGTTTGGTTTACAAACTCCCCTTTTGCATGAACTAAAAAAAAGTAATAATTTCGATTTGATTCTAATAGCTGCTGCGAGCCATATTGATCCAGATTTTGGTTCAACGATAAAAGAGATTGAGGAAAGTGGTTTTGAAATAAAATACAAAATTGACTTTAGACATAATTCAGATGATTTACATGAAAATCCAAAAACTATTTCCGAGGGAATAAATCTTATTTCAGAGGTATTAAAAAAAATAAATCCTGATGTATTTATTGTTTATGCGGATAGATATGAGGGTTTTGCTGCTGTTATAGCTTCAACTCAAATGGGAATACTCACTGCTCATATAGAAGGTGGAGATGTAACGGAAGGAGGCACTTTTGATGATTCTGTAAGACATGCAATGACAAAACTTTCACATCTGCATTTCACTACAAACAAAGAGGCTTCTTCAAGGATCATTCAATTAGGTGAAAATCCAATAAACGTTTTTGAAGTTGGTTTATCTTCTGTAGATTTGATTCATAATAAAGAATATACAGATAAAGAAAATATTATAAAAAACTATAAGTTAGAAGATATTGAAAATTTAATAGTATTTACACAGCATCCAGTTCCAATTAATAGGGATAAAATTTCTCAAGAATTTAGTCAAATTGAAAGTGCTTTTTCAGCTTTAGATATAAATAACTTAAAAATTATTTGTACTTATCCAAACAGTGATGTTGGTGGAAAAGAAATTATTAATATATTAAGTAAATGGAAAGAACAATATAATTTCATTGACATTTATGAGTCTCTTGGTCGAAAAGACTTCCATGGGCTATTAGATTTAAATAATTCATCTCAAATTAAGTCATGCTACATTGGTAATTCTTCTGCTGGAATTAAAGAAACACCAGCTTTAAGGTGTCCAGCTCTTATTTTAGGAGATAGACAAAACGGAAGATTACATTCTACAAATGTGATTTTTTCAGAAATAGAGAAAAATAAAATTATTAATAATATAAATAGCATCTTTCTAGATAATGAAAAATTTAATACTTTAAGAGAATGTGAAAATCCTTATGGGGATGGAAAAATGGGTAAAAAAGTTGTAAATATACTTTCCGAAACAAAATTAAAAAAAGAGCTCTTAACCAAAAAATTTTTTGACATCAACTAGATGTATTTTGTATAAAATTCATAAATTCATTTAAACTTTTTGATTTTAAATTTAACTTATCAGCAGTTTCAAATGAATATTTTCTATTTTCTGTTTTCGTTATTTCATTAGAAAAATCAATTGATGATTCAAATACTAAACTATAAAAGTATTGTTCAACATCAGAATAAATATTATTTGGGATTTCATGTTTTTGATTAAGAAGCTTCTTAAATGATTCAAAATATTTATCTTTATTTTTAGATGGTTTAAAATAATTAATTCTTGTGTAGTGTGCGTTACCTGCTGTAAGTACATTTTTATTTAGTAAAACAGACTCCAAGGCTACAGTTGAGTTATAGACAAGTACTAAATCAGAAATTTTAATTAACTCATAGGAGCTAATATTATTTTCTGAAGAAATAATAACAACATTCTTTAATTTAGAAAAACCATTTTCTACAAGCCACTCACTAGTAGGTTGGAAAAGTTTTTTATCTTCTCTAGATTCATCTGGGTGAGATCTGTAAATAAAAAGGGTAGAAGGGTTTTCTTTTACTAGCTTTTTAGTTGATAACAACCAATCATATAAATCTTCAAATAAATAATGAGCGTTCACTTGTGACGTATCAAAAGGAACATTTAAAAACAAACTAGCAGTATTTTTGTATTCTTTAATTTTTTTGATTAAATCTTTTGAAATAGGTTCCATTTCTTTCCAAAACTTTACCCCACCCCTGTCAAATTCTCCAGTTCTTCTTTTTTGAAGGTATTCTTCCAATTTATTTTTTTCTTCAATTTTTAATTTAGATTTTCTTATTTTGAAGTTATAGTCTGGAGCAAATTCTTCTGAAAAAAATATTGAATTATTTGCAAAGCCACTTTCAAAAGTAAATACTTTTACATTTTTCAATTCTAGAACTTTTTTAATGATTGATTCTGGAAAAGTGTACCCATTAAATATAATTGCAAACTTTGGAAGACGTCCCTCTGGCATTTCATTTAAATAATTTATCCACTGCTTGGATGACAATAACATATTTTTTTGAAATGATTTATATAGTTTTTCATCAGATGTGTTCCCCCTTAATAGCCATCTTATAGATGGCTCTATAAGACTTTTAATTTCATCATCACTTAAAATTTCTACGTTTTTATTTTTTCTATCATTTTTTGAGAAAACAATTGGATGAGTTCCATCAGTAAATTTTCTATTAAATTTGATACATGAGTAACAAGGCATCATGTGATTTGGGTTTAATACGGATGCCCCAGTTTGACAAAACACTGGGCCTCCTTCACACTGTAGAGTTGTGACAGAATAACCTTCGTCTGAAAGTTTTTTAACTAATATATTTCCAACTGTACTAAAAAGGCTCATAAAGTCTAGATGAGATGAGCTATTAAAATACCAAACATCTTTTTTATCGTATTTTTTTGAATAGTTATTTTTTAAAAAGCGAGGTTTTTCAACCATAAAACTTAATAGGTTTTTTGAAACACCCCTGAAGTTACTGTTAACTAACTTTTTCAATGAATTTATTTTCACTTCATAAAAAACGATAACATGTAATTTAGATTAAAAATAGACTAATTTATATTATGAGTGAAATGAAAAGAGCACTACTTTTATTGCCAAAATTAACTGGGCCTTTAAGGTCATACTATAACTTATTCTTTGGTGAAAAAGAAATAAAATATTTACATCAATACCTAAAACAATATAACAAAAATTATGACTTTATTGATGTTGGTGCAAACTATGGCATTTATAGCTTCCTGTTTGGATATAAATCAAAACTTACTTTTATTATTGAACCAGTAAAAGAATGTATTGAATACATTAAGGGAGGATATATGAATGACAATGTGAAATTTTTTGAAAAAGTTGCATCAAATAGTGATAACAAAAAAATCTTAAATATACCATTTGAAAATAAAAAACTAATTTTTGGTAAGTCATCTCTAGAGAACATTCACAAGGATCAAGAACAAATTAGAGTCGAATCTTTTAAGCTAGACTCTCTTTACTGTGACCTCACCCCTAAAGATTCAAATTTAGTATTTATTAAAATAGATGTTGAAGGTCATGAAGAAAAAGTTATTGACGGATGTAAGAAAATACTCTCAAGTAAGAAAACCCTTTTATTAATAGAGATTGAACAAAGGCATAATAAAAATTATTTAAATACCTTTGATAAATTATTGAACTCAGGCTTTAAAGCATATAATGTAGAAAAAAATTACTTACGCGAATTAAAAAATGCTGATGAATTTAAAGATGCAATGAAATATAATATAAATTTCTTATTTAAAAATTATTAATAAACTTAAACTAACTTAATAATATAGTTAAAAACAATGAACAAATTAAAATTACTCATTACAGATATTCTTAAAGTTTCCAAGATAACAAAAACTTCAAAGAAGAAAAGAAGAATTATTTTCTCCGTATTTCTATCAAATTTAATAGTTTTTTTTGATATATTAATAATTTTAATTTTTACAAATATTTTCACTTCAAATTTAAATGCACAAAATTTTATAGTTGATTTTTTTATGAACAATTTAGTTTTATTTCCAGTAGTAATTCTTTTAAGATTCCTGTCAATTTATATCGAAAAAATGAATGTGCTTAATTTGAAGTTAAATATTGAAGAAAATTTGAGAACTCATTTAATAAAAGAAATATTTGATAAAGGAAATTATTCAATTTCCGACGCCTATTATTTTATAAATACAATTTCAATGCAAGTTTCTAGTTTTTATGGAACGTTAACTGTATTTCTCAGTAGTATGCTTCAAATATTTGCATATGCTTCATATTTAATATATACCGATTTCAATACAGTAATTGTTTTTTTTGGAGGTCTTATAATTCTTGCCTATCCTACATATTTTCTTACAAAGACAGGAAGAAAATATGCACATTTAACATATGAGTTTGGAGAAGAAATTAGCAAAGATACAGAAAAAGTTCTAGACAATTTATTTCTCATTAAGATTATAAATTTAGTAAATAATGAAGTTAAAAACTTTAAGAAAAGTTTAAAAAATTATTACAGTTCCTCTTATAACAACTTAAGATTCGGAACTTTAAACGCTATCCTACCAAATTTTTCTACAATGATGCTCTTGTCAATACTTTTAGTATTCTTTAATTTTGTAAAAGTATTGACACTTGATTTTATTGGAGTAATGCTTAGACTATTTCAGACACTAGGTATATTCAATGACAACCTCCACTTAATTTCCGCATATCATGTCTATTTGGAAAACCTTTATTTAATGGAAAAAAACAAAGAAGTATCTTTTTCAGAAAACTATATAGTTAATAGTGAATTAGATGAAAAGAATTCAATAGTAATTTCTGATGTAAGCTTTAAGTATTTTAATAGTGATGAGTATATTTTTGAAAATTTAAATCTTGAAATTCCAAGAGGAAAACACATCGTAATTACTGGAGTCAATGGATCTGGTAAAAGCACTTTGTTGGGCTTGTTGTCTGGAGTTTTTTATGCTGAAAAAGGAAATGTAAAATCATTTACTTCAAAATTAGGGTATGTTGGGGCATCTCCTATGATTATAAATTCAACCCTAAGAGAAAATTTAACTTATGGAATTGATAAAGAAATTTCAGACCAGGAAATGTTTGAAATTATAGATTTATTTAAATTATTTAATGAAAACAATACAACTTTAGAAAAGAAAATATCAAATAAAACGTTATCGATGGGGCAAATGCAGAAAATAGCTTTCATGAGGGCTCTTTTATCAGGAGTTGAGGTCCTTATACTCGATGAGTCAACATCTAATCTTGATGAAGAATCAAAGAAGCTTATTTTTAAAATACTCAAAGAAGCAAAAATAACAATAATTAACTCTACACATAATAAAAGAGATTTTGAAAATGTGGATCTTTACATTGAGTTAGTAATTTCTTTAGAAGGAAAAAGAGAATTATTGCTTACTTAGAAGTAATTAGTTGAATATCTTGATAGATATTATTTGCTAGTTCTTCTATAGAGTTATTTTTTTTAATGTATTCAATTCCATTCTCAGATAAGTTTTGTTCGTCATCCAGTGTATTTATATTTTTCAACAGAGATTGTAAAGGCATTGAATGTTCATTAAATAAAATACCGTTAACTTTATTATTTATAATTTCAACATTGTTTGGAATATCTTTTGCAATAACGACACAACCTGAAGCCATTGCCTCAAGAATAGCTTTAGGATTTCCTTCAAATGAAGAAGTAGAAACAAAATATTTATACTCAGCCATTAGCTTAAGAAGTTGATTATTTTCTACAGTTCCTAAAAAATTTACATTCACAGCTAAATTTTCAGATATTTTTTCAAGATTTTCTTGTTCACTCCCAGAGCCGACAATGTCTAAGGTTAGATTTGTATTGACTAAACATTTAATTAAGTATTCAAAATTTTTTTGTTTTTCTAATCTTCCAACTGAAAGTATTTTATTTTCATATCTTAAATTAAAATTTTTATAGTTTTCGTTTGATACCCAATTCGGTCTTATAACAAGTTTCTTTTTATTAACTAGAAAGTATTTTTTTAAAAACATTGAGTCCAATTTGTTTGTAATTGAATAAATATTTGAAAAAATTAAAGTCAACTGGGTTAATAAATAATATAGAAATATTTTAAATATCGACTTTTTTTCTTTTAAGCTGAATAAAAACATATCGTAACCTGTTCTAGTGTAGAGGGGTTTTTTGGAGTTCAATTTAAGAAGAATAGAGGCCCAGCTTCCTAAAAGTTGATTTTGTTTAATTACGTCAAAATTACCAATTTCGTTTTTTAATAATTTTGACAGCTTAAAACTGCTATATAAGTTTTTATATTTATTTTCTGATTTATTTATAAGTGAATAAATAGGAACTATTTTTATATTTTTGTTAAGTTTAAATTCTTTATCTTTATTATCCCCATACGTAACAAATGTAAACTTAAGTCCAAAATCTTCAATAAGCTTATCAAATATCTTTAATTCTCTGGACAAAATACCTGCAGATTCCCAGCTTTTTATGGAATAACCGTATGTAAAAAAATAAACGATGTGCACAAAAATTAGTGTAACTTCTATAGTGGAATAAGACCAGATAAACTTTTTATTATAGAAGAAATGAAAAAAATCTTAATTGTACATACAAAATATACACAAAAAGGTGGTGAGGATATTGCTGTTGAGAAAGAAATTGATTATTTAAAGAGTTATTACAAGGTCGAAACATTAATATTTGAAAATACTTTTAAGCTTAAAATTAAAGAGATAAAAGCATTTTTTTATAACAAAAATGTTGAAAGTCTAGATAAGTTTAAAGAAAAAGTAATAGATTTTGAACCAGATTATGTGTATATACACAATCTTTGGTTTATGGCATCACTTGGAATTCTTGAATATTCACTGAATGAAGAATTAAATGTAATACATAAATTACATAATTTTAGATATGACTGTACAAAATCATTTATTTCTCGTAAACATTTAAAGGGTGAAAAAATTTGCAAAGCATGTGGGCTTAATAAGTCTGATATAGGAAAGTTTAATAGATACTATAAAGAGTCATTTATTAAATCAGTTCTGGTTAATAATTTTGGGAGAAAATATTTTAAGTTGTTAAAAAACAATAAACTGAAAATAATAACCCTTACTGAACATCACAAAAATTACTTGAATAAACTTGGTATTGAATTAGATAATATATTCGTTCAACCTAATCCCACATTAAGTATTAATAAAACATATAACCAAACAAGCAAGAGACTAAATCAAATCGTCTATGCAGGCAGAATTTCTCAAGAAAAGGGAGTAGAAGAGCTCATTGAAGCATGGAAATTATTAGATGAACATAATTCAAAATTAATAATTATTGGTGAAGGCCCATTACTAAACGATATAGAGAAAAAATGTGAAAAAATTAATTCAGTAGAGATTCTTGGTTATAGAGACAATACAGAAGTATTAAAAATAATAAATGAATCTAAAGCAGTAATTACTACAACCAAACTATATGAAGGACAACCAACCTTGTTATGTGAAGCCTCAGAACTTTCGGTGCCTTCAATTTTTCCAGACTCTGGAGGAATTAAAGATTTTTTTCCAAATAATTATGAATATAAATTTGAACAATTTAACTATCAAGACTTACTTAGCAAACTTAATAAAGTAGTATGTTCAGATTATTTAATAGAACAAGGGAAAGAGAATCAACAATTTATTTATAGATATTTAGATGCTGATCGCCTCATACAATCTTTTGATAAAGTACTAGAGGCATAATAATGAGCGAACTTATATCCGTATTATTATCAGTTCATAATGATGAGATCAATATTAGGAAAGCTATAGAAAGTATTCTTACTCAGGAATATGAAAACATTGAACTTTTACTATTAGATGATGCATCAACGGACAATACTTACAATGTATGTGAAGAATATTCATATATTGATAATCGAATAAAATTATTTAAAAATTCTGAAAATCAAGGATTAACAAAATCTTTAAATAAATTAATAAAAAAATCCAATGGAGTTTTTATTGCTAGACAAGATTCAGATGACATTAGTTATAAAAACAGATTAATGGATCAATACAATTTTCTTATAAATAGTGATTTTGATATTTGCACTTCACTAGCAAAAATTAAAGATAGATCAAAGGTTATACCAGGTTTTTCAAAGCATTTAAATCCAAATATTACAGTAAAGTATAAAAATCCATTTATACATGGAACTTTAATGATTAAATCAGAAACCTTAATAAAGATTGGTATGTATAACGAAAATTTTTACTACGCTCAAGACTACAAATTGTTCAAAGATCTAATTGAAAATAAACATAAAATAAAAATTATCAAAAAAGTACTATACGAGATAAATATGACTGATAACATTTCAATGAAAAATAAAAACGAACAAGCCTATTTTGCAGATTGCGTTCGAAGAAATATAATACCTATAAATTAATCAAGTTTTTTGACTTAATTTTTTTTCAATACATTTTATTAAAATTTCTTCTACAGAGACGCTTGGCTTCCACTCAAGATTATTTCTTAATTTTGCGGGATCAGCAACAATTGAAGATGGATCCCCACTTCTTAAAAGCTCGTTATCTTCATGCACAAAATTTTTCCAATCAATATCAAAATAACCAAATACTATATTTACTAGGGTTTCAATATTATTTCCTTTACCAGATCCTATTACGTAATCTTCATTATCATTTTGTTTATTTATTTTATATATTGCTTGTGCAACATCTCCTGCATAGCTCCAGTCCCTTACAAGACTGAGGCTACCAACAGTTAGACTTTCGAGCTTATCTTGGTTAATTAAAATTGCTGAGTTTACAATTTTCATAATTAGATAATCTTCGTTTCTAAACTCTGACTCATGATTAAACATTATTCCAGAGCAAATATTTATTTCTTTTATTTCTTTTAATTCCTGAATGTAGTTATGAATTTTTAACTTTGCCTCAGCATAAGGAGATCTTGGTTTGAAAATCGAACTCTCATCTAGTTTTGAGTCAGATGAATCAAACATCTCTGAACTTGAGGCTTGAAAGAAATTACAGTTAATATTATTTTCAATAATTGGATTAATTATATTGTTAAAATATTCAATTATTTGATTGAATGTTTCATTTCCATCGTTTAAAGATTTATATACAGAACTAGGACCTGATAGGTTGTAAACATAATCTGGTTCATACTCTGAAATTAAGTTATGAACTTCTTTTTTGTTACCCAAATCAATATTTACAATTTTTATGTCATCTAAGTTTATTTTATTATTTAAAATTCTTAATTTTTTATAAAATGAGTTATTATCTTTACTTCTTGAAATTCCCAAAATTTTTACATTTTTTTCCGCATTTAATAAAATAGAGCTCAAAAATAAGCCATCTTGACCAGTTATTCCAGAAATTAAATGTTTTTTTAGCATATTAAATCAAAAGGATACTACAAGTCTATTTGATTTTATTACCATATACACAAATAATTGAAAACTATATAATATTCTTACTTTATGAAAGTTTATTTAAACAACATAAATGAATCTTGGGTTGTAGACAGACTGAAAGATGAATGGTACGAGTACAACTTTGATATTTCTACAAGAAAACCAAAAGAGGCTGACATTATATGGATACTTACACCCTGGTTGTGGAAAAATGTAAGAAAAAGTACTTTAAAGAAAAAAAAAGTAGTTTGCTCAATTTATCATATTGATTTTCAAAAATTTTCAGATAAAGACAAAAAAGACTTTTTAAAAAGAGAATCTTATGTAGATGAGTATCATGTGATTTCTGAAAAATCAAAAATGCAGCTTGAACAACTAACTAATAAAAAAATTACATCGATACCTTTTTGGGTTAATCAAAATCTCTGGTTTCCTATTAATGACAAAAATGAAATAAGAAAAAAATATGGTCTATCAGAGGAAAATTTTTATATTGGCTCATTCCAGAGAGATACAGAAGGCAGTGATTTAAAATCACCCAAGTTAATTAAAGGTCCTGATAGGTTTATTGAAATTGTATCTTTAAAATACAGTGAAAATAAAAATACTGTTGTAATTTTAACTGGAAAAAGAAGACAGTATATAATTTCAGAATTAGAAAAATTAAATATACCTTATAAATATTTTGAAATGGTTGATTTCAATGATTTAAATGAGTTATATAATGTTTTAGATTTGTATATTGTTTCATCAAGAGTTGAAGGCGGGCCACAAGCAATTGTCGAATGTGGATTAATTAAAACACCAATTATCTCAACCGATGTCGGCGTTGCTAGTGAAATACTATCTTCTGAGTCAATATTTAATATGGAAAATTTTCATTCAGCTAAACCAAATATTGAATACGCTAATAAAAAATCAAACCTATACACAGTTCCAAAAGGTTTTGACAAGTATAGAAATTTATTTAGAGAAATTTATGAAAGTTAGTATTGGCGCTTTTATTAAAGAGGGACCGTGGGGCGGTGGAAATCTTTTTTTTAAGAATTTAAAAGAATATTTAGAGGCAAACGGACATCGCGTCATTAATCACTTATTTGATGATGATATTGATCTAATCCTACTCACAGACCCAAGAAAAAAATCTGAATCATCATCTTATACACACAAAGAAATTCTTAAATATAAGAATTATATAAATCCCAGCGTGAAGGTTGTACATAGAATTAATGAATGTGACGAAAGAAAAAAAACGAAAGGATTAAACCAATTTTTATTTGAAGCTAACCAGTGTTCGGACGCAACAGTATTTGTTAGTGATTGGATAAAAAATTTATATGAAAAGCAAGGTTTTAATATATCAAATCCACATGTTGTAATGTCTGGCTCAAATTCCAAAATCTTCAATTCAGATAAACAAAATATTTGGGATAAGGATCAAAAGATGAAAATTGTAACTCATCACTGGAGTGGTAATTGGAACAAGGGATTTGATATTTATGAAACACTAGATTTACTACTTAATGAATCCAAATATTCAGAAAAATTTGAGTTTTTATATATAGGAAACATACCAAATAATTTTTCATTTCAAAATACAAAAGTAATTAAACCGCTGTCAGGGTTGTCTCTTGCAGAAGAGCTTAAAAAATGTCATTTATACATAACTGCATCAAGAAATGAGCCATCTGGCAATCATCATATTGAAGGAGCCTTATGCGGTCTTCCAGTTTTGTATATTAATAGTGGTGCATTACCAGAGTATTGCAAGGGTTATGGTTTAGAGTTTGATGTTGATAATTTTGAATCAAAATTGCTAGAATTAAAAGATTCATATCTTGATGTAAAAGAAACCATGATTAAATATCCATATAATTCAGAAAAAATGTGTCAAGAATATGAAAATCTTTTTCAAAATCTAATTAAAGAAAAAGTTAAAATAAACAACATCCCAATAAGAAATAACTATTTTAGAAAAATTGGAAATAAAATAAAAAGTTTTATATTGTTAAATTTATCAAAGAAAAATAAATTTTGGAGATAATGTTAAATAATTTAAAAAACGCATATATTCATCTTTACGCTTTATTTTTGATATTAGTTTTATTATTTGGTAGATCATTTACTGGGCTTTATATATTTGGGTTTAGAATTGGTGAACTAGCAATAGGTGCTTGCTTAGTTTTATCAATTTATTTTCTATTTTTTATTAGGAAAGACAATGAAATTTTTGTTTTTGGAGATAAGACTTTTTATGCGATCAAGCTCATAATTCTTACCTTCTTCCTTACAGTATTTGCTACGGGAGGGTCATTATTAAGACTCTATACCTATAAGTCAAGTTCTTATATATGGACCATTTCATTCTTAATCTTGGGAAGTATATTTTATTCGAATATAAGTAGAGATTTTTATCTATTAAAGTATTTTCCATTTTTTTTGCCTATCACTTATATATTAAGTACTACATATTTTCCACAATTCTTAATTGATTTCTTTTTAACCTACTCAGATAAATTTGATTTTTTAAAAGCCGCAGATATATTCATTTTATATATTTTTACAAATATATTTAATCAAAAATTTATGAAAAAAGATTTTAATTATTACACTTATTTATTAATTTCATCAGCAGTTTTTATTCCTCTTTTTCTATATAAAAGCAAAGGGGCTTTCCTTCCAGCTTCACTATTCCTTCTAATGGAGCTTGTGAGGACACGAAAAATATTTATTAAATATAAGGTTAAATCTCTAGTTTTAATAATTTTATGTATTCCAATATTTTTTCTTTCTACTTACAATTCAGGTTTAGAACTTTCAGGCAACGAATATACCTTAGAAGAAGAGAGATTAAAGCTCATTACATCTAGTGTTGCAAGAGCAGCAGACGAAAAAAATACTATTGAATTATTTGGGTCATTTTTTATTTATGATGGAAGACTTTACTCAGAAGAACAAATGGCTAATTGGAGGCTACAAATATGGCAAGATGTGGTCCTTGACCTATTTTCTTATTCAGAATACGTGCCTTCGGGGGAACATTATTACAGAACACCAGGTGAATCAAGAACGGACCTTTTTCTGACTGGTTATGGTTATAACGAAATGTTACCAGCTATGAACCATTCAAGCAGAAGAGGCACAGATCTAATGAATGAAAACGTTCATAATTTCGCAGTGAATATACTTGCAAAAGGTGGTTTCGTTCAGTTCTTTTTGTTCATATTCTTTTACTTGAGTCTTATTACTCACTGGTATAAGAAAAATAAAAATTTAAAATTGTTATCTTTTATAACATTTGCATTAATGTGTGCATTTTTTGATGTCGCTATGGAGGGTGTAAGGTTTCCTTTTATCTTCTTTGGATCAATTAGTTATTTATTTTATGAAGACTAGCTTAAACTTTTGATATACCAGTTGTAAGTTTTTTCAATTCCTAAATCTAGATCTATTTCTGCCTCCCAACCTAATGAGTTTATTAAAGAGGAATCAAGAAGTTTTCGAGGGTTTCCATCCGGCTTACTAGTGTCAAATAAAATATCTCCTTCATAGTTCATAACATTTTTAATTTTTTCGGCTAAATCCTTAATTTTTATTTCATTTCCACTACCAATATTAATTAAATCTGTATCAAGATCTTTATCAATTAAAAACTCGATTGCTTTCGCTAGATCTTCAGAGAACATAAATTCTCTTAATGGCTCTCCAGTTCCCCAAATATTAAATTGTTTTTCATTTTTAATTTTTGCTTTATGCATTCTGAAAATTAATCCAGGTATGACATGGCTATCAAGTTCAGAAAATTTATCATAAGGCCCATAGAGGTTGGTAGGCATTAAGTTCAAGACGTTAACGCCATACTGTTCATTAATCGATCTTCCAATTTCTATTGCAGTTATTTTTGCCATTGCATAGGGTGAGTTAGTTGGCTCAAGCATTCCAGACAAAAAAGAACTTTCCTTAATTGGGTTTTCAGCATTTAATGGGTATATACAACTACTTCCGAGATTAATAATCTTAGTTTCTGGAAATTCTTTTACAGTTTCTAGTAGGTTCATATTGATTTTTAGATTTTCTAATATAAATTCAGTTCTTTGTGTATTATTAGCCTGTATTCCACCAACCTTTGCAGCAGCATTAATTACTATGTCGGGGTTTTGATCCCTTATAAGCTTTTTTGTATCATCAAGTGAAAAAAGATCCGTATCTTTTCTACTAGATCCAAAAATTGAAGAAACTTTTTCAGAATTAACTAAATGATTATTAAGAGTTGTTCCAACAAGTCCATTGCTTCCTAATATAAGAACTTTACTTTTCCTCATTTCTTAATATTCTAACTAAAGTTTTCAATATAAAAATAGAAATACTTTTTATTTCTCTATATTTATAAATTTATTCATCAGTTTATATATTGAAGTCATAAAATGGAATAATGTGTGGTTATCTAGGAATTTTATCAACCAATGAGATTGATCAAACAGAAGCACAAATTGCAAATAATAATTTAATTTGTAGAGGGCCGGATAGTAAAAAAGATATTTTTTCCTCAACAAGTAAATATAACAATCATTTAAAAAATTTTAACTTCAGCTTTATATTTAACAGATTATCAATTCTAGATTTATCAGAAAAAGCAGACCAACCAATGTATTCTAAGAAATTTAATACAGCAGTTATGTTTAACGGCGAAATTTTTAATCATGCTGAGCTAAGAAAAGAATTAGAAAGCGAAGGTGTCCAGTTTAAAACGGACCATTCTGATTCAGAAGTTGTACTCTTAGGGCTTTCTTATAAAGGACTGAGTTTTTTAGATAAATTAATAGGACAATTTGCTGTATTTTTTATTGATTATGAAAATATGGTATTCCATCTAATAAGAGACAGGCTGGGGCAAAAGCCTTTATTTTATTCTGTAACATCAGAAAATATAACCTTTGGTTCAAATTTAAAATCCATCGCAAGAGTCTCAAAAAACAAAGATTATAACTTCGAATCAATTGGTGAGTATTTTTCTTTGGGTGTCGTTACAGCTCCAAATACAATCTTTAAAAATATTTATAAAGTAGAGCCAGGCGAAATAGCAACTTTTAATTTATTAGAAGAAGATTTGAATCCTACAAAAATTAAATACTGGAATATTGATGAACTTGTTGGAAATCAAAATTTTAATGATGAGGAGTTCCTCTCCTTATTAAGTGATGCTGTAAATATAAGAGTAAATGCTGATGTTGATGTAGCAAATTTTTTATCAGGGGGATTGGACTCCACATCTATAATTAAGATCCAAGAGAAAAATAATATTAATACAAATTCATTCTCAGTAGGATATGAAGATAGTAAATATGATGAAAGCATATGGTTTAATAAAGTTGCAAAAATATATAATACAAATCATCGTACTAAAAATATCGGAAACAACTTCAAACTGGACGACATCTTAAATTCAATAAACATTTTTGACGAACCCTATGCTGACCCTTCTACAGTTCCTTCGTATATATTAAGTAAAGAAATATCAAAATTTTTTAAAGTTGCTATTTCAGGAGATGGTGGAGATGAATTATTTGGAGGATACACAAGAACTTTAAGCCTCCTTAGTAATAGAAACAATATTCAAAATATTTATTCTAAACTTTTTTATATTTATCCCTCATTTCTTGGTACGGGAAATAACTTAAGAAAATATTCATCTGATATCTTAAAAGCTTATAGTTCTTATTTTGAAGACACTAAGCTTTTAAATTTACTAGGTATTAATACTGAAACTAAATTTAACAATACACTTGTTTCAAGCTCCTTGAGCAATTATAAAAAGATGCAGTTAATTGAATACAAGCTTTATTTAAGTGAAATGATGATGCTCAAAGTTGATAGAACATCAATGGCAAACTCCTTAGAAGTGAGGTCACCATTTGTTGATCATAGATTAATTGAGTATATGTTAAATCACAATGAAACTCATATTGATCCTAAAAACTCAAAACAAATACTAAAAAATTTAATTAATGAAGATTTTGACAGTAGTTTTTTAAATAGAAAAAAAATGGGTTTTGTATTTAATATCGAAGAATGGATTTACCAAAATTTAGACTTAGTCCAGGACCGACTGATTAATGGAAAGATAATAAAGAGTTATAATTCAAATATTGTAAATTTACTTAAAATAAATAAATCTAGAATGAATGCAAATAGATTGTGGAAAATATTCTTTTTAGAGGAGTTCTTAGATGGTAGTTAATAAATTTTATTTTTACCCCGTTTCAATATTTATGGGAATATCTCTTTACTACTTATTATTTATGGGTAGTTTTATTATTCCCGATTACTCTTTTGGAAATCCCCAGCTTTGTGTTGATATTGTTGAATATGAGCTTGGCAATAATACTTATTTTAAATATCCATTTAGTTGTGATCAAAATTTCTATTACTCAGGATTTGAAAACTTCAGGGAGGTATTTAAAGAAACGTATAATTATCAATCTCGTCCATTATTTATACTTGGAGGTTTTATTTTTTATAATATTGTTAACTTTTTAGTTAATATTTTTAGTTTAGATTTTAATTACATAACCCAACTCTCTACTTTTTTGTACCAGATTTCAATTATCAATTTTATTGTTTATTTACTTTATAAATCATTTGACCTAAAGACTAAGTTTACAAATCTAAATTACTTCGTTCTATTAACCTTTGTTATGTTAAATCCAATATACAAGTGGGGTATATTTGTCCCCTCCCACCAAACAGCAACTTTGTTGCTAATAGCTTTTTTCATATTTTTTGCATCGAGAAAAAATTTGACCATAGATTATAAAGTTGCATTATTGTTTGGTTTATTTTTTCTTTTTCATAGATCTTTTTTAATTAGCTATCTAGCTTTGGTACTTTTCAAAAATTTAAATAAATTAATGGTTAAAGAAACCTATATAAAAAATTCTTATTTATTTCTTTTTTTCCTTCTACCAAACATAATTTATGAATCATTTATAAGGTTTGTTCTTCAAAGGTCAACTTATGACGCAAATACAGAATACTGGGGCCAGTTTATATGGTTATTTGATTTTATTAGGGGAAAAATTAGATATATTAGTGAGTGGCACTGTGTAACAATACCAGAAAATTTTATCTGCTATTTGAGTGATTTAAAAAGGATGTTGTTTTATATGTTTTTACCGGCGTTAGTTGTTGGAGTGCTTTTTTTAATAAATTTATATTTTGAAAAAAATAAAAAATATGACTTACTTTATGAGTCTGGATTTATAACAATTTCTTTATTTTTATTTTGGTCTCTAATTGGTTGGTATCCTCCAGTTAGGTTTAACTTTTACAGCATTGGACATTTCATAACAATATTATTTTTTATCTTTTACTTAAACCAGGAAAATTTAATAAGTAGACTAATTGTTTTTTCTGTTTTCATAGTTAGCTATATTTTTATTCCTCATTGGAATATTCCAGAAGAGACAATAACTTTTGGAGTTACTTCTTATTTTTCTATTATCATATTGGCTCTTTTTTTTGTTTTCAAAATATTGGAAAGAAGAAAAGAGTATAAATAGCTAACCTTTATCTTATGAGTATTAATATCTTATATTGTTTTGATGAAAACTACAATCTACAGGCCTTGACTTCGATGATTTCCTTGCTCGATGAAACATCAGAAATTGTTGATATTTATATTGTTCATAATAATCCTGAAAGTTTTACAAAATTATCAAAGATTATTAAATCACATAAGAAAGTTGGAAAAATATTAATCACTAAATTTGATAAACAAAATTTTACTTTTCCAAATGTTGAGAATAGTCATGTTTCTGACGCAACTTATTACAGATTGTTTATTGAAGACCTTTTACCAGAGCAGCTTGACTATGTTCTTTATTTGGATGCTGATATTATTTGTTATCATGATCCAAGTAAAGAAATTCAAAATGTAGCTAGTTCACTTTTAAAATCAGAAAATACAATTGCCTCAGTACGAGAAAATTTTGATGATACTGAAAAGAATGATATAAATAAAAGGCTAAATATAGATGCAGATAAATATTTCAACGCCGGAGCCATGTTTATTGATTTAAAATCTTGGAGAAAAAAATCAATTATGTCGGCTTCTTTGGAAATTATAAATCAAAAAAATAAAGATTTAAAATTTTGGGATCAGGATGTATTAAATGTGATGTTTAATAATGATTTAATTGAAATTAATAATTCATTTAATTACATAATAAATATTGAAAAAGATACCTTAATTCCTGAAGAAACTATATTTCTTCACTACGCTGGAAGCTTCAAGCCCTGGACTGTTAGAGGGGCTATTGAAAAAAATTCAATCTATTATATGGAACAATATAGAAAATTAAATTTAGAAAAGTTTCATATAACCCATACATGGAAGCTATCTTCTTTAATTTATTTAATAAGGAGTTTGTTTAATTTAAAAATCATAAATACTAAATATCCAATTTCTTTTTTAAGTCAAGTAATTAGAACTCTTCTAAGATAAAGAAAGATATTGATTAATCTTGAATAAAGTGATTAAAGATATAGAGTACAAATATAGAAAGTTAATTAATATTTTTGTTTTATTTTTCTATAAAATACTTAGAACATTCTACAAAAACAATAATTCTGAATTGAAGTTAATAATTTTAAAGAACAGAAAAACTCTATCTGAAGCTCATAGTCTTTTATCCGAGAATCAGTATGCTGAAAATAATTATGGAATTCCAGGTAATGTTTTTTTAAGTATTAATAAACCTATTGACTCATTTCCAACATATTCTGATATATTTATTTTTATTTCAAGATACTTAAATAAACCAATTAACTATCTTGAAATAGGTGTATCAGTATTAAAAAACTACATTCAAATGAATGAAAGTTTACAAAATTCAAATCTTACATGTTTTGATATTAATCCAATAGCACCCAACTCCCTTTTCATATTTAATGAGAATAACAAGAGAGAAAATAGTAACGAAAATATATTTACAGGATACAACAATGAGAATGAAAATGTGCTTTCATATTACAAAGGAAACGTTCTTGATAGAGAAGAAACAGGTGTTTTTAGAAATGCCCATAATTCAAAATTTAATTTTATTTTTTCCGATGCTCTTCATGAACATGATGCCGTTATTACTGAGTACAAAAATATAATTAAAGGGAATTTAGATGAAGAATTTATCTTGTATTTTGATGATCTTGATTTCCCTGGTTTAGAAAATACAATAAATCTAATATATTCTGATATTAAAAAAGAATATAAAGATGTATTTTGTACTACTTTTTATATAAACGGGTGGGTAGGTCAGCATGAGAAGCTGCATAAGAATGCATTAATATCAACCATAGATTTTTATGAGGTTATGAAAAAAGAAAAAATTAAATTACCATTTATTAGAAGATGGATATAACTAAATGTCAATTTTCTACTTTAAAACTTCAAGAATAATTATAAATTTACACAAGATAATCCTTTACGCATTTTTAAAGTATTTTCAAGTTTACTCTAAAGGAAATTATGAATCCTTCAAGTACATTGGAGATCAAGACTACCTTAAATTACTTGAGGAGTACATTGGAATAAAAGCTAGTCCTGAATCAAAAAAATTAGACTCAAAAACTCTATTAATCATTCAAAAATTTTCCTTTAAATTGGTATTTAAAAATATTTTTAAAATTAATAGGATAAGAATAATAGACAAGCATTATTTTGGTTTAGTAGGAGCAAACACGCTTTTCAGACTTTTGTATAACGACTTCAGCAATAAGAGTATAAAAGAAAATATTATTATTGAATCTTTGAAAAATTTTAATGATTTAAGGTCAAGAATTAAAGAAATAAAAGAGATATTCGTCTTGGGAAATAATGAAGACTTTTCTTCAATTTTAGATAAACATAAACCGGATTATTTACTTACATGCAATTCCTCAATCAACAATAAAAATATTTTTAAATCAAAATTACTAGTACTTTCTTTTTCAGATCCTCTCTTTCATTTTGGAATAAATGATCAAGCAATTGAATACAGGAAGCGTATATTGGAAGAGCTAAAAAATCAAAATAGTACTTATTTAATTGTTCCAATAGAAGGCATTCCTCTTCTAAAGAAAATTGGTGTAAATAAAGAGATACCAATCATTGGTTTAGACTCTACTTATTTTCAATTAAAAGTGATTAAAGTCAGAAATAATAAAATTTTTACTAGAAATTCTCATAATGTATTTACACAATATTTACTACCCATCTCCTCCCTTACCGAAAAAGTAAAAAATATTGGAGCAATAACTTTTAGTTCAAGAAATGCTTTTGAAGAAAAACTATGGAGCCACGATGAGAAAATAAAAGAAACTTCAAATTATAACTTTGCATTTGATGAGTCATTTTTTGGAGATAGAGATTTTAAAAAATATTATAAATTTCATGATAAGCAATTAAATAGGTTAATTAATAAAATTACTAACAAAAGAATTATTAAAGTTTAATGAACATAAAAAAACATATTATTGAGAATGACTTTCTTAAAGTAGAGATTATTCCGGAGCTTGGTGGAAGAATTTCTTCTCTTATTTATAAGAAATCAAAAAAAGACTGGGTTTGGAAAAATCCAAATTTAAAAGTTGGTAAAGTTCCTGATTCCAAAAATTATGATGATAACTGGCAAGGAGGGTGGGAAGAATTATTCCCTAATGATGCAATAGAAAATTTTTCATGGGGCAAAGGACATGACCATGGAGAGTTGTGGTTCAATAGCTGGGATTTAGAACATATTAATCCTGATAGTGCAAAATTAGAAATTAACAACCTAGATTCTGGATCTAAATTTAGTAAATTAATTACAATAGACGGATCACAACTTATATGTGAGTATGAAGGAAAAATTAATTTTATTGATTATTTTTTATTTAAACTCCACTTAGCTATCCCACTAGAAAAGACTTTGTCTATTAAATCAAATATTCAAAGTATTAATAAAGTTGATCCGAATTTTGGAAACATACTAAATACAGAAGATCATGAAAAATTTTTAAATCCCAATATAAATTCTGGTCTATTTGACTTTGCTTATCTAGATATTTTAGGCAATGAAATTAGTGTACTGGATGAAAACAGAAATCAGCTAAAAATTAAATATGACGACAAAAATCTTAAGTATTTTTGGATTTTTCAATCACAAGGTGGTTGGATGAATCATAATGTTATAGTTTTAGAACCATGTACAAATGGAAGAAAAGACATAACAGAGGCTGCCTCTCAAAATATGTCTATTAAAGGCCCAATAGACTTTAAAACAAAATATATCGTAGAGTTAGATAAATTATGAAAGTTACAATTTTAGTTAGATGTTTAAATGAAGTTGAAAATTTAAAAAAGCTGTTTCCTTTGATTGAGAAACAAACATTTAAGAATGTTGAAATAGTATTTATTGACTCAGGAAGCACAGATGGCTCATATGATTTTGTCAAAAACTATAGTTCAAAAATACCGATAATATTATCGAAAATAGAAAAATCAAAATTTAGTTTTGGAAGATCTTTAAATATGGCAGCAAATGAATCTACTTATAAAGATATACTAATCTCCTTATCTGCACATTGTTTCCCAACAAATGAAAATTGGTTGTATAGTATGATTACTAATTTTGAGAATGAAAAAATTAAAATTGTTTATGGAAAACAGTTAGGAGATACAAGGTCTTGGCTTTCCGAAGCTTCACATCTAAATATGTGGTTTGGTGATGAAAGTTCATATAAAGATTCTTCATTTGTAAATAATGGCAACTGTGCTTTTACTTATGATACATGGTCAAAATTAAAATTTAATGAAGACCTCACAGGGTGTGAGGATATTGATTTTGCACAAAGAGTAATTAATGGAGGAGGTCTGATCTTCTATAGTTCAGAAAGTGAGGTAACTCACTATCATGATGAAAATAAAAAACAGATTAGAAACAGATACAGAAGAGAAGCTCAGGCCATTAAATATATATATTCTGATTCAATTACATTTTCATTATTTAATTTAATAAATAATACAATTAATGAAATAAAACTTGATCTCAAGTACAGAAAAAACAACTCATATAACTTTTCAAGCTTATTTAATATTTTTGTTTATAGATATAACAAAAACTTAGGACATTTTTTAGGAATTAATTACCCAATTAAATCAAATGAGAATATAAAGAAAAAATATTATTTATACGAAGAAGATAGAAAAAATGTAGAGTATTTTAAGAAAGATTATTTTTATAAATGAAATTTACAGCTTTTTTACCAATGAAATTAAACTCTGAAAGAGTTAAAGATAAAAATTTTATATTAATTAATAAAAAACCATTGTTTTTCTATATTTTAGATACTCTCCAATCAGTAAAGCACATAGATCAAATATTGATTGATGTTGATAGTGAAGTTGTAATAGATAAAGTCAAGGAGTATTTCGATAATGTTGATTTCAAATTAAGGGAAGATAATTTGCTGGATCCCTCTGAGTCAGTTAATAAAATAATTGAATCTAATTTTCATCAAATTAACAATAACTTTATTTTTCAAACACACACTACCAATCCACTTTTAACAACAAATACAATTAACGAGGCATTAGAACTATATATGGAAAATAAAAACTCTTTATTTTCAGTTAATTCATTCCAATCAAGATTTTACGACCAAAGCCTTAATCCTATAAACCATAATCCAAACGAATTAATACCAACACAAAATTTAGATTTTATTTATGAGGAAAATTCAAATTTTTATATTTTTTCCAAGGAAGATTTTATAGAAAATGGAAATAAAAGAATAGGGAATAAATCAGTTCACTATATTACAAAAAAATATGAATCAGTTGATTTAGATACTGAAGAAGATTTGAAGTTATTAAGAAGAATTTTAGAGTAATTATTCAGTCGCAAGCCTTGAAAGAACTCCTTGGTCAATTTGTATATGACCTCCATTAAACAACTTTTTGTGTTCTGTATTTATTGTAAAGATTAAATTGGCTACTTCTCTAGACTCAAACAACTCTCCACTAGGTAGTGATTTTTTTAGTTTTTCAACGTCTTTTACATTTTCTCTCAGTAAATTTGTATCTGTTGCTCCAAGTCTTAGAAAGTAATAATAGGAGTTATTTGCTGATGTTGAAAATGTCCTTATAGCTGATTCTAATGAAGATTTTGAAGATGCATATTCAATATTACTTTCATTTGATGCTTTGGAATGAACAGATGATAATCCGCAAACAATAGTCTCATCGAAGTTTTTATTTGTATTTTTTATTATCTCAATAAATGAAAGAACATTTACATTAAATAAGTTAGAAATGTTTTCTGAATCTTGAATTCCAGCACAATATGTGATGGAATCTATTTTATGGTCACCAATTGTATTTACTATTTCATCAACATTATTGATTACTCCTAAATCAATTACTTTGTCAGTAAATTCTGAATCTTTTTTGTCAAAACCATAGACATCTAAATTTTCATTTCTATATATTTTATAAAGGTCATTTCCAACTCCTGATGCACTTCCAAATATAAAATTCATTTAGTCTCCCAATATTTCATCTAATTTATTTAAGATTACTTTATTCACTTCTTCATTTGCGTCAATTGTATTTGATGCATTATGAGATGTAAATAAGATATTTCCATTATTAAGAACTTCTTCTTTTAGTTTAGGTGGTTCTTTTTCATAAACATCTAAGCAAAGGCTTTTTAAGCTACCATCAGAAATCATTTCAATAATCTCACTTTCTTTAATTATTTCCCCTCTAGATACGTTAATTAATAATTCCAATAATTCTGCATGCTCTAAAGATTCTTTATTGATTGATCCCATGGTTGCTTCTGTTAATGGAGCACATACTATTAGTATTTCGGATTTTTTTATCACACTTTTAAGACTCATAAATGTTGCGCCTTGAATATTTAGATCATTTAGATCGGAATATATAATTTCACAATTGAATGGTTTTAAAATCTTAGTTAAACTTTTTGCAATATCACCATAACCGTAAAAGCCTATGACTCTATTGAATAAAGATTTTCCATACGACTTATACCATATTTTTTCGTTCATTTTTTTATGATTAAGGGTTATTTTTCTATAACTGTCAATCATTAAGCCTAAGACAAACTCTGCTACATATTTACCTAATATTTCTGGTGTATTGAAAACCTCTACACCATTTTTATTTGCAGATTCTATATCAATTTTATCTGTTCCAGACCCCCATTTGATTATATATTCTAAATTTAAGCATTCCTTAAGGACTTTTTGGTCTATTTTGTCATCTCCAATTATACAAATAGAAGCCTCTTTTATTTGTTTTATCATTTCATCAGAAGTAAAACCCTGATTTTGAGGAAATTTTTCAGAATATTTCAATCCGTAATGTTTTGCCAAAAATTCAAATTCTTTTTTGTTTGAATTAGTTCGAGGACAAGTAGATATAATTTCTTTCATAATTAACCTATTATCTTTTTCTTTAGGAAATCAAAAAATGCATTAAAGCTAAGAAATTTATCCTTGTGATAATCTATATAGTTTTTGAATTTAATTTTTCTATAAAAGAAACGGTAACTTAATCCATAAAAATAACTAATAGTATTTTTTTTTAGTATATTTTTTGGTTTTATTTGGGTTTAGCTTTGTATCAAATTCTTCATTTTCTCCACAATGCAGACCTGTTCCATCAAAACCATAATTTTGAACGTGTGACATGGAAGGAAAAATTGATAAACCATTATTTAAAAACATACCTTGATACCAATATGCATCCCAAATACTCCCTTCTCCTTGTTGATGTTTTACTATTATGTTTTCAAAGTCATATAAATTTGAAACATTGAATTTTTTGATCATTGAAGGCGTTTTTTCTGATATGTAGTTTCTTTCATGAAATTGTCCATCTATAAATATTGCCCATCGATCTTCCCAAGTACCCCATCCCCATGGTGACATATTGGAACTTACCGCAGTAGTAGATTTTAAATAAAAGAATTTAGGATGGCTATACCCATTAATATGCCATATGTTTTTTTTATCTTTATATACTTCAAGACAATTATTCATATAATCTAAGAAATTTTTACTAACAATCAAGTCATCCTCAAGAATAATTGTTTTTTTATGTTTATTTATTACTTCAGAAATGCCTTCAATGATATTATCTCTACAACCAAAGTTTCTATCTCTTACTATTACTTCTTTCTCTTTGAAGCCCCAATTTTTTTGGGCGATCTCGATAGTTTTGTTGTAATTTGTAATGTTTGTTTTTTCGTTTTTTCCATCGATGTAAAAATATACTGATGAATCTCTTGACTCTTTATTTTTTACTAATGATTCTAAAAGATTATTTAAGTGGTCAGGCCTATCATAGCCAAAAATAGTTATAGGAGATAATTTTGAATTATTCATTAACAATAATTATTTTATATCAATATTATTTAATACTTAACAACTATATTTAATTATTTCCACTCTTTTATAAGTTGACTTTATTTCTTGATTAATTGTGCAATTATCAATTAAAGCTTCCTCGAAATAAGAACATTGCATATCATCGTTTATAAAGAAAAAATCCTTAGTTTTTAATTCACTGAAATTACTTATATGAGTAACTTCATTTTTGGTATTGTTGAGATTATTAAAAGTTAAAGCGCCTTCTGAGCCACAATAGAAAATTTCTTCATCTAATAAAACATTGTCCAATGAAGTGTATACATCATTTAGGTCTGACCATCTTTCTATTCTTGGTATAAAAAACAAATATAAACTTAGTAATGAAAAAATTAATAAAACAGGTGTAACTAAATTTAAGAAAACTTTGAAATTTAGCACTCTAATTATTTGTTCAATATTATAAGGAATTAATAATGCTATAAAAAAGGCATAAAATGACATAAGGTAACCATACGTTTCCCAATTAATATATAAGAATATTAAAGCTAATCCGGATCCACAAATTCCAAAAATTAAATATTTAGTTTCTTTATCTTTTTCTGTAATGGTTAATAATAAAGAAAGAAAAATAAAAAATAAAAAGAATATATTTTGAACTTGAAGAATATTATCTAAGATATTTTCTGCGGTGCTGTTCACATTGTAGTAATGACTGTTTTGAAAAAAAATAACATAACCTTGAAGTAAAATACCAAGAATAAATCCAGAAAGAACAAAATACCCCTCTATGCTTCTTTTTAATAAAAAATAAAACAAAAAGAATATGAAGAAAATTGATCCTTGCAATTTAACAAGAGGTATCGCTAATGACAAAAGAAACAAAGTTAAAAAATATTTTTTATTTAAAGTAGTATTTTTATTTATCTTTTGTAGAAGAATTAAAAAAATCAAGAAAGAAAATTTTTCTTGCAAGCTTGGTAAGAAGAACATATCTGTTGTGTATGGATATATTAAAAAAATAAGTAACGAACTGAGGTAATTAATTCTTAATTTTTCTTTAAAAATAATGTATGAATAATAATGAATCACGAGTATCAATAAAATATTTGGAATAAAAGTAAACATTTTGCCAAAAGTTATTCCTGGGAGATATTGAAATAAATACTGCAAGAAAAGGAAAGGCTGAATCATTCCTATTTCTCTAATTCTATATTTTTGATCATCAATATAAGTTCTCGGATCGTTTAAAAACTCTTTTGTACTTTCTATCCATCTATAATCATCCATTAAACCCCAAGGAACGTCATAAAATATAAATAAACTAGAGAAGATAAAAAAAGAACTTATTAACGTTCCCCGTTCTTTATTTATTTTTAAGGAGTATTTCATGTGCATCAATTAAATTATTGTAATTGTATTCTTTTTTATTTTTTTCAAGACAATCTAGATATTTAATCATCTGCTCCTTAGCAGGATTTAATGCTGGACTATTTATTGTTTTTTCATTATAGTTTTGCACTAACTCATTGTTAATTAAGCTACTCTTCTGATTTTGCTTTATAATCGTTACTTCTTTTTTTATTAAGTCAATTTTAATTTGTTCGTTTGTCGTAAATATTTTCCAGGTTCTAATCTTTTTTTGACCAAGTCTTGAACTTGTGAAGTTAAAAATAAAATTGTCTGAAGTTAATCTTAAGTTATTTAATTCATAATATCCTTCATTATTTTTTATTAAATTGACTGAGTTGCATGAAGAAATTTCATTTTTTTCAATAAAAAATTCTAAGGCAACACTTAAATCATGTATTGTAAGATCAAAATCTACATGATCTTTAATTCTTTCTTTGTCTACTTTAGGAGAAATTCTTTCAACTTGAACATAATGTGGATCTGCAGTAATGTTTTCTTTGGCAATTGAAAAAAGTACATTATGCGTTTCAATAAAACCACAAAAAATATTTTTTTGATTCATTTTTTTAAATTTATCAAGCTCTTTTAAGTTATTGACTAAAGGTTTTTCAATAAATACAGTTTTTTTATATTTAATGATTTTATTTAAGTATTCTAAGTGACTATCACTATGTGTAGAAATAATTATTCCAGTGTATTCATTTATATCTTCTATCTCATCAATATTGATTTGGTTGTAATTTTGCTTTCCTATCTTCTTATCTTCGATATCAACTACATCAAAAAAAACATCATTTAATAAGTCAGATAAAATTTCTGAATGAAGCCTCCCCATATTGCCGTATCCAATTATTAAAAATTTTTTTTTATTCATATCTCATTAAGTATATTTAATATTCTAGATAGTTTTTTATCATCAATATTGCCATGACAGGGAAGTGTTATTATATTTTCTTTTATATATTGGGTATTAGGAAAGTCTTGCTTTTTTTGAGTAAGCATTGATATTGGAAATTCATATAAACCATATGGATAATAGCTTCCATAACTTATATTATTTTTCTCTAATATTTTCTTTGTTTTATTTAGATTCTTTGAATTTTTAACACTTAAAGGCACTACATTCATTGGTTGGTTTTCTTGAGAATAGATTCTATATTTATCTCTATCAATATTTTTATGGTATTTTTTGTTATTTTTAATCCTTTTATTCAAAGAGTTTTTAATTGAAGCTAATTTCAAATTTAGTATTGATGCTTGCACAGAATCTAATCTAGAGTTATAGCCAACATATTCGTGGTAATAATTCTCTTTAAGTCCGTGATTCCTCAAAGACATAATAGTTTTTAAGTATCCTTTCTTTTTAAAAGTAATAGATCCTCCGTCTCCAAACCCTCCTAAATTTTTTGTAGGATAAAATGAGAAACACCCAAACTCACCAATACTTCCTAAGTAATTTTCTTTATATTTCGAACCAAAAGCCTGGGCAACATCTTCAATAATTTTTATATTTGTTTTCCTTGTCAATTTTTTTATTTCATCCATACTTGCAGAATTACCAAATAGATGAACAGCTATTATTACCTTTGTCTTATTACTAATTAGTTTCTTTAAATGGTCTATATCTAAAGTTAAATCATTTAAATTTATGTCACAATATATTGGTTGGGCACCTAATTTTAGAATGACTTCAGATGTTGCAAAGAAAGAGAACCCTGGAACAATTACTTCATCACCTTCTTTTACGCCTAGAGTTTTTAATCCTATTTCAAGTGAATCTGTTCCAGAATTTAAACCTAGAGAATATTTTACATTTAAAAACTTAGAAAAATTATTTTCAAAATCTCTTACTTTTTTTCCTAAAACAAAGTTTTTATTTTTTATTATATCTTTTACTTCTATAATATATTTTTTTTTAATATCTTCAGATACTGATAAATCAAATAAGTCTATTGATTCTTTCATTTCAACTACGAGTGATTTGATATAAGATTTGAAATTGTTTCAATCTCTTCTTTTGTCAGAGCATTAGAAGATGGGAGCCATAAAATATTTTCTGATATTTTTTCAGAATGACTTAAATCAGTTTTTTCTACTTCTTTTAGGTAATTTTGGAAACTTAAAGCAGGGTAACAATCTCTAGTTTCAATATTATTTTTTGATAAGTGCTCTTTTATTTCTTCTTTATATTCTTTGCTGCTACAAACTATATCAAAGAACCAAGGCACTTCATCCTCATGAAAATCTATAAAAGATATTTCTTTATTATTTATATTTTTACGGTAAATCTCCAAATTCTTTCTTTTATTTTCAATGAACATGTTTAATTTACTAAATTGAGATAAGCCCAGCGAAGATTGAATGTCTGTTATTTTAAAATTAAGACCAAAACCATCATGCCAATCTTGCTTATCTTTTGACCTGTTAAAAGTTTTGAGATTAAATATATTATTATTAAATTCATCGTTATCCGTAAGTATCATTCCGCCTTGACCCATAGTTATAATTTTATGGGGTGTAAATGAAAATATACTTAGGTCTCCAAGAAAACCACACTTTTTAGATTTATAATTTGACCCAAGAGCGTGTGCTGAATCTTCAATAAGTAATATATTGTTTTCTCTACACAATTCTTCAATCTTTTCACCATCACCGGTTCTCCCATTTAGGGGCACAAATATTAACGCATCAAGATCATTAAATTCTTTTAACTGTTCATAAGATAAACATAAACTTTCATCAACATCTATAAGCACTGGTTCAGCATCAGCCCAAATAATGGCATTGATAGTTGCGATCATTGTAAGATTCGGAACGCCTACTTTCTTGCCTTTTCCAATACCTGAAGCGAGTAAAGCTAGATAGATTGCAATTGTTCCATTTGGAACAGCATGTGAGTACCTTCTTCCAATAAAGTCTTTTATATTTTTTTCTAATTCTTGAGTAATCTTATGTTCAGTTAACCAACCACCTGAGTTTAAATAATCAACTACACTTTTTATGTCTGAGTCATCAATGGAAGGCTCAACTTGAAATATTCTATTTTGTTTCAATTCTTACCCTGTCTATTTCTGGACCAAAATATGGGCCATTTTTAGTTTCGACAACAATTGAATCTTCATTTATTAGATATTCATGAGCCCCATTAAATTGAACTATCATCTCATTTTTACATACAGTAACTTTTTTAATTAAGTCACCATCCTCTGTATAAAGACTACATTCAATTTTTCCTTTTAAAACAATAACAGCTTCATTAGTTTTAAAAGCTTCTCTGCCGAATTCATTATGATAGTGTGCCGGTAATGTTTTTCCTTTTTCATAATTCCACACACCAACTTGCATAAAGTTTTCATCGTCAGTGTAGAAGCTTAAGCCATCTTTGGAGAGCAAAGGCCTTATGATTGAAGCTATTAATTCACCATCATGATAAATTTTTTCATGCTCGTTCTTTTTTTCCATTATTAAAGTACCACTCTACAGTTAATTTTATCCCAGTGTCTAAAGAAACGGAAGGTTTCCAATCTAATAATTCTTCACCAACTTTTCCGTTAACAGTTTTCTCTAACACACCATCCGGCTTGTTAGTATTATATATAAAACTCCCATCCCAGTCAGCATGAAAAGCAATTATTTCAGCAAGCTCTTTTATGGATATTCCTTTACCTACTCCAATATTAAAAAAGAAACTATCTTCGGTTAACTTTAAAGCTTTAATTAAAGCATTTGCACCATCTTCTACAAACAGCCATTCTCTTATTGGTTTTCCTGTTCCCCAAATTTCAACATCTTTTAAATTATTTCTTTTTGCGTCGCAAATTTTCTTCACCAACGCACCAAGAGCGTGAGATCTAGATTCATCAAAATGATCATTTGGTCCATACATATTTGAAAGAACTATATTTGCAGATGAGAAATTATATTGATTTTTGTAGCTTTCACCAAGAGCAACCATATGTCTTTTCGAAAGGCCATAATTAAATACAGATTCATGAGGAGCCCCATCCCAAAATTTTTCCTCTTCGTAATAATTAATATTTGAAGGGTAAGCACAATTTGAGATTGGATTCACTAAAAGGTTGACGCCACTTTGCATTGAAGCTCTATATAAATTATTTGCAAAGGTTGTATTTATTTCTAATAATTCAGCTGGGAAATCATACCCAAAAGCAATGCCTCCTACAAAAGCAGAGCAGTTAATAACAAAATTAAAGTTATTATCTTTAAAGTAAGAATACACTTTATCATAATTTCTTAGATCAAGCTGATCTTTGCCAGTGATTTCATATAGTTCAAAAATATTTTCTTTCTCAATAATATTTTTGACTGAGTTTCCCAAAAAACCATTTGTTCCTACAACTAATAATTTATTTTTTTCCATTAGCTTTAATTATATTAAGTTAATTTACAACCGGGTTTTCCCAGGTAGGGCTAATTAGGCTCTCTTTTAATAAAGTAGCTTCTTTTTTTGCTTGATTTATATCATGTTCTACCATTTTTTGAACAAGTTGATCAAAGCTAACTTCTGGTTTCCATTTTAAATTTTTTCGTGCTTTCGAAGGA
This sequence comes from Methanobacteriota archaeon, assembly GCA_002699515.1. Lineage (GTDB taxonomy): Archaea > Thermoplasmatota > Poseidoniia > Poseidoniales > Poseidoniaceae > MGIIa-I. The sequence continues at coordinate 49,231 of PAAW01000061.1, forward strand.
TCTCCTAATAAATATCCAACTTCATTTGGTCTGAAATATTTTTCTGACGTAGTCACATAATCTTCCCAATTTAAATTAACCGCACTGAATGCTTTTTCAGCAAATTCTTTTACTGTGTATGTTTCCCCAGTTGCAACTACCCAATCATCTGGATTTTTATATTGCATCATAAGATACATTGCTTGTACATAATCACCAGCAAATCCCCAATCTCTTGAAGCATCTAAGTTTCCTAATGTAAGTTTACTTTGAATTCCCATTGCTATTCTTCCTACAGCTTTTGTTATTTTTCTTGTTACAAAAGTTTCACCTCTTAAGGGAGATTCATGGTTAAAAAGAATTCCATTTACAGCAAAAAGATTATAGGTTTCTCTATATAATTTAGTTACGTTATGTGCAAAAACTTTTGAAGCAGCATAAGGGCTCTTTGGATTAAATGGAGATTCTTCATTAAGAGATCCAATAAAATCTCCACCATACATTTCAGACGAAGAAGCCTGGTAAAACTTTACTTCCTTATCTAAATACCTAACACTTTCTAAAAGAGTTATGGATCCCAATGTACCGGTTTGAGTTGTAAAAATTGGGTTCTTGAATGACACAGCAACATGTGATTGTGCAGCTAAATTGTATATTTCGTCAGGTTGTATGTTGGTAATAAGGTTTGATAAAGAAGAAGAATCAAGGAGGTCAGAGTAATGAAGATTTAGCCTTCCACTTGATTCATGTTCTGCAATTATGTCGTCTATTCTTGAAGTATTTATTGATGAAGATCTTCTGATAGTACCATGTACTTCATATCCTTTATCAATTAAAAGTCTTGATAGATATGAACCATCTTGTCCGCTAATACCAGTTACTATTGCTTTTTTCATCTGTTAATAATACATAATAGCTAGAAAACATTTTATTTTATATTAATTTTATTTGGTATAAAGAATTTTGTAATTTTGATTTAATAACTCTGTAGGATAAAAGTATTAAAGTTTTATACATTTTTAAACAAGGTAGAGAAAAAAAATTAAATGAAGGGGCTCCATTCCCTAAAGAATTTTTTTATTCTTTTGATTATTTTGCAAATAAAAATATAGATATTGATTTAGTTGAACTTACAAACTCAGCAGATCTAATTGATAAAACTGCTAATACTTATGTAGATAAATTTTTATCTAGAATAACTAAAATATCTATTTCAACTGAGATGTTACTTAAAAAAGATTGTTTTTTGAAAATTAAAGATGCTGAAATAATTGTTGCTACAAACCACGGAATAGGAGTCTCTTTAGCGCTTCTTTTATTTTTTAGGAGAATCAAAAATAAAAAACTTTTTGTAATTAATTCGGGATTATTTGACGATAATTTAATATCTTTTTTAAAATCTAAATCAAGAAAAATTTTAACTCAATTAACCTTGAATAATTCAAATAAGATAATTTGTACATCTAAAAAAGAATATAAATTTGCGATTAATAAATTTAATAAAGAAAAAAATAAAATAGTTTTAAATCCATTTTGTGTTGATACTGCATTTTGGGTTGATAAAAGTATCAACTTTTTAGAAAAGGAACAGATTTTATTTGTTGGGAATAATGAATATAGAGATATAGAAAAATTAATAAAAATTGTCGAAGGATTGCCAAAAATAAATTTTAAACTTGTAACGTCTTTGATTGATGAAAATATAAATATTCCAAAAAATGTAAAATTAATTAAAGGAGATTGGAATAAATCAATAATAAATGATGACGATTTAAAGTCTTTATATAAAAAATCTAGGCTAACAATTTTGCCAGTTGTTAATACCTTAACTTCATCAGGCCAAAGTGTAGCCCAACAATCTATGTCAATGGGCACTCCTGTAGTCATTAATTTAACCAAGGGATTTTGGGATGAAGAAATAATTGATGGAGAAGATATTACGTTAGTAAAAAGAAATGAACTTGATGTTTGGATCAATACAGTTGAAAAACTATATAATGACAAAGATAGGCTAGAGAAAATTTCTTTAAACGGAGTTCAGAAAATACACAAAAACTTTAATTTAGATATATTTAATAAAAAGATGTTTGACATAGTATTTAAAAATTATTGACCGATTATATAAGCGTCATAATTTGAGTATGTTTTTTTTACAACATTTACTCCATAAGGAATACATTTTATTTCAATCCAACACTGATCTCCATTTTTTGGTAAAAGCCAGGTATTTTTATAGTCTAAATACTCAACTAAAGGTGCAGTAATTTCAGGCGTTTGGAATGGGTCACTGAGCATGGTCTTATAAGAATTTATTCGTGGAATTAACAATATAGCAAGAATTGAAATTCCTGTAAAAATAAATTTTGAGACTTGTTTATTTTGAAATCTAAGTTCAATATTTTTGTAATCAAAACATAAAATGCCAATACTGAAAGAAAGGAGTCCAAATATAAATCTTGGATGTGGTGCACCAATAATCCAAACTAAAAGATTTGAAAAGATAAAGAGTAGTATTAAATAAATTTCCTTATTTGAGTTATAAGATTTTTTTATAAAGAAGAGTCGTTTTATTAGAAAAAGAATTAAGAAACAAACTAAAAAGTTATATACAACAGTTTTATTTAGTTCAATTGAAAGCCAATTATTAATCCAGTCACCAAATGGAGCACCTATATTATAAGCATTATTAAAGAAACCAGTAGTATATTTCATGCCATCAACTGATTCGTAATTGTACCAAGGTAGGTTGAAACACGTAAAATTTATCGGAAAGACTAGGCACGAAGTGAGTAGTAAGTTTTTAATTAGCCATATTATTGTTAGTGAATTGACAGCTAACAAGCTTTTGATTGAAGATTTGTCAGAGAGTATAAAAATATATGTAAAAAATATAAACAGAAGAGAATTAGAAATCTTTAACTGAAAAGAGTAAAGTATTAGAAAATTTATAAATACAAGATTTTTAGTAATGTATGATTTTTGAAATATTAAGTATGAAATAAGTATTGAAGATAAGTAGAACATTACCCCTGATGCTATATCGGGTTTTATTATCCCAGGAATAGCAAAAAAGCCATTCCTTCCTCCGTTAAAACCAAAATTATCAAGGAAAGCAAAAACTAAGACAAAAGAACTTGATATATTAAGAAATTTATTTTGTGAAAAAATTATATGGTATAAACAGAAATTTAAGAAAATTACTAGAAAAATAATACTTAGATAATGAAGTAAAATAAAATTTGATTCAAGCCAAAACGGAGCAGCTGTATAGTCCATAATTGAAGATGTGCCATACGCACCATGTAGATTATTAAGTCCAAAAACTAATTTTTCTTCTCTAATCCAATTTTGGTAGTTTAGGTGATAGTAGCCTGCATCGTATTGAAAATTTATATCGTAAGAACTTATTGAAATAATAAATAAATTAAATAACGTAATTAGATTTAATTTACTATTTTGTTTAAATTTTGGGACTTCTAAAAAGTTAAATATTAAAGTAAACGAAATCAAAAAAAACAATAGTGGATGTTTCAAGCCTACAAAAAAATTAGCAATAAAAAAATAATTTGAGAAAAATATTACACCAATTAAAGGGTAAAAAATAATTATGGGTGTTTCAATTATTTTTTCTTGATCATTGAATTTATAAAAATTAAAAAACTTACTAATTATTAGGAGTAAACCCCTACCTAAAAAGTAAAAATAAGTGAAAAATGAAAAAAAGTAAATGAAATGCATCAAATTAAAGTATACAAACTAAATAGACAAATTTTTGCTTACTTTCTATTAGTTTGAAAATAAAGTTTAATTAATGTTTTTACTCCTTCAAGGATTATTGGAAAGTTCATTTTTGATTTTCCGCTTTCTCTTTCAACAAATAAAATGGGAACCTCATGAATTTTTAAATCTGCTTTAATTGATTTACTTAACAAATCAACCAAAAAAGAATAGCCGTTGTAATCAGAAGACTGGTAGTCAATTTCTATTAAAGAATTCCTCTTATACAACCTAAATCCTGTAGTCATATCATTGATATGTGATTTTGTTGAAAATTTTGCAAGTTTATTAGCATATTTTGATAAAATTTTTCTGTGATACCCCCATCCAGAGCTTCCGCCACCTTCAACGTATCTACTCCCAATTAAAAGATCAAAATCTTTTTTAATTAATAACATTTTTTTTAAATCTTCCATTCTATGTGAGAAATCTGCATCCATTTGTACAAAATAATCGTAATCTTTATTTAAACCCCAGTTGAAAGCTTCAATGTAAGCAGTCCCATAGCCAAGTTTTTTTTCTCTCAAAATCAAAAATAGTGATTTTTCAAAATAATTTGAAGAAGTCACTATTTTTGATGTGCCGTCTGGCGAATTATCATCAACAATTAAAAGATCACACCCTGTTTCAATAACGCCCTTTATAAATGAGCTCATATTTTCTGCTTCATTATATGTCGGGCTTATAACAAGAACTTTATTGTTATTCATGAGAATATGATACTTAATTCATTGATTTCTGCTTAAAATAATTAGATGAAGGAAGCTAAATTATTTAACACAAATTTATCACTGATAAGTTTGTCAGAAATGTCCGAGACTCTTGTTACTTCTTCTAATAAGTCTGTAGCTGTTTGCAATGCAAATAGTGTAGTAAGAGGTAACAGATCAAATAGACTTGGCAGAGTTCTAAATGGTTTAGATTACAAAGTGTGTGACGGATATCCTTTATCAAAAGCTCTGAACATTTTATATAAAACAAATCAAGAAAGAGTTGACGGCTACAATCTTTTCCTTTCAACAATAGAGCACGGCTTAGATAAAAACACCTCTCATTTCTTTTATGGGAATACCCCCTTCGTAGTCGAGAAAATGATAAAAGAACTTAAAAATAAATACAACGAAATAAATATATCTGGGTATCATTGCCCCCCTATGTTAGAGATTGAAGAACTAACAGATATTAACAATGTGGAAATTATTGATAATTCTAATTCAGACATCGTATGGGTATCTTTAGGTTTTCCAAAGCAAGAGCAATTTATGCAATATGTAATGGATAATAAAAAAAATAGTTTTAATATTTTAGGAGTCGGAAATGTATTTGATTGGGTAGCAAAAACTAAATATAAAGCTCCTGAAATATTTGCAAACAATGGTTTTGAATGGCTATTTAGGTTTTTTCAAGAACCCATAAGGCTCTCAAGGCGATATTTTATAGACAATACATTATTTATGTTGTTTTTTATAAAACAGTATTTTCTTAGATAGTAGATAATTATTAAATTCGAATTATAAAATATTAAGATATTGAAAAACTCTAACAAAAAAAGATATGATCATATTCCACTAAGTAAGGACTTTAACAATTGGTGGTATTTTGGAAGAAAAAAGATTTTAAATTATATAATTTCTAAAAAAAAATATAATAAACCAATTAAAATATTAGAAATTGGACCTGGTGTAGGAGTCAACATTGAAGTTTTACAAGAATATGGAATAGTCGATATTCTTGAAGTTGATGAATATTTTATAGAGATAATAAAAGAAAATAAAAAATTAAATGTAGGAAAAATATTTTATGATTTTTCAGAAATTAAAGAACAGTATGACTTAATAGTATTTTTAGATGTGCTTGAACATATTTACGATTATGAAGGGTTTCTGTTAAATGTTAATAAGTTAATGAAAGATGACGGAATTGGTGTTCTAAGCGTACCAGCTTACCAGACACTTTTTAGTCAACATGATACTAATTTACATCATTATAGGAGATACAATTGGGAACTCTTAAAAGAACAAACATTAGAAAATTTTGAAATTGTTAATAGGTTTGGATACAACTATATACTCCTTCCAGTCCGATTCTTGCAAATAAAAATTCTTAAGTCAGTTGTTTCTGATACAACTGTTAGTAATTTAATCAATACAATTTTAAAATCTTTCATCAAGTTAGAAGTTTTTCTACTTAGGATAAAATTAAATATTAAAGTTGGGCTGTCTCTTTTTGCAGTTTTAAAAAAGAAATGAATTATATGTCAAAAAATATAGTTTTACAAAGAGTAAAAATAGACTATCTTGTATCTATCTATTTAGCTATGTTCTTAGCTTATCAAGTATCTTTAATATTGAAAGGAGGAACAACCTGGGATGACTTACTTTTACTAGAAACTACACCCAGAATAATAGAAAAATATAGACTTTTTTTTGCTGATAGAAGCAATCCTTTCCTTAGTGAGTTCAGTTCAAATTTTGAATTTTATGGATTTCTTATTTTATTACCAACATATCTATTTTCAAACAATTTAGTTGTCTTAAAAATATTTCACTTTTTGTTCAATGATTTTATGTCACTTGGGATAAGAAATGAAGAAGAGATTGAATATATACTTCGTCATATTTTTTTGAACATATATTTAGTTTTAGCTCTTTTTTTGGTTTACAAGATTTATTCAAAAATATCTGATGATAAATATAGTTTTTTATTTATTCTAGTTCTTACCTTTATACCTTTAGTAAATGGTCATGCGCTATTTAATCTGAAAGACATACCATTTATGGTTCAAAACTTGTTAGCGTCCTCTTTCTTTTTATATTATTTAAAAAACATAAAAAATAACTCATACAGGGAAGATATAAAACTTGGAATATTTTTTGGCTTATTGTTATTAGTAAGGCTTAATGGGTTTGCTTTTATATTTATTTGTTTTTCTTTTTTCTTTTTATATGTAAATAAAAATCTTGAATCAATTAAACAATTTGTCTTTTCCTGGTTTCGCATAATGTTTACTTCTCTCATTGTTTTAATTATTGGGACTCCATCAGCTTGGCAAAAACCAAGATTATGGTTTGAAGAGTCTATAAATACACAATTTAATATTTATTGGGATTCTTATGTACTAACAAATGGAAATTTTTCTTTTGCAATGGATGTCAATCCTTTTTACTTAATTACCTGGCTAAATTTTAAACTACCTTTGATATTTCATGTCTCACTTTTCTTCACACTATTTTTCATTATTACGGAGATATCAAATAAATCAAAAAGAGCTACGACAACTTTAATTTATTCAGCATATTTTATAGCTGTAGTCATTGCTGGTTTTATTTATCTTAGACCAGTTGTTTATGACGGAATTAGACAATATCTATTTCTAGTTCCTTTTTTTGTATTGTTATTTGTTGAAACCTTAAGAGTTATTAATTTGAGACAAAATGTAAAAATAATCTTTCTTCTTATTATTTTTACATATCTTGGATACACACAATGGGGTTTAGGGCCTTATAAATATATATATTTTAATGAATTAGCAGATGAAACCAATATAACACTTGATTGTAACGAAGTCGGTGGGTGTGGAGATTGGCAGACTGATTATTGGGGTTACTCAGGAAAAGAGTTGATGAAAGTGTTAAATTATAAAGAAGTTTCTGGAGAAGTATATTTTTGTAATCCAGAGCATGTATTTACAACCTACTTTGAAAACAATAATTTAAAAATAATTAATAATATAAATAGTAAAAATAAAGAATTTTATTTAGTTTATATTCATAGACCGATGTTGAAAAATGATATTTGTGGTTTTAATAACTTAGACATAAAAGTAGAGTGCGAAAATTTTATAGTTGAAAAAACAACATTGAGGTCTGAAGATATTTTCTTAAGTTATGTTGATAAATGCAAGAGTGTTTAGTATTTAATATTTTTTCTTTAGTAATAATAAACTAAAAAACATTGAGATTGAATCAGTAAATATATTTACAGAAGTTTCATTATTGTGAATATATATAACGGGCACCTCTTCTAGTGTTATTTTTAAAGAATTTAATGCAAGTAAAAGATCAACATCATATGCAAAATTACCAACTGATAAGATGTTATTTAATTTTGAGATATTGTTATAAGAAATATATTTGAAACCACACTGTGTGTCTTCTATTGGTATTTTAAATAAAGTTCTAACAATAAAGCTAAAAATTTTACCAGTAAAATTTCTCCTTAAGGGTGTCCCAATTACCTCACCAGCAAACCTATTTCCTGATATTGAAATGTTTTCTATATTTAACCAATTAATATCAAACTGGTCAATTCCTACAGAAAGATCAGCGTCTAGAATTAATATTTTATTCGAAGAAGCATTACTAAGACCTGCTTTTACTGCAAACCCTTTCCCCTTTTTAGGTTCATTTATATATCTAAAATTTTTTTCTTGATCTAATCTATCTAAATTTTCTTTACATATTTTTTCTGTGTCATCATAAGAATTGTTATTTATAACTATTAGCTCAATCTCTATATTATTATTTTTTGACCAACTCAAAATACTGTCAATTGACTTTTGTATAATATTCTCTTCATTATATGACGGAACTAGAACTGTAAGCATTGGTTATAATTATACAATATTAAATAGTAAGAATGATAAATGAAGTTTTGATAGTCCGACTCAATTCACTAACATATCATTGTGAAACACTATTTTCTTTATATTTAGGTAAAAAATTTGGAAAAAATGCTTGAAACTACCAACAAAAAAAATCTATTCTTACTTTTATTTTTCTTTTCACCTATATTTTATAATTATTTTTTTAATCTCCTACCAAGAGAAACAAGATTTATATCATTAACAAATACGGACTTTATAAATATATTCATTAGTTTTTTGCTTTTCTTATATTTATTTTTTGTTGGAAAACAAATACAAATAGCTTTTGGTTTAAATTCAATATCTTTTTCAATTGCTATTTATGTTTTTAGTTTTTTTATCATTGATAATCATTTGTTATTTCTTGCTAAGGAGGTTTCATTTAAAACCCTCTTTCTCTTTATAAATCTTTTATGGTTTATTTTTTTAATTACAAATAAGAAAGTTGAAAAAAAAGCTTTCTTATTATTTGTTTTATTATCTTTGCTTACTAGAGAGTTTGTAGTCGAAAATTTGATATCAACTTACGAATTACAAACAACTTACTTTACAGTTCCAGATGAAGACAAGGTTTGGTTGCCAGTTACAACAAAAATTTTTGAAAGCAATTATCATTTTGCATTGCTGAATTTCCCAGGTCATAGTGGTTATGGGTTATTAATTTCGCACATAAGTTCCTTATTTACTCTTATTTGCACTAGTGTTAAAAGCTTTGTTTTCTTTCCTTTTATTAAAAATGTATTCTATTTCTTAACAATGCTTTTTATTTACGAATATAAAAGCTCAACCTTTTCTAAAGCAATTCTTTCAATTGTTTTATTAGTAGTTACACTGAATAGTCATTGGTTTAGATATTTATTATTTAATTCTTTGATGTTGGAATCAGCTGTTAGTTATTATTTTGCAGTTCTTTTTTATTCTTCAGAAGAATCAAACAATAAAAAAGAAAAAAATCTATCGATATTTTTATTAGGGGTATTGTTTTTTAGTAAGCAATTTATAGCCTTAATTGCAATTTTTTATATTGTTTATTTATTTCTTATTAGAAGAATTACTGTTTTTACACTTGGACTGGGTATCTCAGGAGTTTTTATATCATTTATAAATTATATTTTCTTGAATATTGACATAACTTGGTCGAATTATTTTGACAATTATGGTTCAGCAATTGAGTTAGAGAGAACAATTAATTACAGCAACTTTTTCAATGTCATTAATCAATTTTTAATTGACAGGCCCTTATCTGTCTTTTTGTTCGTATTAACAATTCTTTTCTTTGTAAATCTGAACAAAAATTTTATGAAATTTAAAAACGCTAGTTTAATTTTTCTATTCAATACCGTATTAGTATTTGTTCTCTATATATTTATTTGGACAAACGTTCAAATTGATTCAAGTTACAGATATATAATAAATTGCTTCCATCTTTTGCTTCCTATATATTTAGTTACAATTGATAACTTTTTGTCCCATAAAACAAAAAGTAAAAATTAGCATCTAAGTAAAACAAAAATCATACAACTAAAATAATTAATATAAAATGTATAAAGTTGAAAAAGTTAAATCTAAGAAGACAGTCTCTATTGTTGTACCGCTTCATAATAAAGAAAGCAATATTGAAAGTACAATATCATTAATTATCAAGAGTATTCTCTTTAAAGAAATCCAGTTAATTGTTGTAGAAAATGATTCATCTGATAATTCAAAAAAAATTGCTATTGAAACTATTAACAAATATAAACAGCAATTTGATGTTTCTCTTTATGAATCAAAAAAAGGTTTAGGAAATGCATTGATTGAAGGTTTAAAACATTGTAAGCATGAATGGATATATATTGTTCCAGCAGATTTTAGTTTTGGGACTTCTGATATTGCTTATGTAGAGAAAAATAAATTATGGGATAATTTTGACTTATTTATCGGATCTAAGGGACATAAAGAATCACAAATAAATAGAACTATTTCGAGAAAAATGTATTCAAAAATCTTTAACATATTGCTACGTGTAAATTTTGGTATTCCATTTAAAGACACACAGGGGACAATTATATTCAAAAAAAATATATTAGATCAGATTAATAAATTAGAAAATGAAGAGTTTCTTGTTACAACTGAGTTAATTGTTAAGGCTTTTAAAAAGAATAAAAAAATTTCTGAAATACCTGTAAAAGAGCTAGCAACCGAAACCCAATCGACTGTTAAGCCTTTTAAAGATGGTATAAAAATGTTGATAAATATTTTTTCTCTAAAAAGAAATAGTTAAAGCCGTTAAGCTTCACGAGTTTAATAAATTATTTTTTTTATAAGTTGTTTTAACTTTTTGATATGAAATGGAACATCAAAAAAAGTTATTAGAAAAAAATATATTTTACTATCAATGAATATATTTTTTACTCTATAAAAACTTACTTTCCAAGCTTTTAATAATTTATTATTGATATAAATTGCATCACCGTAATTTGAATCATTATATTTTTTGTGATTAAGTTTTCTAATAGTTCTTATTCTTGTATAGGAATTATTTATCAAGAATTCTTCTAAATCCTTAAATACAACTTGATTTATATAACCTTCAAACATACTAAATTCAACAATAAGATATTTAAATTCATTTATTTTACCCCCCATACCTTTCAAGACTTCTAGTTCATAACCTTGAGTATCAATCACTGCTAGATCTATATTGTTAATATCTAAAGATTCATAAGTTTTCACTTGAATCATTTCTTTTTTACTAAATGAGATATCTGATGGTCTTGGTTCAAGTAAAGAACTGCTTCCTGATGAATTACCATCTGCAACATGTATCTCTTCATTCTTATTTTCAGAACCAAGTGCCAAGTTGTATGCTTCAAAGTTTGATAAATCTCTTGATTTAATATTTTCTTTAATCTCTAAGTAGAATAACTTTATAGGTTCGAAATAAATTACATTTGACAATTTATACGAATTGTAAAAGTCAATTTCTTCTCCTTTATGCCCCCCAACATGAATTAATGAATTTACATGATCTTTTTCTAATATTTTTTTTAGTAATTTTTCTGTAGATGCCATTGCAATATCAATATTACTTCTAAATAGTCATAAATTGGATATCTAGATACAAGTTTTTATTAATGCTAGATTTACTCACCATTCTTAATATAATTTAATAGCAACTATATAAAAACTTAAAGGAATAATTTGAATATCACCATAAATAAGCTTAAATGGTTAATCAAAAAGATAGGTATATTCTTAAGGCATCCATTGTTAAGTATTAATAACAATTTTGATTTTGATTTTTTAAATGCAGTTTTTATGAACAATAAATTAATTAATAAGAACAAAGAATTAAATAATTTACAAAGCTTGTCTGCAATCAAAAAACTGAATTTTGATAAAGAAACCAACTTATCTATTCAGAATTCTGAACATTTGAATAAAGTTGTAAATAGTAATTATTTTACAAATTTAAATTATTTCGGCTATGGTTATAGAATTCTTGAATCAACAAAATTTAAAGATTTTGACTATATTAATTCCTTCCATTTATATCCAGCTAATATTTTTGCAATTAATGAAATCAAGAATCTAATTGATAAAAACTTAATAGGTGATGGCTTAATCATAGATTACCCCTCAGGAATTGGTAATTTGTTCATATACCTACAAAAGATTATTAATAAAAATAATTTTGTGGGCATTGATAATTTTGAACAAATTTCAAAAAATGATATTGAAAAATATCAAAATAATACTGGTAGCAATGTTTTAATTACTACATTTGAAGACTTTATTTTAAATAATGAAAATAGAGCTGTTGATTTAATAGTTTCGATTGAACTAGATTTAGATATTATTATAAAAAATATATTTGAACTTAATCCTAAATTTTTAATTTTTGAAACAATGTATGTAAGTCGATTCAAGGACATTATGAAAATGCTAAATGAAAAATACAAGGTTTATTTAATCAATGAATCAATAATTATTTATTTAAGAAAATAATAAGTTTTTATTTAGTAATTCTTTTTTCAACTTTTTTATATATATTATTTTCAATAACTTCAAGTCTGGATACTAGATCAGAATCATTTTTTTTTGTTTCTTTCCAAATTGGTACCATAGCACTCCACATTCCTTCACCTTTAAATCTTGAATAAAGAGAAGCAATTACATGGAGAGCAATTACTACGTAACTGAGAAATGCGGAAAACTCATGTATTATAATTGCAACTTCTATGCCTCCCATTCCTAAATTAAAAAGACCAGCAATTAAGAGTCCCGTAACAGGCAACATTATTAAGCTAAAATAAACCAGTCTATGAACAGTCTTTGCTATAAAAAGATGACCTTTGGGGATGTGATCATTTGCACCTAGCAAAACTGGAGTATCTTTCATATAAATATATCGGACTATAGTAATGATCAAAAAAATTGTTGCGAATAGAATTTCAAAATTAAGTAATGAAGCATCTTCAAGCTCAGTTAGATCATCAACTTGTTTAAATATTCCATATGCATACAACAAAGTAAATGTCCAATGGATAAATTTTGCTAACGCTGTATGAGAACTCATTATTTTTATTATATTATTTTAAAGAGTTGTAGGAAGCATTTATTAGGCTTTGTCCTCTTTCGTTAATTAGATACTCACCACCTAATTTGTTAACCAAATATCCAAAAGACATCTTACAATCGGGATCAGCAAAGGTAGCACTACTGCCTCCAAAGCCAACATGTCCAAAAGCATTTGGGCCAATCATAAATGAACCACCTTCACCTTCAAAACTATCTCGATTA